>JAFQFH010000001.1 GCA_017398685.1 Oscillospiraceae bacterium
CTGCTCACCGAAAAGCAGCGGGACTGCTTTGATATGCACTACAATGAGGATCTGTCCCTGTCCGAGATCGCCGAGCAGCTGGGTATCTCCCGGCAGGGCGTGTGGGACAATATCCGCCGTGCAGAGTCGGCTTTGAATGAGATTGAGGCAAAGACGGGGCTTATCCGCCGCTTCACCCAAAACCGCCTGATTCTGGAAAGCCTTTCCGAAAAGATGGCGGAGCTGGCCGGGCTTACTCAGGGCCGGGCAGCGAAAATTGTGGAGGAAGCAGCAAGGGATATAGAGGCAATGAAGCTTGAGGTGTAAGCTATGGCGTTTGAAAGCTTATCTGAAAAACTGAATGCCGCTTTTAAGAAGCTTCGCGGCAAGGGCAGACTTACCCAGGCCGACATCAAGGAGGCTATGCGCGAGGTACGCATGGCGCTTCTGGAGGCTGACGTAAGCTACAAGACCGTCAAGGAGTTTACCAAGACCGTCACTGAAAGGGCCAGCGGCGCCGACGTGCTGGAAGCGCTCTCCCCCGCCCAGATGGTGATAAAGATAGTCAACGAAGAGCTGTGCAAGCTCATGGGCAGCGAAAACCAGAAGATCAACATCAGCTCAAAGCTTCCAAGCGTTGTGATGCTGGTCGGTCTTCAGGGTGCAGGTAAAACCACCAACGGCGCAAAGCTTGCAGCCTACATGCGCAAGCAGGGCAAGCGCCCCTTGCTTGTCGCCTGTGATATCTACCGTCCCGCCGCAATAAAGCAGCTGGAAACAGTTGGCGCACAGCTTAACATTCCCGTTTTCCAGATGGGTCAGACCGACCCTGTGGAGATTGCCAAGGCCGCTATCGAGCACGCCAGAAAGCACGGCAACGACCTTGTTTTTCTGGACACCGCAGGCCGCCTGCATATAGATGAAGAGCTTATGGCCGAGCTTTGCCGCATCCGCGACACTGTGGAGCCCGCCGAGATAATGCTGGTGGTCGATGCCATGACCGGTCAGGACGCTGTGAACGCTGCCACCGCCTTCGACGAGGCACTTGGCGTAACAGGCGTAATGCTCTCCAAGCTGGACGGCGACGCCAGAGGCGGCGCGGCTCTTTCCATAAGAGCTGCCACCGGCAAGCCCATCAAGTTCATAGGCGTAGGCGAAAAGCTGGACATGATAGAGCCCTTCCACCCGGACCGTATGGCTTCCCGTATTCTGGGCATGGGCGATGTGCTGACCCTCATCGAAAAGGCCGAGCAGAGCTTTGACCAGCAGAAGGCCCTTGAAGCTGCCGAAAGGCTCAAGGCCAACCGCTTCACTCTGGCCGACTATCTTGACCAGATGGCTCAGATAAAGAACATGGGTGATCTGGGCGAGCTGATGGGCATGATCCCCGGCATGGATGCCAAGGCCCTCAAGGGCGCAAAGCTGGACGAGAAGGCTATGGCCCGTCAGGAGGCAATAATACTCTCCATGACAAAGGCCGAGCGTGAAAACCCCTCAATGCTCAACTCCAGCCGCAAAAAGCGCATTGCCGCAGGCTCCGGCACTTCCGTTGTGGATGTGAACAGGCTTTTGAAGCAGTTTGAGGCCATGCAGCAGATGATGAAGCAGCTTTCCGGCAAGAACATGAGAAAGCTCCAGAAAAAGATGGGGCGCATGGGCGGCGGTTTCCCCGGTATGGGCGGCGGCTTCCCCGGTGGCTTCGGCTTCTGAGTGAAAAAACTTTGTTTACTTACGCACTAGCGTTTGTAATATATGAAATAATTCTATGGAGGTGAAAATACATGGTTAAAATCAGACTTCGCAGAATGGGCGCAAAGAAGGCTCCCTTCTACCGCATCGTTGTCGCTGACTCCCGTTCTCCCCGTGACGGTCGTTTCATCGAGGAGCTGGGCACCTACGATCCTTCCGCAGTGGAAAACAAGATCAAGGTCGACATGGAGCGCGCAAAGTACTGGATCGCAAACGGCGCACAGCCCACCGATACCGTACGTGGCCTGCTGAAAAAGCTTGAGGCCTGATAAGGAGTAATCTACCGGCATGAAAGAACTTTTGACCTACATCATACAGAGCCTTGTGGACCATCCCGATCAAGTCTCTGTGACCGAGCGCAAGGCCGACGGCGAGACCGTGTACGAGGTACGCGTGGCCGACGGCGACATGGGCAAGGTCATCGGCCGGCAGGGCAGGATCGTAAAGCAGATCCGTATTCTTATGCGGGCCGTTGCCCAGAGAAAGGGCAAAAAGGTTTCTGTTGAAATTCTTGACTGAAACTATGAAAAGACCATACATCAGGCTTGGAGAGGCCCGATGTACGGTCTTTTTCTTGTTTTTCACGAATATACTGACTTACTGTTTATTGACTAAAGGTAATAATCAGTATATAATAATTGTACAATAATTACCGGAGGTGGAGCTGACATGTTTATTCGTTCCGCAACAGCGCTGAGAAATGACTACGATGGAATGGTAAAGCTTGCAAAAGAAAAGCAGCAGCCTATTTTCCTTACCCGCAACGGCGACGGAGAAATGGTTTTTCTTCCCATCGAAATGTGGGAGCAGCGCGAGACAGAGCTTGATATGCTCCATATGCTTTTGAAAAGAGAGCAAAACAGGCAGGCAGGAGCAAAAACCTTCTCCATGGATGAAATGAAAACAGCAACGGAGGACCTTCTCCGTGAAGATTGAGTGGCTTTACGAGGCTCAGATGGAATATAAAGAGCTTCTTTCCTACTACAAGAACACTGTCGGTGTTCAAGCTGCGCGAAAATTTTCAGAAGAGATTCTGGGGACAATTGGCAAACTGGCATCCTTTCCTGAAATGGGTGTACTTAAAAGTGAACGTCTGTTGGGAAAGTATGGATTCCGCGCATTGTTTATAGGAAAATATGTTTGTATATACCGTGTGGATGAAGATGCTGTCCGCATTTTCCATCTGGCAGATGCCCGTAGTAATTATATGTATAACATCTTTGGAATAAGCTGAAAACAAAAGAGGGAGCAGCCGCAAATTTCCGGCTGCTCCCCAAATCTTTTATTTACATCAGCGCAAAATAGAATATCACAAGAAGGATCAAAATTGAAAAAGCCGCAACACCCAGCATTTTCAGCTTTTCCTTCCAGCTTGCCCTGAAAAAGCTGACGATAAGATACAAAGCGCCGCCAGCAAAGCCTATAAGGAACATTATAAGCATAATGCGGTTGCCCGGCTCATTGGCTGTGCCGTTCCACATGGTCATGGGCGCAGTTTTGCACATGCGCAGAAATCTTTCCATCCTGTCCCAGAAAAGAGGCAGGCTGTCGATTATTTTTCCCGCCTCATATATGATTTTTTCAAAAAAGCCATTTACTGCGTCCATGAGATGTATGCTCCCTTCGCTCTGCCATTTGCTACAGTATAGCAATTTACGGGCTTTATTTCAATTGAAATCACCACAAAGTTTCCCTTCCTATTGCAAAAAGGCAGGTTTTGGCATATAATATTATGACGAATTTTCGTGTGGAGGCTCAGATGCTTAAACTTGAGAAAAAACATGCGGCGCTTCTGGCTGTACTTATCATAATATCCGCAGTCTGTTTTCTCTTTGCCGGACGCAAGGACGGCATGTTTATCGACGAGATATACTCACTGGGCCTTTCAAACAGCCACTATGCCCCCTTCGTGACAGACATCAAGGGCGGGGACATGCGCGACACTGTCATGACCAGGCAGGAGCTTACGGACTACCTTTCCGTGGGTGAGGATGACCGCTTTGCCTATGGTTCGGTCTACTACAACCAGGTAAACGACGTGCATCCCCCTCTCTACTACTGGCTTTTGCACACGGCCTACTCTCTCGCGCCCGGTGCCTTTTCCATGTGGCCGGGCTTGGTTTTGGACTATATCATATACATGGCCACGCTCATTATGCTATATGCCCTCGTGGTAAAGCTCCTTGAAAGCCGGCCCGCAGCTCTGGCGGCGGTGTGTCTGTACGGTTTGAGCGTTATCGGCCTTTCCACCATGCTGATGATACGCATGTATGTGCTTCTCACCTTTTTCACGGTGCTTCTGGCCTACGCTGCCCTATGCGTACTGCGGCAGGGCAGAAAAAGGGACTATGCCCTTTTGGGCCTGGGTATCTTCCTCGGGCTTCTGACCCAGTATTACTTTGTGTTTTACGCTTTCTTCCTTTGCGCCGCCGTGGTGATATGCCTTATTTGCAGGAAAGAGTTCAAAAAGGCCTTTGGCTTTGCCCTGTGCGCTTTCGCAGGTGTTGGGGTTTTCGTTCTGGTGTTTCCCGCCTGCTTTGACCATCTATTTGCCGATGCACTGGTCTCCGGCGGCAACGCTGTGGAAAACCTCAAAAACGTGGCTCAGTATTCCGAGCGTCTTGACTTTTTCAAGGAGGAGTGCGCCGAGCGTATGCGGGCCATACGCTATGTGAGCATTGCGCTGGCGGTCTTGTGCCTTGTGCGCTTTAAAAAGCTTATTGCAGATTTCAGGGCAAAGAAGCTCCGGCTGGACACGCTTATACTGCTGCTCCCCGCATTTGTGACCTATGTTCTGGTGGCTGTGATCTCCCCCGTGGCGGAGATACGCTATGTATATAACCTTATCCCTATATTCGTGCTGGGCGACGCGCTGATGCTCTTCTGGCTCATAACTGCGGACGGCGAAGGCTGGGCACAGCTTCTCAGATACGTGCCGGTGTTGCTTATCGGTGCGATAGCCCTCTGGTACGCCCGAACCCTGCCCCCCGACTATCTCTATGAGGAGCATGAGGAGCTGAACACCATGCTCTCGGAGTACGCGGATGCGCCCTGTGTGTACATGGACGATAATTACCCTGCGCCCATCACCTTTGATATGATGCAGCTCATGCTGTTTGATGATTTTCTCATAACAGCCGATGCCGCATCTCCCGCCATTGCCGACTACCTTGCAGGCAGCGGGCGCATGGTGGTATTCATAGACATAAGCGAGTTCTGGGCCAGCGGCTTTGATGCCGATGAAATTCTGGACAAGCTCTCCCTCAGCACCGGCTTTGAAAATATTACACCCCTGTATTCCAACGGTTTTTCCGATGTATATCTGATGGAGGATATATAAATATGATATCTGTTATTCTGCCCTCCTACAACGAGGAAAAAATGATCCAGACCGCAGCTGACACTGTTGCGGGCATACTCAAAAGCGAGAATATAGCCTACGAGCTGGTTTTCGTTGACGATGGCTCAAAGGACAAGACCTGGGAAAACATCGTCCTTGCCAACAAGAATGACCCCTGTGTCACCGGCGTTCACTTCAGCCGCAATTTCGGCAAGGAAGCCGCCATGTTCGCCGGGCTTGAAAAGGCTCGGGGTGACTGCTGCGTGGTCATTGACTGCGACCTTCAGCACCCGCCCGAGAAGATAGTTGAGATGTACAGGCTCTGGGAGCAGGGCTATGAAGTGGTTGAAGGCATCAAGGAAGACAGGGGCGAGGAGTCCGCTTTCCACAAGTTTGCCGCAAACAGCTTCTATTCTCTCATAAGCGGCGCCACCGGCATGGACATGGCCTCCTCTTCCGACTTCAAGCTTCTTGACCGCAAGGTGGTGGACACCCTCAACAGTCTGCCCGAGCGGAATGTTTTCTTCCGCGCCCTCTCCTTCTGGGTGGGCTACAGGAAGGCCACCGTGTACTACAGCGTGCAGGAGCGCACCGCCGGTGAGAGCAAGTGGTCCACCAAGGCGCTGGTGAAGTACGCCCTTACAAACATCACCTCTTTCTCCTCCGCTCCCCTGCACATCATCACAGTGCTGGGCTTTGTGATGATGGCTATAAGCGTGGTGTTTGGTGTTATCGCCCTTGTGCAGAAGCTCAACGGCGCAGCCGTGGCAGGCTTTACCACAGTTATCATCCTGCTGCTCTTCGCCAGCAGCGCCATCATGATAAGCCTTGGCATTATCGGCTACTATGTGGCCCGCATCTATGACGAGATCAAGGGCCGCCCCCGCTATATTATTTCTCAGATGATCGGAGAAGGCTATGATAGATAAACTCTTTGAACTGGCGTTCAAAATAATAAGAGCCGTGTTCCGCAAGGGCGAAACCGGCGAAAAGCTCATAGGGCTTTTGAAAAAGTACAGGGAGATACTGGTCTACCTCTTTGTGGGCGGCCTTACAACCGTTGTGGCTCTGGGTGCAAAGTTCCTTTTCAATATAGTTGTGTACGAAGGCACCGCCCATCCCACCACCGTGCAGAACTTCATCCTCAGCATGGTCAACTGGGTGTCCGGCGTAGCCGCAGCTTACCCCATGAACCGCAGCTGGGTCTTCCAGAGCACTGACCCCAACATCCTCAAGGAGCTTTGGAGCTTTGTTCTGTCCCGCGTGGCTACGCTGATCATGGACATCGTTGTGATGCAGGTGCTGGTGCTGCTGGGCATGAACATGTACGTTGCCACCATCATCTCCGCAGTCCTTGTTGTCATCGGCAACTATATATTTTCCAAGTTCTTCGTGTTCAAGAATAAAGCTGAATAAGACTCAAAAAGCTCACTGCTTCGGCAGTGAGCTTTTTCGTCAAATTTTGCATTTTTATTTTTTGGTTTTTCCCATGGCGAAGAGGAACACTATAGTCAGCACTGAAAGGGCGATTATCGCGCTGACCAGTGATATTTCGTACGGAAATGGAAGAATATTCCTCAAAAGAACCAATACCACAAGTGCGGCAATGTCCACCAGCATCTGCACGCGCCTTGCGTTTTTTGCCGCTTTTATATCCTTCTTCTCCAGCGCCTTTCGGGCAATGCGGCTGTTTGCAAAGGCCGCCGCTGCGCCCCATACTACACCGAAAAGCACAGCAAAAATATTGTTCACAGTGCTTCCTCCTTTTTTGTCATTGCTCTCATACTATTATATACTAGCACAAAACTATTGCGCAGCCAACAATTTTTGCCGTCACTTCGCAATTTTGCCGGGGTTATAGCGCATTTTTCGGCAGATACTATCTGCGAGGTGATGAAAAATGAGTCCTAAAGAACTGCTTTATATCGATGACGCTCTCGGACACACTCAGTTTCTCATGAACCAGTGCCGTACCGCCGCAAGTCAGCTGACCGACCCTGTGCTCCGTCAGCAGGCTCAGGAGCTGGTGAACCGCAACCAGAAGCTGTTCACCCAGTTTTACGATCTGGTATAAGGAGGAAATTATGAACGACAGAGACATCATGGAAAACATCCTCATGACCACAAAGGGCGTGTGCGACCTCTATCTGCACGGCTCCATCGAGTCCTCCACGCCCAAGGTGCATCAGGCTTTCAGCACCGCCCTCAACGACTCTTTGTGCATGCAAAACAGCATCTACAAGCACATGTCCGACAAGGGCTGGTACACTACCCAGCAGGCTCAGCAGCCTCAGATGCAGCAGGTCAAGCAGAAATACTGCTGTATGCAGTAACCGGCTCAGAGCAAAGCAAAAACCATCGGGAAAACTCCCGATGGTTTTTGCTGTTCAGCCTTGTGCGCCGTAGAGCTTCGCCATGTCTTCCTCGGCTGCGGATACATAGTACCATGCTCCCCGCACTTCCGGCGAAGTGCAGCCAATGCCTATATAGTCATTGAACATCACATTCAAATGGTTTATGGTAATGGCTTCGCTGTATGGGTTCAAAACCTCGTTTATCATGTCCCGCCACTGGTACACCAGACACACCGCATAGCTGTGCGCCGGTTCGCCCAGCATTCTCGGGGAGTGGGGCATGATATGGAAATTTATGTCCTCACTTTTGCACATAAGCGCCTGACGCAGGAAAAAGGCAATATTGGCAGCAGAAAGGTCCGTATCCACGCTTTCGGAAATAATGTCTATCACCTTGCCCACGTTGGGGATATTTCCGAGAGATATGAACTGTCTGGCACAGGATTTGAGGAAATCGTGCTGCACCTTGATGCGGCCTATGTCGCCTTCCTCATAGCCGTGGCGGTAGCGGACAAGCCCCATGCACTGGAAACCGCTGAGGGTCTGCTTGCCCGGGTATATGTAGTTGTAGGAATCCTCCCACTCGCCGTCCACCATGGTGTAGTCCTCAAAGTATATTTCCTGAGGTACATCGTACTCCACTCCGCCAAGGGCATCTATGGTATCAATAAAGGCCTCCAGACTCACTATGGCGTAGCAATCAACATCAAAGCCGATAAGCTCCTTTATCCTGAGCTTTATCTGCTCTGCCGGATCCTGTCCCGCATTTCTCGCTTTGTAGACCACGGAATTTATCTTTCGTACATCCCAGTCCATATTTATAAGGGTATCTCTGGGAATGCTGACAAAGTCCATCTTGTGATTGACAGTGTCGATCTTGCCGACAAGAATTGTGTCCGTATTACCGGTCCACTTATCTTCCCCCACAAGCAGCACCGTATACACGCCGTCCTGCCGTATATTTTCCGGTGCAATCGCTTTTTCAAGCGGATTTTCAGTGGGCGCCGGTGTGGCTTCAGGCGTGGGTGCGGGGGAGGCTTCCTCCGGTACTATCATCTCCTGGACAACTGCCGCTGTCTCCGCCGGGGCAGGCTTGCTCTCTGCTATGTCGGGAGCCTGCTCCCACAGCATATAGGCAGCCGCGCCGCCAACAACAAGCACAGTCAGCACAATTACCGCTATACGAAACACTTTGCGCGCTTTTCTGAAATTTCTTTTTCGCATTCCGCGAGACTCCTTTCAGGGATTTTCCGCTGTATTATACCACCATTATTCCGTATCAACAAGCTTTCAAAAATATTTGCATTTGCCCTCGAAAAAACGCTTGACAAATGAGAAAATAAATGTATAATAATCCTTGCGTTTAGCGGGATTGTGTAAAGGTAGCACAGCGGACTCTGACTCCGTATGTGAGGGTTCGAATCCTTCTCCCGCTGCCAAAGTAAAAAAGTCCGTCCGTCAGGATGGGCTTTTTTGTTTTCTCATGTGGGTATAGATTCGAACCCTCACATTATTTCAATCGCGTCGCGTCAGCGCCAAAGGCGCTGAGGGTTCGAATCCTTCTCCCGCTGCCAAAAGAACTCATTGCTTTCGCAATGAGTTCTTTTTTTGCGGTCGAACACGCCTTGACGCCAATGCCGTTCCCACTGCATTGTCATTTGCGGCAACGGCGCGTCTGCGGAGCTGAGTGAGCTGCTTTATCTGCCACAGGCAGCGCCGCTCTCTCAGCCTCCCGCTGCCAAAGTGAAAAAGTCCGTCCGTCAGGATGGGCTTTTTTGTTTTCATGCTGCCAAAAACCTCAGACTTCGGTCTGAGGTTTTCTTTTTCATTAAGCTTCTGTTTTACTTCCCCCTTGTCGGCATAGCCGCCGAGGTCTCCGCTAAAAATGTGCCACCGGCACATTTTCATTACGCTACGGCTCCCGCACATGACACCTGGATTCGGCGCCATTCGGGCACTGGGACGCTGTATAATGGAGGCGCCACGTCGTCAAAATAACTGTGAGTGTCATGTGCCGCCGCAAGCGGCTGCACATTGACAGGCACAGTTATTTTTCCTCTCCAAATCAAAACCACTTCGTTGGGTTTTGATTTGGTAATCCGAAATATGACACTTCCAAAAAAAGAACCGACCCAATGGGTCGGTCCTTTTTTTGGAGGCGCCACCCGGATTCGGACCGGGGAATCGCGGATTTGCAGTCCGCTGCCTTACCACTTGGCTATGGCGCCATATAAGATTTGCGGGCGAAACAAAGCCCGCAAATCTGTTTTATTGGAGCGGCTTACGAGGCTCGAACTCGCTACCTCCACCTTGGCAAGGTGGCGCTCTACCGGATGAGCTAAAGCCGCATGCTACCCGCCTTTAAAGGCGGGTGGTGCCTCAGGCCAGAGTCGAACTGGCGACACGCGGATTTTCAGTCCGCTGCTCTACCAACTGAGCTACCGAGGCGTGTCAATAAGATGGTGGGAACAACTGGACTCGAACCAGTGACCCCCTGCTTGTAAGGCAGGTGCTCTAACCAGCTGAGCTATGCTCCCGCGTGACAGCTCAGTAATAATACATCAGAAAACCGAACTTGTCAATATCTTATTGAAAAATTTTTGGGAAATTTTGTTTATTCCCTTTTTGCGTCTGCAATGGCGCGAAGTTCTTGGGGTGTAAATGTGTACTCCGCATCGCAAAACTGGCAGCTTACGCTTATCTCGCGCCCTTCTGCCGCCATATCCTCAAGCTCCGCCTTTTCGATGCAGGACACGGCCTCCTCAACGCGCTCACGGCTGCAATAGCAGCGGTATTCCACCTCGGTCTCGCTGAGTATCTGGTAGTCAAGACCTTTGAGCACCTGACGGAAAACTTCCTCAATGCCGTCCTCGGCCAGTATGGTTGTCAGCTGATCCATGAAGAAGATATTGTCCTCAAGCTTTTCTATAAGCTCCTCCGGGGCAAAGGGCAAAAGCTGCACGATAAAGCCGCCGGCGGCCTTGATAGTCCTGTCCGTATCCACCAGCACACCCAGCCCGCAGGCGGAGGGAATCTGTTCACTGGAGAGAAGGTAGGAACTCAGATCTTCCGCGATCTCGCCGCTTACAAGCTCAGTGGAGCCAATGTAGGGCTCCCTCAGTCCGATATCCCGGCTGACAGTCAGCATACCGTCCTGACCCACAGCACCGCCCACATCCAGCTTGCCGTCGGAACGCAAAGGCAGATCCAGCCCCGGGTTTTCCACATAGCCGCGCACATTGCCCGAGCTGTCAGACACGGCAACCACGCTGCCGATTGGCCCGCCGCCGTTTACGCGGATAGTGAGGCTGCCGTCATCCTCCTTCATCATTTCACCCATAAGTGAGGCAGCGCACAATGTGCGCCCCAAAGCCGCAGAGGCAGTGGGTGTGAGGGAGTGAATCTGCCTTGCTCTCTCTACTGTATCCCTTGCGGTGATAACCGACATTTTGATGTTGCCGTCTCCGGCCAGTGCTCTTATTATCTTATCCATTTTCATTCGCCTCTGATAGCAGTGATAAATTGCCGCCCAAGCCCGGTCTGTGGCCCATCGGGGCAAAGCTTAATGTCCCGGAAGCCCTCCTTTTCCATGGCGGCTTTCAAAAATTCAAATTCGTGGATAAACTCCTCGTGCTCCTCCCGCTCCCGGCGCCACAGGCCGTTCTCTGCGGAAAAAATGTCCATCCCGTATACGATAAGCCCCTCGTCTTCCACAAGGTCTGCTCTCCACAGGCAAAGCACGTCATCCTGCTCATCCACATATATCTGCCCGTCCATGGAGCGCAGCCACGCCGGTGAGCGCAGATCGAAGATAAAAAGTCCGCCCGGTCGGATGAAGAGCCGAAGCTTATTCATAAGCGCCGGCATATCCTCCGGCGGGATATAGTTCATACCGTCCAGCGAGCAGTAGGCAGCGTCCACCGTTCCGTACAGGTCAAGCTCGCTTGCGTCCTGACAGAGGTACAAAGGCGGCGTTTCAAGCCCTTCGGACTTTTCACCAGCCTGCATCAGCATCTCCACAGATGCGTCCACACCGATCATTTCATAGCCCCGCTGGGCCATCATGCGGGTGAGTGTGCCCGTGCCGCAGCAAAGGTCCAGGATAAGATGAAACTTGCCGTCATGCTTTGCAAACTCCCGCTCGTAGAAATCCGCAAAGTCCCCGTATGGCACATCCCCGGTCAGTTGATCGTACCACTGGGCCAAAGGGCCGTAGCAGCTCACGCCTCGTCTCCCTTGGTGCGCTCAAAAACAATGGCGTAGCCGCCGTTGCCGTACTGGAGTGAGCGGTTGACACGGCTGATGGTGGCGCTGGATGCACCGGTTTCTGCCAGAATTTCGTTATAGATCATGCCGTTGTTCAGACAGTAGGCCACCTGATAGCGCTGCTCCATAGCCAGAAGCTCGGATACAGTGCAAAGGTCATCAAAAAATTTCATGCACTCCTCAACACTTTTGAGGCTGAGGATAGCTTTATACAAGTTTTCGTTGCGTGGTTTCTTGGGTAATTTGTTCATGCCTTACTCCATACCGCGTCCACTTCTCCGGAGAGGCGCGGCTGCCTGACTTCACGGTGATCGGCTTACCGTTATAGTGCCTGCGCCGAAAATTTGTCTTTCGCGCTTTAAATAATATGATACAACTTTTCACTCGAAATGTAAAGAGCTAATGTGCTAAAGCGAGTGAACAAAATGTGAAATGTAAAACTAGGCACTTGCACAAAATATGGCCTCATTATATAATCACAATAAGAAATAATATTAAACGGAGGTGGCTCATTATGGCCTTTGTACTTGGCGTTCCGGTGAATATGGCTATGGTCTGGCTTGTGGCCATGGTGGTGTTTCTTGTGATAGAAGCGCTGGTGCCGGGATTGGTTTCCCTTTGGTTTGCCCTTGGTGCGCTGGCGGCTGTGCTGGCAGCAGCACTGAACGCCCCCATATGGCTGCAGCTTGTGTGGTTTTTTGTGGTTTCCGTGGCGGCCCTGTGGCTGACACGTCCGCTGGTTAAAAAGTTTATCAACTCAAAGGTCCAGCCCACCAATGCCGATGCCGTCATCGGCAGAGAGTGCCTTGTAATCGAGGATATCGACAATATCCGTGCCACAGGCCGCGTGAAGGTCGGCGGCATGGAATGGACTGCCCGCAGCGAAAAGGACGATGTGAAGTTCAGCTCGGGCGCGGTGGTCACAGCGGTGGCCATTGAGGGCGTAAAGCTCATAGTAAAATGATTTAAAAGGAGGAAAAAATATGGCACAGATTATTGTTATACTTGTAGTCGTTGCAATTTTGATCATTGTGCGGAATATCCGCATCGTACAGCAGGCCAAAGCCTATGTTATAGAGCGCCTGGGTGCATACAAGACCACATGGAACGTGGGCATTCATCTGAAAATACCTTTCATTGAGAGAGTTGCCAAGATAGTCTCCCTCAAGGAGCAGGTGGCGGACTTCCCACCTCAGCCGGTCATCACCAAGGACAACGTGACCATGCAGATAGACACGGTGGTATATTTCCAGATAACCGACCCCAGACTCTACACTTACGGCATTGAGCAGCCCATGCTGGCTATCGAAAATCTCTCCACCACCACGCTGCGTAACATCATCGGCGATCTGGAGCTGGACCAGTGCCTCACCAGCCGTGACCATATAAACTCCAAGATGCGCTCCATTCTAGACGAGGCCACCGACCCCTGGGGCATCAAGGTCAACCGTGTTGAGCTGAAGAACATTCTGCCGCCCAAAGAAATTCAGAGCGCCATGGAAAAGCAGATGAAGGCCGAGCGTGAGCGCCGTGAAGCTATCCTCCGCGCCGAGGGTGAAAAGCGCGCCGCCATACTGGAGGCCGAGGGCGAAAAGGAATCCGCCATACTCCGGGCCGATGCAAAGAAACAGCAGCAGATACTTGAGGCCGAAGGTCAGGCCGAGGCTATTTTGAAGGTGCAGCAGGCTACCGCCGAGGGCATAAAGCTTATAAACGAGGCTTGCCCCAGTGATGCGGTGATAAAGCTGAAGGCGCTTGAGTCCTTCGCTGCCGCAGCCAACGGCCAGTCCACAAAGATAATCATCCCCAGCGAGATACAGGGCCTTGCCGGTCTTGCAGCCGGTGTTATCGAAAGTGCAACTAAGCAAGAAAAATAAAAAACACAAATAAATATCTGAAACCGGCGCTTACGCCGGTTTCAGTTTGGAGGAAGAGCAATGAGCAGTATAAAGGCAAAGGAATTTATCAAAAGACACGGCATGGCGCCTGAACTTTCAGATCCTGTAGCACTGGCAGAGCTGATGGTGAAGGATATGGAAAAGGGTCTTGAAGGCAAGGAAAGCTCCCTGCCCATGATCCCCACCTACATAAGCGGTGAGGGCGAAATCCCCCTCGGCGAAAAAGTAGTGGTCATTGATGCAGGCGGCACAAACTTCCGCTGCGGCCTCGCCAGCTTCACCGGCAGTGAATGGTGCGTTGAAAAAGTCAGCCGCCAGCGTATGCCCGGTATCGAAAAGCCCGCCACATGGGAGGAGTTTATCGCTTTTGTGGCTGACAATATCCAGCCCCTTCTCGCCGAGGCCGATAAGATATCCTTTTGCTTTTCCTACAATGCGGATATTACCCCGGAAATAGACGGTCTTGTAAAGCGCATCGACAAGGAAGTGGTCATCACCGGTTCCTCCGGCAAGCTGGTGGGCGCATCTCTGGAGGCTGAGCTTGAGCGCCGCGGCATCTCCGGCAAGCGGGTCTACATACTCAACGACACCGTTGCGGCCCTTCTGGGTGCAGCCTCTCTTATCGACAAGAGCAATTACAGCGGCTTTGCCGGGCAGATAAGCGGCACAGGTGCCAACACCTGCTGCACCCTGCCCTATAAGCGCATCCCCAAGCTCAATAGAGATGAGGACAAGAGCATACTTATAAACCTTGAATCCGGTCTCTTTGACGGCGTGCCTCAGGGTGACTTTGACCTGATACTGGACAAAGAGAGCAATAACCCCGGCGAGAAAATAATGGAAAAGCTCATCGCCGGCGCTTACTTAGGCGAGCTTGGCAGACTGAGCCTTGTTGCCGCCGCCGACGAAGGGCTTCTCTCCGAAGGCAGCTGTGCAAAGGTCCGCGACCTTGGCAAGATAGACGCTTCCTATATTGACGCATGGAGCTGCGGTGAGAAGCTGGAGCTGGCAGCCGACAATGAAGAGGATGGCGAGTTTGTAAAGGAGATAAGCCTTGCCCTCTTTGAGCGCGCCGCCAGATGCACCTGCGCCAATATCACCGCCATTATGCTGCTGACCGGTGCCGGCACCGAAAAGGACAAGCCCATGTGCGTTTGCGCCGAGGGCTCCCTTGTGGACAAGAGCACCCATTTCAGACCCATGTACCTCAAGTTCCTTGAGGAGTACGCCGCAGGCAAGCTCGGCCGCTACGCCGAGATAAAGGTGGGCAGGGACACTACTCTCCCCGGCTCCGCCGCAGCCGCACTTCTCAATAAGTAAGAGGACAACCGTATGAAGCTTTGCGTAGTAGATGGCAGCATCGTCAATCTGGGGGATCTGAGCTACAAGCAGTTTGAAAAATTCGGCGAGCTCACCGTGTTCAACTCCCATACACGCAGTCTGGAGGAAATTGTGCGCCGTGTGGGAGATGCTGACATTGTCATAGGCGACGGGCCCGACCTGCCTCCCGGACTGACGGATGCCTGTCCCAACATAAAACTCATCTGCGTCATGGCCACCGGCTACGATGCCTCCGACGTGGATGGCAGCCGCAAAAACGGAGTGCCTCTTTGCAATGTGCCAAACTACGGCACCTATTCCGTCTCCCAGTACGCCATTTCCCTGCTGCTGGATATCTGCGGTCATGCCGCATTTTATTCAAGCGCCGTGCACGAGGGCAAGTGGTTTGAAATTTGGGATCACTGCGCCGGAGAGCATAAGCTCATAGAGCTTGCAGGCAAGACCATGGGTGTTATCGGTTTTGGCAATATAGGCCGGGCCGTAGGCAATGTTGCCAAGGCTCTGGGTATGAATGTTGTGGCCTATAACCGTTCCCGCTGTGCTGAGGGCGAGGCCATAGGGGAGTATGTGAGCCTTGAGGAGCTTTTTGCAAAAAGCGATGTTATATCGCTCCATGCGCCTCTCACCGACAGCACAAAGCACATCATAAATAAAGAAAGCATCGCAAAGATGAAGGACGGGGTCATCATCATAAATAACGGCCGCGGCCCGCTGATAGACTCTGCCGCACTGGCTGAAGCCCTCCACTCCGGCAAGGTGTATGCCGCAGGGCTGGATGTTATCGAGGGTGAACCCAATGTTTGGGACAATCCTCTCCTCAAGGCACCCCGCTGCCTTATCACGCCACACATCAGCTGGCTGCCCAAGGAAAGCCGCCAGAAGATACTGGACATCACCGAGGCCAATATTCAGGCCTTTCTGGATGGCAAGCCCCAGAACGTGGTCAACGGCGTGTGAATATTTACAAAAAAGTGAGGAAGCTTCGGCTTCCTCACTTTTTTACCATTCTCTCAGCACCAGATCAGTCTCGCCCATATTCAGCCCCAATTCGATGCGCTTGACCTGCGGGTGCCTGGCATAGTCCCGGCGGATTGCGTCCCGCAGCACAGTACCGCCGTGGTAGCCGTGGATCACACGCAAGCGGTACGCGCCCTTTGAGCGCCTCAGCTTTGAGTCAATGGCAATTTTTGCCTGATAGAGGCTCATATTGTGCACATCTATCTCAACTATGCTCTCATTCATATAAGCTCCCCCGTATAGCCCAGCGCTACCATGTTCTCAAAAGCCGACCTCACATAATCGGGCAGGGGCTGGGGTATCTGAAAGCCCTTTTCAGCGTAAATCTCCATACGCTGAACATCGCCTACGATAACATCTATGACGGCCTTCTCCGTCATGTCCTGGGCCATGGTGCGCTCAATATATTCCTCCATGTCCAAAAGGGGCGAGGTCATGGTGAAATCCGCCTCCGGCCAGTAAGCCTTCATGGCCGCCCAGACCCGCCGCTCCATAAAGGGCTTGTGCACGCAAAGAAGCTTTTTGTCCGCAAGGCCGTGGGCTTTTAAAATCTCCCGGCTGAAGGTGATGTTTTCCCCGGTGTTGCTGGAGCGGTTTTCGATGAGAATAACATTCTCCGGCACACCCAGTTCTACGGCAATATCCCGGTAGCGTTCAGCCTCGCTGCTGCTCCAGCGGCTTTTGGTATTACGGCCAAGCCCACCGGAAAAGAGAACGACAGGGGCATAGCCATCCTTATAGAGCTGGGCGCAGCGGATGGCGATATCGTCATTTATGCAGCCAAAGCCCACAATGCAGTCGGCGCTCTCCGCTTCCTGCCCAAGGCGCATCCAGTCCCATATGATTTTCAGATTTTTACTTGCAGCTATTTCCATAAGTTCACGCCCCTTTTTAATTAAGGATGATTATAATATAGTTTGCGTCCCGCAACAAGATTTAATTGACAAATCACCTTTCTGGTGGTATCGTAAGTGCAAGTTCATATCAAACCGTTGACGCGGAGATAAAGTCGGTGATGCCTTCACAGAGAGCCTGCGGCGCTGAAAGTCAGGTAAGAAACACATCGGCAAATGGACCGCTGAGGGCGCAGTCAAAGGCGAAGATGCGCTGAGTATTCTGCGACGTGGGGCATACGTCAGTTGCCGGGAATATGTTGGTATTCCGCTGAGGGTACAGCGTCAAAGCTGTGAAATCAAGGTGGCACCGCGGATAGTTTTTATTCGTCCTTGACAGATAAGTTGAAGTCTGTCCGGGGCGTTTTTCTTTTGCGGAGGAAGATAATATGAAGCTGTACACTAAACGATGGCGACGCTGAGCTTTTGCCGCCACATCGAATAAAATATAATTATTTCGGAGGATATAAAAATGAATTACAGCGGTGTGAATTTCGATACCTATTTCAAAAACTACCCCGATGAGAAGGGGTATTTCGGCAGATACGGCGGATGCTACATCCAGCCCGAACTTCAGAAGGCCATGGAGGAGATAACCGAGGCCTATTTCACCATCTGCAAGTCCACCAGATTCATAAGCGAGCTACGCCGCATCCGCCGTGAGTTTCAGGGCAGACCCACTCCCATCTCCCATCTGGAGCGTCTCTCCGGCTCTCTCGGTAATGTTCAGCTTTACGTAAAGCGCGAGGATCTCAACCATACCGGCGCACACAAGCTCAACCACTGCATGGGCGAGGCCCTGCTTGCAAAGTACATGGGCAAGAAAAAGCTCATCGCCGAGACCGGTGCCGGTCAGCACGGTGTGGCTCTGGCTACCGCCGCCGCTTATTTTGGCATGGAGTGCGACATTTACATGGGCTCTGTGGACATCAAGAAGCAGGCCCCCAATGTGGCCCGTATGAAGATACTGGGCGCAAACGTGGTGGAAGTGACCCACGGCCTCCAGACTCTCAAGGAAGCTGTTGACGCTGCCTTTGAAGCCTATGCCAACGAGTACAAGGATGCTATTTACTGCATCGGCTCCGTGCTCGGCCCCCACCCCTTCCCCATGATGGTCCGAGATTTTCAGGCTGTTGTGGGCATAGAGGCCAGAGAGCAGTTTACCAGCATGACCGGTGAGCTGCCCGACGCCATCGTTGCCTGCGTGGGCGGCGGCTCCAACGCTGCCGGCTTCTTCTCAGGTTTTCTGAATGACCCTGTTGACATCTACGGTGTTGAGCCTCTGGGCCGCGGCCCCAAGCTGGGCGACCATGCCGCCAGCCTCCAGTACGGCGAAGAGGGTATAATGCACGGCTTCAACAGCATTATGCTCAAGGACGAAAACGGTGAGCCCGCCCCTGTCTACTCCGTAGCCAGCGGTCTGGACTATCCCTCCTCCGGCCCCGAGCATGCCTTCCTCCACGAGCTGGGCCGTGTCCGTTACGACGTTGTGGATGACGAGGAGGCCATAGACGCATTCTTCAAGCTCTCCCGCCTTGAGGGCATCATCCCCGCCATCGAAAGCTCCCACGCAGTGGCCTACGGCATAAAGCTTGCCCAGCGCATGGGCAAGGGCAGCGTGCTCATCAACCTCTCCGGCCGCGGAGACAAGGACATGGACTATGTGATTGAAAACTACGGCATAAGATAAGAAAAATGGCAGGGTTTGCCCCTGCCATTTATTTTTTCAGCGCTGTGATGTCAGCTTTACCCTGCTTTCGCAGTTCTCTTGTCTCGGTGGCCTCTTTAAGAAGCACATAGGCCGTGGATGCCACGGGGACACCCAGCAGCATGCCCAGAGGCCCGGCCAAGCCGCCGCCTACAGTGACCGCTGCCAGAATCCAGAGGCTTGGCAGATTGACCCGGCTGCTCATGACCTTAGGGTAGATTATATTGCCCTCTATCTGCTGCAAAATCACAAGGAACACCACGAAAAGAGCGGCCTTCAGAGGGTCTACAGTCAGTATCATGAAAGCGCCAACCGCAGCGCCTATGAATGCGCCAACCACGGGGATAAGGGCGGTTATACCCACCAGTGCGCTCACCATAGGGGCATAGGGCATATCGAAGATGAGCATGCCGAAAAGGCACAGCAGCCCCAGTATCACAGCCTCCAGAGACTGGCCGGACACGAAATTGCGGAAGTTGAGACTGGCAACGGAAGAGGCGTGGATGATCCACTCCCCGGCGCCGCTGGGCAGCCATGCCCGGATAAGGCGGCAAAACTGAGTTTTCAGCCTGTCCTTGCTGAAAATAATGTATATTGAGAAAATAAAGGCGATGACGAAATCGAAAACGCCGCCCACAAGTGAGCTTATGCTGCCAAAAGCGGTATTGACGATGTTGCCGCCTTCGTTTTTAAGCCACTCCTGCAGGGAGTTCCATATGCCGTTCCAGTCCACACCAAGCAGCAGCTTACCGAAGGGCAGCTGTTCAAACTGCTCGGTGCTCATGCCGCTCAGGGTATCCACAAAGCTTACAATGCCGTCAATGATTATCCCGAAAGCATTTACAAGCTCCGGAATGACCAGCCAGACCACGCCTATAAATATGCCGAAGATAACGAGCACGGATATAATGAAGGCCACGGGGCGGCAGAGCTTTGAATGGGCAGGCTTTTTAAGGGCGCGGCGGAGTCTGTCCTCAAAAAAGCGCATGGGCACATTGAAAATAAGGGCAAAGGCAAAGCCGCATATCAAGGGTGATATAAGCCCCAGAAACCACTTTAATGCGCCTGCCACCACGTCAATATTCTGCACCGCGAGAAATACCAGCACGCAGGCCGTGACGGTGCCTATTATCCACAAACTGAGCTCCCTGAGCTTTTTCGAGCTGAAATCCATTTATCATTTCTCCTTAGCACACTGTTGAACAGCATACAGTGTAGCATTTTGCAGGTGAAAAAAATTAGCATTGTGTGAACTTTCTGCCATGGAAATATAAACTTTACGTGAAAAATCCGGAGTCTCTCTGCTGAGACTCCGGATAAACATTTTGCTGTGTTGTTTTTATGCTGCGGGAGCTTCGATGACGATACGGCCGGTGCCGTTCACGGTGCCGTAGTCAACAGCGAAGCCTGCGTACTTGGCAGCAAGGGGAGAGTTGTCAGCTGCGACAAGGCCGCTGTCAAAGGCCTGTACGTAGTTTGCAAGCACCATGTAGTCTTCCATCACGTAGTCCAGCACGTTCACAGCGCCGGAGAACATATTGAAGCCGTCACCCAGATCGCGCAGGGTGTAGTTGTAGCCTGCCAGATTGTAGGAAGCCTCAAGGTCAAGGGCATCCCATGCGCCGGTTTCCTTGTTGTACACGGTCACATCGTATACCTTGTAGCCGCCGGTGGGAGCGCCGACCCAGACGCCCTTGTCATCCATCTGCACGGAAGTGGGCCATTCGGGATCAACCTTGTAGTTCACGCCGGAAACGTGCAGGAAGCCGCCGATCTCCTCGCCGGTGCCTACGCCTCTTGCGCCCCACTCAAGAGCGTCCAGAAGCTGCTGGCCGGTGATGGTCTGCAGGCATGCCACGTTGCCGAAGGTGTGGATATCCTTGCAGGTCTTGTAGCTGATGTCGCCGGTGATGGCCTTGTTGCGCACGCCGCCGCCGTTCATGATGGCAACGTCAACATCAAGACCCATGTTGTCAAAGAGATAGTACAATGCGTCGGCTGCAAAGTCGCCGGTGTTGGTGCTCTGGGAACGGACAAGGCGCTTGCCCTCTGCATCGTAGTTGTCGAAGGTCAGCTCGGTGGAGCCGATGACCTGACCAAGAGCCTCATCGATCTCGCTGATCCATGCGTCCTTGATCTCTGCCACGGCATCAACGCTGACCCACTCAGCGCCGGTGTAGAGTTCGGATACGAGCTTGTAGCCCACGACTTCGGTGACTTCCTCGCCGTCCTCGTCCACAACGACCTTGCCGTCCTCGCCGATAACGGTCTCAAGGATCTCTTCGCTCTCAATGAAATCGGTGCTGACTGCGCCGGTCTCAGCGTCGATGACCATCATGCCGATGCGGCCAAAGTACTCACCGGTCTGGGTCAGGACAACAGCATTGCCGTCCTTGTCAGCCACTTCTGCGTACTCCACGGTGGAGTGGGAGTGACCGTCGATGAAAGCGTCAAGGCCGGAGACATTTGCGATGGTCTCCTCGCTGGTCCAGGGCTGGGAAGCGGGGTCATCACCCAGATGGCCCAGAGCCACGACTGCGTCAGCGCCGTCAGAAACTGCTGCGTCAACAGCGTCCTGAACGTCGGCATAGAGGGCAGCGCCGTCTTCGCCGCCGGAGATGCCGTAGATGTAGTTGCCGTTTTCATCCTGGAAGTATGCGGGGGTGGACTTGGTGAAGGATTCGGGAGTGGTGATGCCGAGGATAGCCACGGTCACATCGCCGCACTCAAAAAGTGCGTATGCGTCCAGCACGTTCTCGCCGCGCACGCCGTCCTCTTCATGGTAGAAGTTGGCGGAAACGTAGGGGTACTCAGCCCAGTCGATAATGTCCATTGCGCCCACCATGCCGTAGTCAAACTCATGGTTGCCCAGAGTTGCAAGGTCGTAGCCGGCGGCGTTCATGAGCTTGATGATGGTCTCGCCCTTGTCCATGGAGCCGTAGGCGGTGCCCTGAACATGGTCGCCTGCGTCAACAAGCAGTACGTTCTCATACTCTTTGAGAAGCTCTGCCTTTACGCCGGCAATGACATCATAGCTGATGGGATTGTCGATGTAGGTATGTACGTCGTTGGTGTAGAGGATAACGATGTCTTCGCTCAGCGCGTCATCTGCTGTTGCAAATACGCCGCAGGAGAGAAGCATTGCCAGAGAAAGTGCGATAGCAAGTAATTTCTTCATGTAGGTTAAACTCCTCCTTCTTGATAATGAGACACTTAGAGTATACATTAAAGCAAAAAGAAAATAAAGCCTGAGAACGACAAATTTTTGCTCTGCTGCAAAGAAAGATTTTTCTTGTAATTCATATGGATATCGGATATCCTTGAAACAGGAGAAAAACGGAAAATACACGGGAGGAAGCAGCATGAAATACGGTTACTTTGACGATGCGAGGCGGGAGTATGTCATCACCACTCCGGCCACACCTCTGCCCTGGATAAACTATCTGGGCAGTGAGGATTTTCTCGGCATGATTTCCAACACCGGCGGCGGCTATTGCTTTTACAGGGACGCAAAGCTCCAGAGGCTGCTGCGTTACCGCTACAACGCCGTCCCCGGCGATAACGGTGGACGTTTCTATTACATAAAGGAGCGGGGAAAAAAGGCATGGAACCCGGGCTTTCTTCCCACAAAGACGGAGCTTGACAGCTACAAGTGCCGCCACGGCATGGGCTACACCGTTTTTGAAAGCTCCAAGGACGAGCTGGAGTGCAGCCTGAAGTTTTTTATCCCTCAGGGTGAAAACTGCGAGATACACGATATGGTGCTGAGAAATCTCAGCGGCAGCCCCAAGAGCGTACAGATCTGGGGCGTGATGGAGTGGTGCCTGTGGAATGCGGTGGACGACAGCCAGAACTACCAGCGCAACCTTAACATCGCCGAAAGTGAAGTGGAAGACAGCATCATCTACCACAAGACCGAGTACCGTGAGCGCCGCGACCATTATGCCTACTACGCGGTCAACAAGCCTGCCGCGGGCTGGGACACTGACCGCAACAGCTTCCTTGGCCACATGGGCGACTGGAGCGATCCCCAGCTTGTCCGGGAAGAGCGCAGCGCATCCTCTCTCAGAGTGGGCTGGTATCCCATCGGCTGCCATCGGCTTGATATAGAGCTTGCTCCAAGGGCTGAATACCGTGTCAGCTTCATTCTCGGCTACGGGCAGAACCCCAGAGACGAAAAGTTCATCTCTCCGGGCATTATCCGCAAGGATACGGCACAGCGCGTGGCCAAAAAATTTGCCACCCCCGCTGCCGTAGACGCAGCTTTCAGCGGGCTTTGCAAACGCTGGGATGAGCTTCTCTCCTCCTACCGCCTCTCCTCCGGCAATGAAAAGCTGGACAGAATGGTCAATATATGGCACCAGTATCAGTGTATGGTCACTTTCCTTATGAGCCGCTCTGCCTCCTATTACGAGACAGGCACAGGCCGCGGCATGGGCTTTCGCGACTCCTGTCAGGACCTTTACGGCTTCATGCACATCATTCCCGACCGCGCCCGTGAACGTATTATAGACATTGCCTCCATCCAGTTTGCCGACGGCTCCACCTACCATCAGTATCAGCCCCTCACCAAGCGGGGCAACAACGATATTGGCGGCGGCTTCAACGACGATCCGCTCTGGCTTGTGGGCGCAGTCTGCGCTTATATAAAGGAGACCGGGGACTTTACTATCCTTGAGCACCCCACACCCTTTGACAATGTACCCGGCAGCGAAGTACCCCTTATGGAGCATGTGCGCCGCAGTGTAAACTTCACCCTGAATAACCTCGGCCCACACAAGCTGCCCCTTATAGGCCGGGCCGACTGGAACGACTGCCTCAACCTAAACTGCTTCTCCGCAGAGCCGGGAGAGAGCTTCCAGACCTTCGGCCCCTCCGAAGGCCCCGTGGCCGAATCCGTGTTCATCGGCGGCATGTTCGTAAAGTACGGCGGGGACTATGCCGCACTTTGCCGCAGGCTGGGTCTTGAGGATGAGGCCAAGGCAATCGAAAAGGCCGTTTTTGATATGGAAAAGGCCATACTTGAGCACGGCTGGGACGGTGAGTGGTTCTTGCGCGCCTATGATGCCTACGGCAACAAGGTGGGAAGCCGCGATTGCGAGGAAGGACAGATTTTCATTGAGCCTCAGGGCTTCTGCACCCTTGCGGGCGTGGGTCTGGAAAGCGGACAGGGCCTGAAGGCCATGGAGTCCGTGAGAAAGCATCTTTTAGGCGAGTACGGCGTGGAGCTTCTGGCCCCCTGCTACACGAAATATCATCTGGAGCTGGGCGAGATATCCTCCTATCCTCCCGGATTCAAGGAAAACGGCTCTGTTTTCTGCCACAATAACCCATGGATAGTCTGCGCTGAGGCCGCCTTGGGCCGGGGAAACGAGGCCTTTGACATATACCGGCGCATCTGCCCTGCCTATCTTGAAGATAAGAGCGAGATACATGAGACTGAGCCCTACGTCTATTCACAGATGGTCACAGGCCGGGCCTCCGGCGCTCCCGGTCACGCCAAAAACAGCTGGCTCACCGGCACGGCCTCGTGGACCTTCCTTTCCATAAGCCAGTCCATTCTGGGTGTGTACCCTGAATATGAGGGCCTTCGTATAGCTCCCTGCTTCCCTGAAGACTGGAACGGCTATACCGTCACCCGCCGTTTCAGAGGCAGCGAGTATATTATCCACGTAAGGCGCACAGGCGAAAAGAGTCTGAGTGTTGACGGGAAGCGCGTAGACGGCGATATCGTCCCTGTCAGCAATGCGGAGAAAGTATTTGTGGAGGTCACAGTATGATAAAGTTTCCCGAAAATTTCATCTGGGGTGCGGCCTCCAGCGCCTATCAGATAGAGGGCCACAGCACTGCCGACGGCGGCGGGCTTTCTATATGGGATACCTTCAGCCATACTCCCGGCAATATTGACTATGGTGACACCGGTGACATTGCCTGCGATGCCTACCACCGCTACGCCGAGGACATTGCCCTTCTCAAGGCTACCGGCGCATCTGCCTACCGCTTTTCCACAAGCTGGGCAAGGGTAGACCCCAAGGCTGACGGCACATGGAACGAAGCGGGCCTTGCCTATTATGATGCGGTGGTCAACTGCTGCATTGAAAACGGCCTCACCCCCTACATGACCCTTTACCACTGGGAGCTGCCGCAGTCGGCTCAGGACAGGGGCGGCTGGCTCAACGGCGAGACTCCTCTGGCCTTTGCCCGCTATGCGGGAATGATGGCAGAGCATTTCAAGGGCCGGGTGAAAAACTACTTTACCCTCAATGAGCCTCAGTGTACCGTATCAATGGGCCATAAGGACGCTCTCCATGCCCCCGGTCTGAAGCTTGGCACCAAGGAGCTTTTCACCTGCTGGAAGCATCAGCTCCTTGCCCACGGCTATGCCCAGAGAGCCATAAAAGCAGCCGACAGCGGGGCCACCGTTGGCCTTGCCTCCACGGGGCAGCTCTGCTATCCGGAAAGTGAGACAGCAGAGGATATAGCCGCTGCCAGAAAAGCCACTTTTGAGACTAACCCCGGCTGGCTTTTCTCCCACCACTGGCTTCTGGACCCCATCTGCCTTGGCAGCTTTCCCGACTGTGATGATAATGAGCTTTCCGCTCTTGCAAAGTCTGTGACCGGGGAGGAAATGGAAATAATCCATACTGTTCCGGATATTTTGGGCTATAATATCTATAACGGCCACGAGGTGCGGGCCACGGCAGACGGCTTTGAGCAGGTGCCACGTTATCCGGGCTTTCCCCGCACCGGCATAAAATGGCCTGTCAGTGAAAAGGTGCTGGACTGGGGCGTGCGCTTTTTGTCCGAGCGCTATGGTATCCCCGCTTTTATCTCCGAAAACGGTCTGAGCTGCAACGACAGGATATATCTGGACGGCAAGGTACACGACGCCGACCGCATAGATTTTCTTGCCCGCTATCTTGGCTGCCTCAGCCGCGCCATTGAAAACGGAGCCAATATGATAGGCTATTTCCACTGGTCGCTGACGGATAATTTCGAGTGGCACAACGGCTACGGCGAGCGCTTCGGGCTTATATATATCGACTACCCCAGCCAGAAGCGCATCCCCAAGGACTCATATTACTGGTACTCCAAGCTCATAAAGGGTCAAATCTGAACAAAAAATTTACACTCTTGCCGAATTAGCTTGCCATAGCCATACACATTGGGTTATAATGTCAGAAAATGTTTATTGGAGGCTGCCATGTCTTTTGCCATAATTACCGACACTTCCGCCAATGTTCCTCTCGAGCTTGTCAGAGCCGAAAACATTCAGGTGCTGGCCATCGAGTGCGATATGAGCGGTGTTGAAAAAAAGCAGAGCTATCTGGACGATGCGGAGTTTGACTCCAAGGCCTTTTACGATGCCATGCGCGCCGGAGCAAGGGTGCGTACATCCCAGATAAACCCCCAGACTTATGTGGACTGCATGGAAAAGCTGCTCAATGACGGGCTGGATGTTCTTTTCGTGGGTATGTCCTCCGGCATAAGCGGCTCCTATGCTTCTGCCGAGATGGCTGCAGCCCAGCTTCGTGACGAGTACCCGGAGCGCAGTATCCGTCTGGTGGACAGCCTTGGTGCCTCCCTCGGCGAGGGACTTCTGGTAGTGAAGGCCATTGAGCTTCGCCGCGAAGGCAAGAGTATTGAGGAAGTGTACGAGCATCTTTCAAAGCTTCTTGTGCGTATGTATCAGGTCTTCACCGTGGACGATCTCAACTACCTGCGCCGCGGCGGCCGCCTTTCCAACGCCGCAGCCATTGCCGGCATCGTGCTGAACATCAAGCCCATACTCAAGGGCAACGAAAACGGCAAAATAGTCTCCTTTGAGAAGATAAGAGGCCGCAAGCGCACCATTGAAAGACTGGCTGAGAAGTACGACGAGCTGGTTGTGGAGCCTGAAAATCAGATAATCGGCATATCTCACGCCGACTGTCCCGAGGATGCCCAGAAGCTTATCGAGCTTATAAGCCGCAACAAGCCCCCCAAGGAGATCATGCTGGTGGATCATGAGCCTGCCACAGGCTCCTACCTTGGCCCCGGCGCTCTGGCACTGTATTTTGCCGGCGACGAGGAGTGCAGATATAAGTAAAAATCCAAAAAATGACCCGTATTCTTTGAGACGGGTCATTTTTCACGCTTGACTATATGATGCGAAAATAGTATAATTTTTCAGCATTGCGTCAGAAAACGTATTTTTCACGGTTTGCAGCGGACACGCTGCGGCTCGTGCTGCGATACAAGAGACATATATAAGATAAGAAAACGAAGGGACGGACGGGATGAGAACCAGAAATGAAGAGATGGAAATAAACCTTCTGACACTGTTTGAGGTTTTATGCAAGAAAATAGCGATTATACTTGTAGTGGGTATCGTCTGCGGGCTTCTGGGCTTCGGCTGGGCATATTCCGCCAGTAATCCTGTGGAAAATTACACCGCCACGGTCTCCGTATTCGTTACCAGTGAAGTAAATCATCCTGAAACAAATGCTCCCACATCCTATTCGTCCGCAACAGGTAAGGTCTATGCCGACACCTGCGCCTGGGTACTGAAATCCAATGCCATGCTCGGTGAAATTCTGGATGAGACAGGCTTGCCGTACAGCACATCTGAGCTTTCCGGAATGATTGACGCTGTTGCCGTGAAAGACATCTCCGCTCTGGATATAAGTGTGAAAGCCGCAGACGCCAAAGAGGTTGAGAGCATTGCACAGGCAATACTGAAGCTGCTCCCTGCAAGACTCAATGCTCTTGGTGGTGACATCGCAATAGGCATATCAAACTACTCACTTTCCTCCGTGCAGAAGGTCACTGAGGGTGGGATCGACATGAAAAAGCCCGCTATCGGTGCGCTTCTCGGTGTGTTCCTCGCCGCAGCGCTTATCGTGGTCAAATTCCTCGTCTCCGGTCAGCTCATCTGGAAGGCCGCCGAGTTGAATGAGCTTTATCCCCAGCTTCCCCTGCTTGCTGCCGTTTCCCACAAAAGCGCCAAGGGCAAAAATAAGGATGAAGAGTACAGATTTGCCGCTGCAAACCTTGTGGCTCAAACCAGTGAGAGCACAAGAGTATTCGGCCTTACAGGTGTGAAGGAAATTTCCCGCGAGAGTGTGGACAAGCTTCTTGAGGCTTTTGCCCATTTTGGCAAGAAGGCAGGCTTTGTGGATGCAAAGGCCATGTCCTTAAACGAGCTTGAAAGAGCAATTTCAGATGCAAAAGCCACTTGCGATTACGTATTGGCGGAGCTTCCTCCCATTGGACTGAAAGCGGATGCCATGCCCGCAGCAAAGCTTGTGGATACGCTGGTGCTTGTGATAAAAGAGCAGCAGTGCACAGTAGAGGAAACTGACACCTGCATTGAGCGTCTCCAGCGTACCGGAGCCGAAATTCTGGGCTTTATTGCCGAGTAAATTACATATCTGATGTAACTGAAAGAGCGGGTTTTGTTCCCGCTCTTTCAGGCTTTATTGACTTTTGTCCCCAACTGGGATATATTAAGATTTGGCAAATAAATAATCCGTGCTGTTATACGGATATAAAATAATTTTGGAGGCTTATTATGAACAAAGACGTTTTAGTCATGATCCCCGGCCCCACCCCCGTAGTCGAGTCCATCTGTCAGGAGATGGGCCGTACCGTACAGGCATTCGGCGACCCCCGCTTCGTTGCAGACTACAAGAGTCTCATTGACGATCTGGGCGCACTTTATAATTGCAGCGGCGTGACCTTCCCTCTGGCCGGTACCGGCACTCTGGCAATGGAAATGGCCATTGCCAACACCACCAAGCGCGGCGACAACGTGCTCATCGTATCCAACGGCTTCTTTGGTGACCGTTTCATCGACATCTGCCAGCGCAAGGGTCTGAACGTGGATGTCCTCTCCGCCGAGTGGGGCACTTTCGTTACTCCCGAAGAGATAGACAGGAAGCTCAGCGAAAAGGACTATGCCGCAATGACCGTCACCCATGTTGACACCTCCACCGCTGTTGTGGCTCCTATTGCCGAGATCGGCGAAGTTATAAAGAAGTACCCCAACACCGTTTACATCCTTGACGGCGTTGCAGCCACCGCAGGCGAGTACGCCGATGTGGACGGTATGGGTATCGACGTGATGTTCACCGCATCCCAGAAGGCCTTCGGCGTAAGCCCCGGCATGTTCATTCTCTGGGCCGGTCAGAAGGCTCTGGAGCGCCGCAAGACTCTGGGCGTTATCCCCGAGTACTTTGTGGACTTTGACAAGTGGATCCCCGTTATGGAAAACCCCGCCAAGTACTTTGCAACTCCAGCCGTCAACCTTATCTGGGCCATGAAGGAGTCTGTCCGCATCATCAAGGAAGAGGGTCTGAAGGAGCGCGCCGCACGTCACCGCAAGAACGCAGACGCTATTGTCAAGGCTCTTGAGAGCATCGGCTTCAAGCCCCTTGCAAACGCAGACTGCCGCGCCAGCACCCTGACTGTTGCCATCTACCCCGAAGGCGTGGACGATGCCAAGTTCCGCAGCACCATGTACGCCGAGGGCGTTGTGTGCGCCAACGCACTGGCTGCATACTTCGGCAAGGCCTTCCGTCTGGGTCACATGGGTAACATCACCGAAAACCAGATCGTTGTGGGTCTTTCCGCTGTTGAGCGTTCTCTTAAGGCCTGCGGCATCGATGTGGAGATGGGCAAGGCTGTGGGCGTATACCTCAGCGAGATCAGAAAGTAATCTGAAAAAATATTGTGAATATACTTACAGCGGCAGCTTCGGCTGCCGCTGTTTCTTATTCTCTGGCCGGAAATTTTGGACCACTAAAGTTGTTGCATAACGCAGGGAGAAATGTTATTATAATATCAGCGTGGTTCGACCACAGCCCAGAAGCTGAGAAATTGAAAGGAGCTTATATATGGCCAAATATGACATAGTCGTCGTAGGCGCGGGTAACTCCGGTCTGTCTGCGGCGCTGCAAAGCCAGATAGCAGGCAAAAAGACCCTGCTTATCGAACAGCACAACCTGCCCGGCGGCGCTGCCACCAGCTTTGTGAGAGGTCGCTTTGAGATAGAGCCCTCCCTCCACGAGCTGTGTGACTTCGGCCCTGCCGAAAACCCCGGCGACGTTAGAAATCTTCTGGACTCCTACGGCGTAAAGGTCAACTGGTGCGAGTGCCCCGACTGCTTCAGAATTATCACTGAGGGCTCTGACGGCAAGCTGCTGGATGCCACCATGCCCGCAGGCATCGAAAACTTCATCGACGCAATGGAGAAGGAAGTTCCCGGTTCCCGTCCCAAGATGGAAGAGCTTTTCGAGCTTTTCGACGAGGTACTGCGCGGTATTGCCTACATCTCCGCCTCTGCCGGCAAGGCCGACTCCAAGGTGCTGCAGGCAGACTACCCCAACATGCTTCGCACCGGTGCTTATTCCACCCAGAAGGTATTTGACGCACTGAAGCTGCCCAAGAAGTGCCAGGACATCCTTGCAACCTACTGGAGCTATCTGGGCGTTGACCTTGAGCATCTGGCATTCATCCACTACGCTGCAATGGTACATAAGTACGTAAGCCGCGGCGCATACATCCCCGCCCACACCTCCCACGAGCTTTCCACCGCCATGGTGGAGCGTTTCCGTGAGCTGGGCGGCGACGTTTGGTTCAACTGCCGTGCTGAAGAGTTCCTCTTTGACGGAGATCGCCTCTGCGGCATCAAGACCAACATGGGCCATATCGAATGTGACTATGTGCTGGCAAACATCAACCCCGACATCATCTACGGCAAGATGATTCCCAAGGAGCTTGTTCCCGAGCGCGAAAAGAAGCTCTCCGCTGCCCGCGACAGAAAGATGGGCGGCCGTATGTTCACCGCATACTTCTGCTGCGACAAATCCGCTGAAGAGCTGGGCATCAAGGACTACTCCATATTCCTCTCCGGTCATGCAGATTCCGCACAGGAATATAAGGACCTGCTGGGCGGCATCAAGACCAACGACTACTCCATCTTCCTCTGCTACAATATTGCAAATCCCGGCTTCTCCCCCGAAGGCACCTGCGTGTGCTCCTTCACTACCTTCGGCTCTCCCGTGGACTGGAACGACCTTCCTCAGGAAGAATATTTCCAGTTTAAAAACCAGTTTGCCAAGAAGTTCCTCAAGAGCCTCAAGGACAAGGCCGGCATAGAGCTGGAAGGCCATATCGAGGAAATGGCAGTTGCCACTCCCTGGACCTTTGCCCGCTACCTCAACGCCCCCGAAGGCGCAGTTTACGGCTACGAGACTACCGACTGGGACGGCATGATGGCCCGTCTCCAGATGCTGGCTACCGACTACCCCATCAAGGGTCTCAGACCCATCGGCGCCGCCGGTCCCAGAGGCGACGGCTACTCCGCAGCAATGCTCACCGGCCAGCTGATGGCAAGACTTGCCATCAAGGATCTCAGCGAAGAAGGAGGTAACAAGTAATGGCACTTAACGTTAAAGTGGGCCTTATCGGCAAGTTCGACATGCTCAAGTTCAAGAACATGAAGAAAGTCCGCGAGCAGGCCATTCAGGCAGCCCCCGCCAAAGAGATCAGCGGTGACTTCGCCATAAACATCAATGCGAAAAATCTCCACCCCGACTGCATGGAGCTGGTCATCGACCAGATAATCGACCACGGCAGCGCCAATGCCAAGAGCTTTGTGTTCAAGCGCGCCGACGGCAAGCCCTTCCCCTATTTCAGAGCAGGCCAGTACCTCTCTCTCAAGCTGCCCATTGGTGACAGCTTCGTCACCCGCTCCTACTCTTTGTGCTCCTCCCCCAAGTGGGCACTGGATGGCAGGGCAGCCATTACCATCCGCTCCAACCCCGGCGGATATGCAGCGGACATTCTCCTTGAGACTCTCAAGGTGGGCGACAAGGTCATATCCTCCGATCCTCAGGGCTTTTTCTACTATGAGGACCTGAGAGACAAGAAGACCGTTGTAGGTCTTGCAGGCGGCTCCGGTATCACCCCCTTCCTCTCCATGGCCTACGCCATCCGCGACGGCATTGAGGACTTTGAGCTTATTCTCCTTTACGGCAGCCGCGATGAGGCCAACATTCTCTTCAAGAAAGAGCTGGATGAGATTGCCGCAGCCTGCCCCAAGTTCAAGGTCATCCATGTTCTCTCCGATGAGAAGAAGGAAGGCTACGAAAACGGCTTTATCACCGCAGAGCTTATAAAGAAGTACGCCCCCGAAGAGTACTCCGTGTACCTGTGCGGTCCCGAGGCCATGTACAAGTTCCTCAAGCCCGAGATTGCAAAGCTGGGTCTGCCCGAGCGTCTCTTCCGCCGCAAGATGATAGACGTTACAAAGACCGTATGGGAGTGCGAGAATTACCCCATTGATGCCAAGGATAAGGTCTTTGACATGACCGTAAAGCAGGGCGCTGCCGAGTACAAGATAAAGTGCGCCGCCAACGAGCCTATTCTGGTTGCCCTTGAGCGCGCCGCCATCAAGGCTCCCTCCCGCTGCCGCAGCGGTGAATGCGGCTGGTGCCGTTCCAAGCTCATCTCCGGCAATGTGTTCGTTCCCAAAGAAAACGAGCTGCGCCGCTGGGCCGACATTGCCTATGGCTACATTCATCCCTGCTCAAGCTTTGCACTGAGTGATATAGTTCTGGAAGTACCCGGCGAATACTACTAAAATCAACCAAAGGGACGGGTGCATACCCGTCCCTGTTTTTTTGATTATGGATAATGTCAAGGAAGAAAAGCAAATACTGGCCGAGTCTCTGGCGAAGGATATTCTGACCCTGGCGCGAAATTCACTTATCGTCAATTTCCGCTTTCTGGACAGAGCCATATCCTGTGCCCCCTTTGTCTGCAACGATAATGTGAGCCTTGCCACCGACGGGGAGAGCATCTACTACTCCCCCTGGTTTATCCTGCACATTTACAAGGCTGAGCAAAAGTGCGTGGCAAGGGATATACTCCACTGTCTTTTCCACTGCATTTTCCGACACAATCTCATGGAGCAGAAGCTGGATATGCCAAGATGGGATCTGGCCTGCGACATTGCGGTGGAGCACGCCATAAATCAGCTTCACTCCCCCGCTCTCCACGCGGCAAGGGAAGTCCGACAGCAGGCCACAATCGCCATGCTTGAGGATAAGCTGGGGCTTATCACGGCGGAGCGGGTATACAAATGGCTGGGCGACATGGAGATAAGCGAGGAAGAGCTTATTGCCCAGCGGGAGAGCTTCAAAGCCGACGGCCACGCCATATGGTACGGGGAAAATGACCCCAATGCCAAAAAGGACAGCAAAATAAACCTCAAAAAGATATGGAAAGAGGTCTCCAAGCGGATGCAGACCGAGCTTGAGACTATGAACAAGGACAAAAACAGCGCCCTTGTGCAAAATCTCAAAAGTCTCAACCGCTCCCGCTACAGCTACACGGAGTTTCTAAGGCGCTTTGGCATGCGCGGTGAGGTGATGCGCCTTTCCGAGGACGAGTTTGACCAGAACTACTACAGCTACTCCATGGAGCTTTACGGCAATATCCCCCTCATCGAGCCGCTGGAATACTCCGAGCAAAAGCGTATCCGTGAATTTGTCATCGCCATCGACACCTCCGGCAGCGTGAAGGGCGATGTGGTGCAGTCTTTCATACAGCACACCCACGACATACTCCAGCGGCAAGAAAACTTCTTTACGAGGGTGAATATGCACATCATCCAGTGCGACGACAGGATAAGGGAGGATGTTTGCATACACAGCAAGGAGGAATTTGACCAATATCTCAAAACCATGGAGATACTGGGCCTTGGAAAAACGGATTTTCGCCCTGTATTTGAATATGTGGATGAGCTTATTCGCACAAAGGAGCTTTCAAATTTGCAGGGCCTTATATATTTTACCGACGGTAAAGGTACTTTTCCCCACGTACAGCCCAAGTATGACACCGCCTTTATTCTCCACAACGACGGCTATGCCGAGGCGGAAGTCCCCTCATGGGCCATGCACCTTACTTTAAGTGAGGAGGATATACTTGACAAAAGATTTTCAGCTTATTGACGGGGTGCTTACCATTGCCCCCGGCACAGCATATATAAAAAGTCAGCAGTTCAGCGAAAACCCGGAGATCCGGAAAATAATCATCCCCGAGGGCGTGGGCTTTATGGAGGATGAGGCCTTTGCCGAGTGCGAGGCACTGGAAGAGGTCATACTCCCAGAGGGGCTTGTGAACATCAGTGTGGCGGCCTTTGCCTCCTGCGTGTCGCTTAGGGAGATAAATATTCCTTCCACCGTAAAGAGCATTGAGGACGGGGCCTTTCTCTTCTGTGAGAGTTTGCAGAGCATAGAGCTGCCCGAAGGGCTTGAGGAAATATCCTCTCTCGCTTTTCAAAGCAGCGGGCTTGAGAGCATAAGCGTGCCTGCAACGGTGAAGAGCATCGGGGAAGAGGCTTTCTTTGAGTGCCCGTCCCTTATGCACGCGGATGTGCTGGGCCATGAGACAAGGATAGGGCTCAATGCCTTTGGCAGCAACTATGCCCTTCTCTCCGGCTTTATCGCTCCCGGCTACCCTCAGCTTGAGCAGAGCGGCTCGTCGGAGCTTTTGTACACCCTTTTGTGGTGCTCCTGCCCGGAAAAGCACAGTGAGGCCACCACAAAAAGAGCTGAGAGCTTCATCCACTCTCAGGAGGCGCTTATAATGGAGCGCATTTTGAAAATGAACAATATCCCCGCCATGACCGGCCTGGCCCAGCGTGGCCTGCTGGCGGCGGCGAATATAGACAAGTACCTGAAAGCTGCGCTCAGCGCAGGCCAGACGGAGATCAGCGCCCTTTTACTCAAAGCAAAGGCCGTAAGCGGCATTGATGAGGAGGAATTTGAACTATGAATATAGCCGAAGCGAAAGAACAGATAAAAAACGCCATGACCGCCTACTTCACAAAGGACGAGTTCGGCAATTTCCTCATCCCCCCCGAAGCCCAGCGCCCTGTTTTTCTGATGGGGCCTCCGGGCATAGGCAAGACCGCCATAATGAAGCAGATTGCCCATGAGCTGGGCGTGGGGCTTGTGAGCTACTCCATGACCCACCACACCCGCCAGAGTGCACTTGGTCTGCCGGTTATAGTGCACAAGGACTACGGTGGGGAGGACTACGCCGTTTCCGAGTACACTATGTCGGAAATCATAGCCTCCGTTTATGATATGATAGAAAAGGGCGGGGTGAAAAACGGCATACTCTTCCTTGACGAGATAAACTGCGTGTCCGAAACGCTCACCCCCACCATGCTTCAGTTCTTGCAGTACAAAACCTTCGGCAAGCACGCCGTACCTCCCGGATGGATAGTGGTGACGGCTGGCAATCCCCTTGAGTATAACCGCAGCGCAAGGGAATTTGACATTGTAACATGGGACAGATTAAAGCGCATCGACATTGAGCCGGACTACGGCGCATGGCGGGAATTTGCTTTGAAAAAGGGCGTACACGCCGCCATACTCAGCTACCTTGAGGCAAGACGGGAAAACTTCTACCGGGTGGAGCTGAGCGTTGAGGGCAAGCACTTTGTGACAGTGCGAAGCTGGACGGATTTAAGCGACATGATAAAGCTTTATGAGCTGAATAACTTGCCCGTGGACAAGCTGCTTATAGCCCAATACGTGCAGGACAGGGACATTGCCGAGGACTTTGCCGTATACTACGAGCTTTTCAACAAATATAAGTCCGACTATAAGATAGAGCTTATTCTCAGCGGCAAGGCCCCTGCCGATATTGAGCAGCGCGCTGCCAGTGCAGGCTTTGACGAAAGGCTCAGCCTCATAGGGCTGATGCTGGACAGGCTCCACACGGATGTGCGCGCCGTCATGGAGACGGAGGATGTGATATCCGAGCTTCTGCCCATACTCAAAGAGGTCAAGGCCGGCGCTGCCCTTGCCGATAAGCTTGAAAGCCTGAAAGCCCAGAAGCAGCGCGAGGAAAGGCGGGGTACCCTCTCCCCCGAAAGGCTCAGGCAGTATGAGCGTATGCTTGCCTTCATGTCAGGGCATGAGTCCAGAGGCTCAGATTTTCCCTCCATCAAGGCAGACTTTGACGGCATGGTCGCCGCCATGCGTTCCGATGCCGCAGCTGCAAAAGGCAAGATGGAAGCTATGCTCGCCTTTGCCGAAAGGGTCTGGCCGGAGGGACAGGAGATGCTGATACTTGTGACGGAGCTTACCATAAGCTGGTACGCCGCCCGCTTTATCTCCCGCTACGGCTGCGAAAGCTACTACAGGCACAATGAGGAGCTTATGCTCTATGAGAGACATTCAAGGATTATAAGCCAGCTGAATATTCTGGAAGAACTGTAAAATCCTGTTGTAAATTCAGCGTAAATATGCTAAGGTGAGCTTAGTTTATGCTGAAAAATAAACCGGAGGGAAGAAAATGAAGAAAATTATTGCATTTTTGCTGTGTGTCATGATGCTGGCAAGCTTCGCTAGCTGCTTTGCTGATGAGGGCACTCAGTTCGCCCGCGCCCACGTTATCGGCGCAGGCAACCGTTTCAGCGTGGGCGTACGCTGCGACGGCAAGATCCTTGTCAAGGGCGGTATGAACGAGAACGTCTATGACCAGGAAAAGGTCAGGGAATGGACGGATATCGTATCTTTGGATGTGGGCACCAACCACATAGTCGGCCTTAAGTCCAACGGCAGAGTTGTGGCCGCCAGCGAGAGCAATTCCTCTACCCTTTGTGCAGTCAACCACTGGGTCGATATCGTGGCCGTGATTGCCGGCCATGACTTCACTCTCGGCCTTAAGGACGACGGTACCATCGTTTCCACCAAGGAAGGTTATCTGGAAGACTGGTTCAGAATTATTGATATTGACGCCGGACGCTGGCAGACCGTCGGTCTGAGAGAAAACGGCAAGGTCATCGCAGACGGTCCCAACCAGTACGGCGAATGCAATGTTGAAAACTGGAGCGACATCGTTTCCATCGCCGCCGGCACCTGGCATACTGTGGGTCTTAAGTCCGACGGTACCGTGGTGGCTGTGGGCGGTAACGAGGTTGACGAGTGCGAGGTATCCAGCTGGAGCAAGATCGTGGCCATTGCCGCAGGTCAGCGCTTCACCGTTGGCCTTCGCGCTGACGGCACTGTGCTGGCTATCGGCGACAACAGTGAAGGTCAGTGCGAAGTGTCCGACTGGACCGATATCGTGGCTATCTCCGCCAGCGACAAGCACATAATAGGCCTCAAGGCAGACGGCACCGTTGTCACAACCGGCAAGGACTATTACGGCGAGTGCAGCCTTGGCGGCTGGACAGACATGACCATGCCCGCAGACTTGCCCGCAGACCTTCTCTATAACTACAGCGTAGCCTGGTAAAACAATATAATGTAAAAGCTCCCAAGCGTTACTTGGGAGCTTTTACTCTTTCTGAGATTGTTTTAAATCCAGTATGGATAAGATAGAGTGCCACAACGGCGGAGCCTGCCTTATCCAGCCAGTAGGAGATCGCCGAACCCGGCAGCAAGGTCACGGACAGCAGGGCCGCCGTGACGCAGATATCCACAAGGGTCTTGGCACGGTAGAGCCTGCTTTGCACCAAAAGGATGCTGTTATTGCTCTCTTTCCCAAGGCGGCTGTAGCGCCGCCAGAAGATGGAGTTTGCGATAACGCCGAGAATGGCAATGCTCAGGCCGGGGATTACATTGCCGGTCTCACCCGTTGAGGGCAGCAGCGCCAGAACGAGCATCATTGCCCCGCCAAGGCACATAGCCCCGCCCACGAAAAGGTCGGTATTTTTCTCAAGCCTTGCTTTTCTCTCCATATCGGTAAAGCCGTCACGGGTGGTAAGCTGATAGACCACATAGGACACTATTATTGCCAGAAGCTCCGCACTGCGGCGCACAAAGTCCGCAATCTGGGTGGAGCTTCTGCCCATTACAAGGCCAATTCCAACCACAAGAGGGCCGGGTGAGGACATTATAACCGACCACAAAAGCGTATTTCTTCCGGATTTATTCTTATTTTTCATATGCCACCTCCGAAAAGATGCACGAGGGGCAGCATTACAGCCATAGCGCAGAAGGGACAGCTTATGGTGTCATAGCCGCCGGGGGTATAAAGCTCCGTGGCAGCTGTGGCAGCCGCCACCAGCGCTGCGGTAATGACGCAGGCATATATCTCCATACCGCCTCTGAACATAAGTATGACAAATACACTGAGAAAAGAAAGGGCAAACATGGAAAGGCTGCCTTCATAGCTTTTTTTGCTGCCGGGTATCTTATGCTTTCCAAAGCGCTTGCCGATAAGCGCCGCTGCCGCATCCCCGAAGCCCCATGCGTACACCGTGGCCAGCACAAGGAGTCGGTCTCCCAAAAGTCCCCAGCAGACCGTGATGACAACGGCAAACATGGTAAATACAACAATCAGGCTATTTTTAAGCTCGCCCTTTTTCCGCTCGGTGACTGTTTCGGAATAGCGGCTGAAATGCTCGAAATAGTGGAGTATGGGGTAGACCACCGCGGCAAAGATAAGGCAGGACATAACCGCATGCCACCAGATATCAAAGCAGAAAACATACACCAAAAGTGAGCCCAGCAAAATACAGTGGAGTATCTTGCGGAAAACCTCATCATTTATCTTTACAAGTATTCTGCTGCCGAGAGCGGCGCTGGCAAGGATAATGTAGTATATGAGTGTATCGCCGGTGCCGGTGAGAAAATCGCGCATCAAATCATCTCTCTTTGTTTTTTCTTTTTCCGTATTATAACACGTCAGGCCGGGGTTGTACAAAATAATTACAGTTTTCCGGGCAAAAATGTGCAATGTCCACTGTTGACTATATGGCCTTGCCGTGCTATAATCTCTCGAATGATTTTTAAGCCGATACGGGATATTGGCAAGGTCTGACGCGGAGGCAATTATGGCAACACCTGAAAAAAGCAAAATGAATATCCGCTGCATTGGTATTGACGAGGCCTCAGTATTTGCATTTCTGGCAAAGGAGTGTCTCGATATTTTTGACCCCGAAAAAGAATACGTTGTTTTTCCCGGCTTTTGTGATGTGCATGTACATTTCAGAGAGCCGGGTTTTTCGTACAAAGAAACCATCGCCACCGGCTCAAAGGCAGCGGCAGCAGCGGGCTACACCTGTGTTTGCACCATGCCCAATCTCTCCCCTGTGCCGGACTCCATGGAAACGCTGGCTTTGCAGCTTGAAAAGATTGAAAAGGACGCACTTATCCGCGTTATCCCCTATGGCGCAATCAGCCGGGGAGAGCTTGGCAAGGAGCTTGCCGACATGGAGGCAATGGCAGATCTGGTCTGTGCCTTTTCCGATGACGGCAGAGGTGTGCAGGACGGTGAGATGATGCGCGCCGCGATGCTGAAAGCGAAGGCGCTTGGGAAGCCCATCGCCGCCCACTGCGAGGTAAACGAGCTGTTGAAAGGTGGCTACATCCACGACGGAGTCTATGCGGCAGCGCACGGACACCGGGGCATCTGCTCTGAGAGTGAGTATGAGCAGATTGCAAGGGACATTGAGCTTGTGCGTGAAACGGGCTGCCCCTACCATGTGTGCCACATCTCCACAAAGGAGAGCGTGGAGCTTATACGAAAGGCAAAAGCCGAGGGGCTGGACATAAGCTGTGAGACAGGGCCGCACTACCTTGTGCTCTGCGACGAGGACCTTCAGGAAGACGGACGCTTCAAGATGAACCCGCCCTTAAGGTCAAAAGAGGACAGGGCGGCGCTCATAGAGGGCATACTGGACGGCACTATCGACATGATAGCCACCGACCATGCCCCCCACTCCGCCGAGGAAAAAGGCCGGGGGCTTGAAAAGAGCGCCATGGGCATAGTGGGGCTTGAAACCGCCTTCCCCATTCTCTACACCCACTTTGTGAAAAAAGGCATACTGAGCCTTGAAAAGCTCTCAGAGCTTATGCACAAAAATCCCCTTGAGCGCTTCCGGCTGCCGGTGGGCAAGGATATGTGCATATTTGAACTGAGCGAGGAATACAGCATTGAGCCGGAGGAGTTTTTCTCCATGGGCCGTGCCACGCCCTTTGCGGGCAATAAAGTATATGGCCGCTGCGTACTGACGGTCATGGACGGTAAGACAGTATATAGAGCATAGAGCTTCGGGAGGATATGAAATGGCTAAGAGAACAGACCTTAAAAAGATAATGATAATCGGCTCCGGCCCCATCGTCATCGGTCAGGCTGCCGAGTTTGACTATGCAGGCACTCAGGCCTGCCTCGCATTGAAAGAAGAGGGCTATGAGGTTGTGCTTTGCAACTCAAACCCCGCCACCATCATGACCGACACCACCATCGCCGACAAGGTGTACATGGAGCCGCTGACCCTTGAATACATTGCAAAGATACTCCGCTACGAGCGTCCCGACGCCATCATCCCCGGCATCGGCGGCCAGACCGGCCTTAACCTTGCCATGCAGCTTGAAAAGAAGGGCATACTGCGCGAGTGTCAGGTGGAGCTTCTTGGCACTTCCGGCGAGAGCATTGAGCGGGCCGAGGACCGCGAAATGTTCAAGGAGCTTTGCCAGGAGATAGGCGAGCCTGTCATCCCCTCAAAGATAACCTACAGCGTGGAAGAGGCCAAGGCCGCAGCCGCCGAGATAGGCTACCCTGTTGTGCTGCGCCCCGCCTTCACCCTCGGCGGCACCGGCGGCGGCTTTGCCTACAACGAAGAGGAGCTTATAGAGGTGGGCATGAACGCCTTCAAGCTCTCTCCCGTTCATCAGGTGCTCATTGAAAAGAGCGTGAAGGGCTACAAGGAAATAGAGTTTGAGATGATGCGCGACAGCGAGGACAAGGTCATCACTATCTGCGGCATGGAGAATGTTGACCCTGTGGGCGTGCACACCGGTGACTCCATCGTGGTGGCCCCCATACTCACCCTCAACGACCATGACCTTAAAATGCTCAACGACAGCGCCATAAAGCTTATAAAAGCCCTTAAGATAGAAGGCGGCTGCAACGTGCAGTTTGCCCTTGACCCCAACAGCAGCCAGTACTACCTTATCGAAGTCAACCCCCGCGTGTCCCGCTCCTCTGCTCTCGCCTCCAAGGCCAGCGGCTACCCCATTGCTAAGGTAACGGCCAAGATCGCCGTGGGCATGAGCCTTGACGAGATACCCCTTGCCAACACCACTGCTGCCAGAGCTCCCGTGCTGGACTACATCGTGGCAAAGCTCCCCCGTTTCCCCTTTGACAAGTTTGCCTCCGCCTCCAACAAGCTGGGCACCCAGATGAAGGCTACCGGCGAGGTCATGGGCATTGGCAGCAATCTGGAAGAGTGCCTTCTCAAGTCCGTGCGCTCTCTGGAGATAGGCGCCTGCCACTTCCATCTGCCCAAATTTGACGGCATGAGCGTAAGTGAGCTTGAAGAGTATATTGCCGCTTTCCGGGATGACAATATCTTTGCCATTGCCCAGCTTATGCGCTTTGGCGTGTCCGTTGAGCGTATCCACGGCATCACCCAGATAACCGCCTACTTCCTTGAGGCCATTGAGCGGATAGTGAAGATGGAGCAGGAGCTGAAGGACAATATAAACAGTCTTGAGGTTCTCACCCGGGCCAAGAAAATGGGCTTTAGCGACAAGTTTGTTGCAAAGCTGTGGCGGCTGGAAGAGCTTGAGGTATTCAACTACCGCAAGGCCAAGGGACTTATGCCCGTTTACCGCATGGCGGACACCTTCCACACCGGGGCATACATCCCCTACTTCTATTCCTCCTACTCTGAGGAAAACCGCTCCGTGGTCAGCGATAAGGAAAAGATCATCGTCCTTGGCGCAGGCCCCATCCGTATCGGTCAGGGCGTGGAGTTTGACTATTCCAGCGTACACGCCGTCATGACCATCAAGGAAAGCGGCTACGAAGCCATTATCATAAACAATAACCCCGAGACCGTCTCCACAGACTACACCTGCTCCGACAAGCTCTATTTCGAGCCTTTGACCACTGAGGATGTAGCCAATATCATTGAGCTTGAAAAGCCCCTTGGCGTTATCGCAACTCTCGGCGGCCAGACCGCTATCAATCTGGCAGAGCCTCTGATGAAGCGGGGCGTAAAGCTCATCGGTACCGACTGCGCCGCCATAGACCGGGCCGAGAACCGGGACAGCTTTGAAAAGCTCCTTGAAGAGCTGAATATCCCCCAGCCCATGGGCAGAGCCGTCACCAACGTGGAGGCCGGTGTGGAGGCCGCCGCAAAGATCGGCTACCCGGTACTTGTGCGCCCCAGCTTCGTGCTGGGCGGCAGAGCCATGCAGATAGTTGCCAATGAAGAGCAGCTTCGCTCTTATCTCAGAACCGCCGTTGAAATTGACGAGGATCGCCCCGTACTGGTGGACAAGTATATTCAGGGCCGCGAGGTTGAGGTGGATGCCGTATGCGACGGCCGTGACGTATTCGTCCCCGGTATCATGGAGCTTGTGGAGCGCACCGGCGTACACTCCGGCGACTCTATCTCCGTATACCCCACCTTCTCCATATCCGACAAGGTGAAGGGCACCATCCTCACCTACACCAAGAAGCTGGGTCTGGGTATCGGCATTGTTGGTCTTTACAATATCCAGTTCATCGTGGACAAGAACGACAATGTATATATAATCGAGGTCAATCCCCGTTCCTCCCGCACAGTTCCCTTCCTCTCCAAGTCCACCGGCTACTGCCTTGCCGACATCGGCACCCTTTGCATGCTGGGGCTGAGCCTTAAGGAACAGGGCATATTCGACCTCTACCCCACGGACAAGAAGAAATGGTACGTAAAAGTGCCCGCCTTCTCCTTCTCCAAGCTTCACGGCATGGATGCCTACCTCTCCCCGGAGATGAAGTCCACCGGCGAGGCCATAGGCTACGACAAGAAGCTCAACCGCGCCCTGTACAAGGCTTTGCAGGCTTCCGGCATGCAGGTTATGAACTACGGCACCGTGCTTGTCACCATTGCCGACAAGGACAAGGAAGAGGCCCTGCCTCTTATCCGCCGCTTCTACAATCTGGGCTTCAACATTGAAGCTACCTACGGCACCGCCGTATTCCTCAAGGAGCACGGCATACGCACCCGTGTCAAGAAGAAGCTGAGCGAGGGCAGCGAGGAAATTCTGGAGTCCATCCGTCAGGGCCACGTGACCTATGTCATAAACACCAAGGACTACAGTTCCGGCAACTATCAGGACGGCGGCCTTATCCGCCAGTGCGCCGTTGAAAACGGTGTGACCATCTTCACAGCTCTCGACACCGTGCGTGTGCTGCTGGACGTGCTGGAAGAGATCACTATGGAGATTTCCACCATTGACTCCTGAAAGGCATAAAATGGAAGACAAGATATTCAAGATAAAAGAAAACAGTCAGGCAGCCCGGGATGTATACCATCTCAGGCTTGAGGGGGACAGCTCAGAGATTAACTGCCCCGGTCAGTTTGCCAGCATAAAACTTGATGGGCTTTTCCTGCGCCGCCCCTTCTCCATATGCAGCTGGGACGAAAGCGGACTTGACATCTACTACAAGGCCGTGGGCGAAGGAACAGCAAAACTGAGCACCCTTCCCGTCGGCACTGAGCTTTCAGTGCTGACAGGGCTTGGCAAGGGCTATGACACCGCCCCCAGCGGCGATAATCCCCTGCTCATAGGCGGCGGCATGGGCGCAACACCCCTTTACTGCCTGTGCAGAAAGCTCATTGCCGAGGGTAAAAGGCCCACTGTGCTTCTGGGCTTTGCCTCAGATAAGGATATTTTCCTCAGTGATGAATTCAAAACACTGGGTGCTGATGTGATAATCTGCACTGATGACGGCAGCTGTGGGCATAAGGGCTTTGTGACTGACGTGATGGCAGGGCTTGACTACAGCTACTTCTACACCTGCGGCCCTGAGGGGATGTTCCGCGCCATTGACCGCATTGCCAAAACCGAGGGGCAGTTCAGCTTTGAGGCCAGAATGGGCTGCGGCTTCGGTGCCTGCATGGGCTGCACCTGCAAGACCCACAAGGGCAATAAGCGCATCTGCAAGGATGGCCCGGTGCTTGAAAGGAGCGAGATAATATGGTGAACATGAAAGTCTCACTCTCCGGCTGGCAGCTTGATAACCCCATTATCCCCGCCAGCGGCACTTTCGGCTACGGCAAGGAGTTTGCAGAGTTTTACGACATAAACTGCCTTGGCACATTTTCTTTCAAGGGCACTACTTTGAATGAGCGCTTCGGCAATCCCACGCCCCGCATTGCCGAGTGCCCCGCCGGGATGCTCAACGCCGTGGGCCTTCAGAACCCCGGTGTGGAGCATGTTATCGCCCACGAGCTGCCCGAAATGAAAAAATACTTTTCCAAAAAGCTTATCGCCAATGTGAGCGGCTTTTCCGTGGAAGAGTATGTGAAAGCCTGTGCACTTCTGGACAGGGAGGAGCAGGTGGGGCTGCTGGAAGTAAATATAAGCTGCCCCAATGTGCACAATGGCGGCATGAGCTTTGGCACCGAGCCAAAGGCGGCTTATGAGGTGACAAAGGCAGTTAAGGCCGTGTGCAAAAAGCCCGTATATATAAAGCTCAGCCCCAATGTGACGGACATTGTGTCCATCGCAAAAGCCTGCGAGGACGCAGGAGCTGACGGCATAAGCCTTATAAATACCCTCATGGGTATGCGAATTGACCTTAAAGCACGCCGCCCCATTCTCGCCAACACCACCGGCGGTTACTCCGGCCCCGGCGTATTCCCCGTGGCGCTGAGGATGGTATATCAGGTGTATGAGGCAGTTAAGGTGCCCATAATCGGCATGGGCGGCATCAGCCGGGCCGAGGATGTGATAGAGATGATGCTGGCGGGAGCAAGCGCTGTTGAAGTGGGCGCTGCAAACCTTGCAGACCCGATGATTTGCAAAAAGATAATCGACACACTTCCCGCAGTGATGGAAAAATACGGTATAGATAATTTAAGTGAAATAACAGGAGGAGCACACCATGGGTAAGGACGTAATAGTTGCCTGCGATTTTGCCGGCAGAGAGCAGGTTTTTGAGTTTCTGGACAAGTTTACCGATACAAAGCCCTTTGTCAAAATCGGTATGGAGCTTTTCTACGCAGAAGGCCCCCAGATAGTCCGGGACATCAAGGCCAGAGGCCATAAGATTTTCCTCGACCTGAAGCTCCACGATATCCCCAACACCGTCACCAAGGCAATGCGCGTGCTGTCAAACCTCGACGTGGACATGACAAATCTCCACGCCGCCGGTACCACCGCCATGATGGAGGGCGCTCTCAAGGGTCTGACCCGCGAAGACGGCAGCCGTCCCATGCTCATCGCCGTGACCCAGCTGACCTCCACCGATCAGGAGAGTATGGAGCGGGATATCCTCATCCGTGAACCTATTGACAAGGTCGTAATGCACTATGCCCAGACCGCCAAGAACGCAGGCCTGGACGGCATTGTCTGCTCCCCTCTTGAAAGCGGCAAGGTACACGAGGCCTGTGGAAAAGATTTCGTCACCGTGACCCCCGGTGTCCGCTTTGCCGAAAACGACAGCGGCGACCAGAAGCGCGTTATGACCCCGGCTGAGGCCAAGCGCATCGGCTCTGACTACATTGTGGTGGGCCGCCCCATCACTGCCGCCGCTGACCCCGTAGCCGCCTATGAGCGCTGCGTGAGAGAATTTGTGGATTGAGTTTGGAGGATAAAGAAAATGACTGACATTCAGAAGCTTATCGCAAAAGACCTTCTCAGCATCAAGGCCGTATTCTTCCGTCCGGAAGAGCCCTTCACATGGGCCAGCGGCATAAAAAGCCCCGTATACTGCGACAATCGCCTCACTCTCACCGCTCCCGAAGTGAGAAACGACGTTGAAAACGCGCTGGCTGAGACCATCCGCGCAAACTACCCCGATGTGGAAGTGCTGATGGGCACCTCCACTGCCGGTATCGCCCACGCTGCCATCACCGCACACATCATGGGTCTGCCCATGGGCTATGTGCGCTCCGGTGCAAAGGATCACGGCAGGCAGAACCAGATTGAAGGCAAGCTCCTTCCCGGCCAGAAGGTGGTCGTGGTGGAAGACCTTATCTCCACCGGCGGCAGCGTTATCGAGGTGGTTAATGTTCTCCGCGAGGCCGGGGCTGAGGTGCTGGGCATTGTAAGCATATTCACCTACGGCATGAAAAAGGGCCTTGAGCGCCTTGCCGCAGCAAATGTGAAGAATATCAGCCTCACCGAGTTTGACGTTATTGCCAACATCGCCGCTGAGGAAAACTACATCAAAAAGGAAGACGTGGCAAAGCTTATCGCTTTCCGCAACAATCCCTCCGACGAGAGCTGGATAGGAGCATAAGATGAGAAATCTTATCAACATTCTCGACCTCTCCGTGGAGGAGATAGCCGAGCTTATATCTGTAGCCGACGATATAATCGCAAATCCCGCGAAGTACCGCCACGTCTGTGACGACAAGATACTGGCCACCCTTTTCTTTGAGCCATCCACCCGCACAAGGCTCAGCTTTGAGTCTGCAATGCTCAACTTAGGCGGCAAGGTGCTGGGCTTTTCCGACGCAAACTCCAGCTCCTCCACCAAGGGCGAGAGCGTGGCGGACACGGTAGCGGTTGTCAGCGGCTACGCCGACATTATCGCCATGCGCCACCCCAAAGAGGGTGCGCCCATGGTGGCGGCAATGCACTCCACCATCCCTGTGATAAACGCAGGCGACGGCGGACACTATCACCCCACCCAGACCCTTACCGACCTTCTCACCATACATCACGAGAAGGGACGCTTTGACAATCTTGTGATCGGTCTTTGCGGTGACCTGAAGTTTGGCCGCACGGTGCACTCCCTTATCGAAGCCATGAGTCGCTACAGCGGTATCCGCTTCGTACTCATCTCCCCGGAGGAGCTGAAGCTGCCCAGCTTCGTAAAGCAGGAGTATATAAAGGACAAGAACATCGACTATGTCCAGTCCACCTCCCTTGAGGATGTTATTGGCGAGCTTGATATACTGTATATGACCAGAGTGCAGAGAGAGCGCTTTTTCAACGAGGAAGACTATCTGAGGCTCAAGGACAGCTATATTCTGGACAAGGCCAAGATGGAAAAGGCCAAAGCTGACATGATAGTGCTCCATCCCCTGCCCCGCGTCAACGAGATTTCCACCGAGGTGGACGATGACCCCCGCGCCTGCTACTTCCGTCAGGCACACTACGGTAAATTCATCCGCATGGCGCTTATCATGAAGCTTCTGGAGGTGAAGGCATGAAGGTTGACAGCATCGTAAACGGCATAGTCATCGACCATATAGCCGCAGGCAAGGCCATGACCCTATACAGGCTTCTGGAGCTGGACAAGCTGGACTGCCCCGTGGCCGTTATCCAGAACGCCCCCAGTGAGTTCATGGGCAAGAAGGATATTATCAAGATAGACAGCGATGTGGACGTAAATCTGGATGTTATTGGCTATGTAAGCCCCAATGTGACTGTAAATATCATCCGGAACGAAGAAATCGTTGAGAAAAAGCACCTGAGCCTGCCCAGGAAGCTGACAAATATTATCCGCTGCAAGAACCCCCGCTGCATCACCACCACCGAGCAGGGCATTGACCATATCTTCATGCTCCGCGGTGAGGACAGAAACGAATACCGCTGCTACTACTGCGACGCAAAGCCCTGATAAAATGACAAAAAACTGCCGCACCCTTCGGTGCGGCAGTTTTGCATTTATTATATGTATCAGATCTTGATAAGCTCGTAGTCTCTGGTGCCGATGCCCAGCTTTTCAGCGTGCTCAACGGCGCTCATCCAGTTGGTTTCAGGATGGTTGTCGTTGAAGTGGTCGTTGTGGGTGTGGGGCAGCTCGTCGAGAATGCTGCCGGTGAGGACGGGCTGGGCGTTTGCAGCGTCAGCACAGGCCATATCAAGGGCAACAGGGTCAAAGGAGCAGAACATACCCACATCGGGGATGATGGGCATATCGTTTTCGGCATGGCAGTCACAGTTGGGGGAGACGTCCATGACAAAGCTTATGTGGAAGTGGGGACGGTCTTTCACGACAGCCAGAGCGTACTCTGCGATCTTGCAGTTGAGGATATCGTTGGACTCGTCATTGGCGGCGGTGACGGCATCCATGGGGCAAACGCCGATGCATCTGCCGCAGCCGACGCACTTGTCATAGTCAATGGAGGCCTTCTTATTGCTGACAGTGATGGCACCGTGGGCGCAGTTTCTGGTGCAGGCGCCGCAGCCGATGCAGTTTTCCTGATGGACAACAGGCTTACCGGCAGAGTGCATCTCCATCTTGCCGGCTCTGGAGCCACAGCCCATGCCAAGGTTCTTGAGAGCGCCGCCGAAGCCGGTGGACTCATGGCCCTTGAAGTGGTTCATGGAGATAATGATGTCTGCATCCATAACGGCGCGGCCTATCTTGGCTTCCTTTACGTACTCACCGTCAATGGGAACGAGCACTTCGTCAGTGCCCTTCAGACCGTCGGCAATGATGACGTGGGCGCCGGTGGTGAAGGGGTTGTAGCCATTTTCATAGGCAGCTTCCAGATGGTCCAGAGCGTTCTTGCGGCGGCCGACGTAGAGGGTGTTGCAGTCGGTCAGGTAGACACGGCCGCCTGCGTTCTTTATCATGTCAATAACTACCTTGGCGTAGTTGGGACGCAGATAGGACAGGTTGCCGGGCTCACCGAAGTGGATTTTGATGGCGGTGAACTTGTTTGTGAAATCTATGCCCTCGAGCATGCCTGCGGTCTTGATGAGGCGGGCCAGCTTCTGAGGGATATTCTCGGTGAAAGTGGCGCGGAAATTGGCAAAATAAACTTTGGATGCCATGGTGCTCCTCCTTAAATTTCTTTAAAGCATACATTTTTATTATATCAAATCGGGGAGCAAAGTCAATACAAGGCTCTTGCGCTGATTTTTTACAAAGAACAAATATGGCGCATTTTGGCCGTAAGCTTCAGCTTTTCCTGCGCTGTATCCCAATCTCCGGGGCAGGGCCGTATATCCACGCCCGGCACAGCAGCATTTTCGCAGTCCACATACAGCTCATAGGCAAGCCACATGCATTGAAAGCTGACACGCACATATTCTCCTTCCCTGCAAATACTCACACTGCGGATGTGACTTTCTTCAAGGCCCACATACTCCAGAGCCACACGCAAGGCATCATAATTATTATTCATTTTCCACTATCCTTTCCTGTTTTCTGTTTTGAGGATAATTGAAAACAATAAGAACAAAATTAAAGCTACATGAAAATAAAATAATATGCACCAAAAAGGAACATGAGCGATGCAATTATGGCAAGCAGTGCTTTCAGCCATCGGCCTGCACCGGCTCGGGGCGGCATCATTCCCCCGTATTCTCCTGCCGCCTCCCTCGCCTGACGCAGAAGTTCCTGTGTGGACAGGCGGCTCTGGCGTACATAATCGTCACTAAGCACAAACACCGCATGGGAAAACATTCGGTTTTCCGGCTTCACTATGATGACGTTCTGAATATTCCCCTTGATTGGCGCATACTCAAGCTTTTTCCTTTGCCTTGTACATATGCTCTGCCGCAGCCGCCAGATACGGTAGCGTATTCTCTCCATCATGGCCGTTCCTCCACTCTTACGGTGAGCACCGTCATATCGTCATTGGCTCCATAAAGCTTTTCCGCCTCTTTCAGCGTAGAGCGGGCCAGCGCCTTCATGTCCTCAAAGCCCTTATTCAAAAGCGCCTTTATCCACTCATCCTCCGCATCTGCTATTACCCCGTCCGAGGCAATTATGGCGGTACAGCCGGGCTTTAAGCGCATACGCACAAGATCCGGCGCCATGCCCTCGCCCAGCCCCAGTCCCGCAGCAAGGCTCTCGCCCTTGATACGCTTTACGGTTTTGCCGTTAAATACGTATGAGGGCGCGGCACCGTATTTATAAAAGCAGGTGTCACCTGTAAAAAGATTTACGCACATAAGATCCACCGTGGCATAGCCCCAGCTCTCCGCACTTTTCAAGAGCATGACGGAATTGAGTATCTTCATGGAAACCGCCGGGTCAATTCCGGAGCGAAGAAATTTTTCCAGTATGCTGACGGCCTGATCGCTGTCCCGGGCAGCGTCGCTGCCGGTGCCCATGCCGTCGGAGAGGATGACGCAGAGAATGCCGGAGTCCGTTTTGAAGTATGTACCCTTATCGCCGCTGACCTTTTCGCCCCGCTTTTTCATTGCGGCTATGCCCACGGACACCGCCAGAGGCTCCGCCTCCAGAAGAGTAAGCCGGCTTCCGTTTTCCTCCGTCTCCAATGGCTGGCAAAGGCGCACACCCACAACGGATGAGAGCTTGTCCAGATAGTCTCCGCTGCGGGTAAGAGGCGTGAGCCTGCCGCTTTCTATTACCACCCGGGTCCTGCCGCTGCCATCCCTGTATACGGCTGTGTCCGCGTCTATATCCAGAGTCCTCAGATATTTTGTAAGCCGTTTTTCCGCCAAGGGGTCGGAGCCGTTCTTGCTGCCCAGCTCATCGGCTACGGTGGAGAGTATCTGGGAGATGTCCGCCAGCTGCGCCCATGCAATGCTCCTGTTTTCCCGCAGATGCTCCCGAAGGCGACGGCGGTACGCCAGAGAGCGAAGCTGGGCATTGACCGAGGCCACAAAGGCCGGAAGCGAAGTGCAGCGTTCCCTGAAAAAACCGGGCAGATCGTTCACATGGAGGCTGCCGTTCTCGCTCATGGCGTGGGTGGCATCGTTCATGGCGGAAAGCGTATCCATGTACTCATTGTTCCAGCAGCGGTTTTTGTAACGGCAGCGGACACACACCTCATCTGCCGCCCGGTCAAAGACCCGGGCAATGTTTTCGTCATTATACGGCTGCTCCACATTCTTGCGGACTGTCTCATAAAGCTCTGAGTAGGCAAGGCTGAGATTTTTTACCCGCCCTGCTACGAAACGGCGCAGTCCGGTTTCGCCGCTGCCTCTCTCCGCCGGCTGGAGCAGCATACCCACCTGATTTAAAAATGCACCAGGCAAAAGTAGAAACACACAGCATGCACTGAAAAATTCAAGCAGCGCCGATATATAAAGCTCCTCATCCCATCCTCCCACCACGGAAAGCGCCCCTGCAAGAAGAAAGGACAGCGCAAATATAAATCTGCCATGCTTGCCGAAAACGCCGGAGAGAAGCCCTGAAAAGGCGTAGGCCATGGCATAGAAGGGATGCCCCATGCGGCAGATGTCCATAGCAAGGCCCAAAACCGTACCCACCGCAGCCCCAGTGAACATGCCGCCCTTCATGGCAGAGCTCATCACCAGCAAAAGGGACAAAAACCTCCCCACCGACAAAAGGGAAAAAAGCTCAACCCGGGCAAAGGCCATGAGCGCACAGGCCGCCATTATCATCACAGCCACACTGTGCTTAAGTTCAGCCGTCTCTGTTGTATGCGTCTCCCCGCTTAGCGCCTCATGGAAAAAATATGTACTGCCAAAGGCAAGACTTGTTTCAAGAAAAATCTCCGCATACATGGGCAGAGCCCCATTGGAGGAAGACATGTTGCCCAGAAAACCGGTAAGCGCCATGACAATGCCTGAGGCCGTGGGCATAAAATACTCCTGTTTGTAAAATGAAAGTTCCTGAAAGACAAAGGCAATGGTATAAACCAGCACACAGGCGGCAATATAACGTATGCCCCAGCCAAGGCCGCCGCTCAGAAGATAGCCTGCGGAGGCACCCACGAGAGCACACACTCCGGATATCCCCGCCCCCGAACAGGCCACCATCGCCATGCCGAAGGGAGCGCCGTTTTGCAGCACCCTGCCACAGCTCATAAGCATGCCCATCCCCATGTATATGACACCTCTCAGGGCGATATAAAATCGGGGGTCTGTTTCCCCCGTTCTTACCCTGCCCATCATCTTCAGTTTCCCACGTCCTCCAAGCTCCATTTTACGCCCTCCAGAGTTTACATAAGTTTATAATTATTATAGTTATGTAATTCGACGAAGGCTGTCAGACGGTGCTGTATTATTATGATTATTCCAAGGGGGAATTGTTGGGAAAAGACAGGCTTGCAAATGTTTGATATGCTTACAGCTCATATTTGTCCGTTCGCTCCGGACGGGGCTTTTTCTGTGTGAAAACCTTGCCATTGATTTTTCGCTGTGGTAAAATATTTTGTCTGATATTTTACTGTAGCGGAGGATTTTTCCATGAGCTTTATAAAGGATATATCCCTTGCCCCTTCCGGCGAGATGAAAATAAAATGGGTTGAGCGCAGAATGCCTGTTCTCTGCCGCATTGCAGAGCAGTTCAAAGAGAGCCGTCCTTTTGAGGGTTTGAAGGTTGCGCTGAGTGTGCATCTTGAGGCCAAGACCGCGTATCTCTGCCGTGTTATGGAGCTGGGCGGAGCCGAAATGTACGTTACCGGCTCCAATCCCCTGTCCACTCAGGACGATGTGGCCGCAGCGCTGGTTGCAGGCGGCATGGAGGTTTTTGCCCGCTATGACTGCTCCATGGAGGAGTACGAGGAAAATCTCTGCCGTGTGCTGGAAGCAGGCCCCAACATCATCATTGACGACGGCGGCGACCTTGTAAAGCTCATCCACGAAAAGTACCGTCATCTGATCCCCAATATCATAGGCGGCTGCGAAGAGACCACCACCGGCATCCACCGTCTTCGTGCCATGGACCGCAAGGGCGAGCTGTGCTTCCCCATGGTCATGGTCAATGAGGCCGACTGCAAGCACATGTTCGATAACCGCTACGGCACCGGTCAGTCCGTGTGGGACGGTATCATGCGCACCACAAACCTTATTGTCGCCGGAAAGCAGGTTGTGGTATCCGGCTACGGTTGGTGCGGCAAGGGCGTTTCCCTGAGAGCCAAGGGTATGGGTGCAAGGGTCATCGTTACCGAAACTGACCCCATCCGCGCTCTGGAAGCCTACATGGACGGCTATGAGGTCATGCCCATGGACGAGGCCGCAAAGCATGGCGACATCTTTGTCACCGTCACCGGCTGCAGCGGTGTTATCCGCAAGGAGCACTATGAAAGCATGAAGGACGGGGCTATTCTCTCCAACGCAGGCCACTTTGATGTGGAAGTGGATATTGCAGGGCTGAAGGACTACGCTGTTGAGAGCTATGAGGCAAGGCACAATATTCAGGCCTATGTGCTCCCCTCCGGCAAGACCCTTTTCGTCATTGCTCAGGGCAGGCTTGTAAATCTTGCAGCGGCTGACGGGCATCCCGCCGAGATAATGGACATGAGCTTTGCAATTCAGGCTCTCTCCGCCGAGTATCTGGCCTCCCACAAGGCTGAGCTTGGAAACCATGTTATTGCGGTACCCCGTGAAATAGACGAGCGCGTGGCCAGAATAAAGCTTGAGGCCATGGGAGTAGGTATCGACACTCTCAGTGCCGAGCAGGCAGATTATCTTGGTATTTGATTTTTTGATTTTAAACCGCAAACACTGAAAGGAGGTTTGTTTCGTGGCTGAAATTGAGAATATTGAAGCTATGGACTTTGACCTTTTGGTTGAAAAACGCACCGATGAGCTGACTGAGCTGCTGGACAAAAGAGATATGAAGCAGCTTAAACGGCGCATGGAGGAAATGAACGAATTTGACGTGGCGGAATTTCTGACGGAGATAGGCGACAACAGGATGCCCATGGTGTTCAGACTTCTCTCCAAGGAGGCCGCCGCAGAGGTCTTTGCCAATTTTGAAGCGCCCGAGCAGGAGCAGATAATAAATTCCATCACCGATTCCGAGCTTGCAGCCATTATTGAGGAGCTGTACGTGGACGACGCGGTTGACATGATGGAGGAGCTGCCCGCAAACGTTGTGCGCCGTGTGATGCGCACCGCCACCGCAGAGACCCGAAACCTTATAAACCAGTATCTCAGATACCCGGAAAACTCCGCAGGCAGCATTATGACCTCGGAATTTGTGGATCTGAAAAAATACATGAGCGTCAAAGAGTCCTTTGCCCGCATAAGGCGCATCGGCGAGGACAAGGAGACTATCTATGTCTGCTTTGTTATCTCCGCCGACAGAAAGCTTGAGGGCATAGTGACAGTGAAGGATCTGCTTCTGGCCGATGACGATGTTATCATCGAAGATCTCATGGACAGAAACGTGATTTTCGCCTCCACCACCGACGACCAGGAGAGCGTTTCCGAGAAGTTCTCCGACTACGACCTTATGGCAATGCCGGTTGTGGATAAGGAAGGCAGGCTTGTTGGCATCGTCACCGTTGACGACGTTCTGGACGTTATGGAGCAGGAGACCACCGAAGACTTTGAAATCATGGCCGGTATTCTCCCTTCCGACAAGCCCTATTCCCGCACAAGCACCTTTGAGATGTGGAAAAACCGCATCCCCTGGCTTATGTTTCTGATGCTTTCTGCCACCTTCACCAGCATGATACTCACCTCCTTTGAGGATATGCTGGCTGTACAGGCCGGACTTGTGGCCTTTATCCCCATGCTGATGGGCACCGGCGGCAATTCCGGCGCGCAGGCCTCCACTGCCGTTATACGAAGCCTCTCCCTTGGTGACACCGAACCAAAGGATGCCTTCCGCGTGATGTGGAAAGAGTGGCGGGTTTCTTTCCTTTGCGGTCTGAGCCTTGCCGTGGTCAATTTTGTGAAAATGCTGCTGGTGGACGGTATGGTGCTGCACAATGATGTTATTACCGTGGCTGTGGCTGCCACCGTGTCCCTCTCCATTTTGTTTATCGTTATGTTTGCCAAGGTTGTGGGCAGCACCCTGCCCATTCTGGCGGAAAAAATCGGGGTAGACCCTGCGGTCATGGCAAACCCGCTCATATCCACCGTGACTGACGCGGTATCCCTGCTTATCTATATCTATGTGGCAAAGCTTATTCTCCACATATAAAAAGGAAAGTGTCATCTTATGGACTATTCTCAGCTTATAAATACAATGGTGGTTTTTGTTGTTTTAATGACCATCGGCTATGTAGGCGCAAGAAAAAATGTGCTTACGGGTGAATTTACAAAGGGTGCAAACAAACTTGTTCTCAATGTATTCCTTTCAGCCTCTGTTTTAAACTCCGTCATCGGCGACCAGCCGGATATGTCCGCCGCCCAGCTCTGGCATGTGATGCTGCTGACCTCCCTTGCAATCGTCATATGCTATATCGTAGGCGCTGTGATGGCAAGACTTCTGAGACTTAAAAATGATGCCGCCATTACCGAGCTTCTCATGAGCGTGCCAAACACCATGTTTGTGGGCCTGCCAATCGTTCAGGAGCTTTTCGGCGCAACCGCCGTTTTGTATCTTGCTTTGAGCTGCATCCCCTTCAATGTGCTGCTCTACTCTTACGGAGTATGGAGGCTCAAGTCCTCCAAGGATGAGGACGGTGGACGTGTGCGGATAAAGGACATGATGTCCATTCCACTTATTGCCACACTTATCTCCCTTGTTATTTTCTTCTTCCGTATCCCTGTACCCGGCGTGATAGTCAAGCTGACCACTACTATGGCTCCTGCTACCATGCCCCTTTCCATGCTGGTCATCGGCGCTACTCTCGGGCGTGTGCATCTGCTGGACGCATTCAGGGAAAAGCGGGTATACCTTGTTTGCTTTTTCAGGCTTGTGGTCGCTCCCCTGCTGGCATGGTTCTTGCTTGGCTTTATCACCACGGACGCTGTGCTTCTGGCCACCTGCGTCATTATAGCAGGCTGCCCCAGCGGTATAATCTGCACCGTGCTGGCCTTGCAGTATGGTCACAACGCAGAGCTTTCATCCAAGGGCGTTCTGGCCTCCACCACGCTTTCCATGCTGGTGCTGCCGCTGATCGCCAGCCTTCTTGTTTAAAGAGGTTATCAATATGCACATTCCTGTCTGCCAGTCACAGGCTGTGGATATACTCAGCTTTGACGAGGCCATGAGTCGCTCCGGTCTGAGCGGCGGGTACGACAGCGAAAAATGGCTGTACATACCCGATTTTTATACCGAGTACCGTTATATACTGGGCACCCGGGGGGATAATCCCCTTATCTGCATCGGCATAAACCCATCCACTGCCGCCCCCGACGATCTGGACAACACGCTCAAGTCTGTTGCCCGCATTGCAGATGCCAACGGCTACGACAGCTGGATAATGTTCAATGTATATGCCCAGCGCGCCACAAGGCCGGACGATATGGACCATGCGCTCAACGATCGGCTGCACCGGGAGAACATGAGAGCATTTGAGTACATACTCCGCTCCGTCTCTGAAAAGGGTTACAGCCCCGCAATCTGGAGCGCCTGGGGTACTATCGTTGAAAAGCGCGGCTACCTTGCCGATTGTCTGAGAGACATGGTGACTCTGGGCGAAAGCTACGGGGCAAAATGGCTTTGCGCCGGGAAATGCTCCGTAAAAGGCCATCCCCACCATCCCCTTTACCTGAAAAAAGATGAGCGCACCCGGGATTTTGACATTGGGAGGTATCTTGAATGTCTTTGAAGATAGCAGTTTGTCAGCTGAGAACCGAGCTTGAGCAGGATGTCACTCTTGCCAAGGCCGGGAGCATGGTAAAAGAAGCGGCACAAAGCGGCGCTGACATGGTAGCGCTGCCGGAAATGTTCAACTGCCCCTATTCCAGCGGCTTTTTCAGAAAGATTGCCTCACTCGGTCACGAAAAGACCGTGGCTGCCATGTCCCGCTGGGCAAGAGAAAACAGTGTTATCCTTATCGGCGGCTCCATCCCAGAGGTGGATGGCGAAAGAATTTACAACACTTCCTTTGTTTTTGACCGCAATGGTCAGCAGATAGCCCGGCACAGAAAGGTGCATCTTTTCGACGTTGACCTGCCCGGTATGCGTTTCAAGGAGTCGGACACCTTCACCCCCGGTGAGGACATCACCGTGTTTGACACCGAGTACGGCAAAATGGGGCTTGCCATATGCTTTGATGTGCGCTTTCCCGAGCTTTTCAGAGCCATGGCAAAGCGGGGCGCGCAGATCATATTCCTGCCTGCCCAGTTCAATATGACCACCGGCCCTGCCCACTGGGATTTGCAGCTTCGCTGCCGCGCCGTGGACAATGAGTGCTTTTTCGTGGCTGCGACTGCGGCCAGATACGAGGGCTTTGACTATGAGTGCTGGGGGCATTCCATGATAATTGACCCCTATGGCACAAAGCTGGCTGACTGCGACGAGAAGGAGCAGATAATATATGCCGATGTTGACCTTGAAAGGATAGCTCAGGTGCGTGCTCAGCTGCCCACCTTCCTGCATCTCCGGTCTGAGCTTTACCCGGTGGCAGAATGATATATCACCAGATAGAAAACTACCGCCCCTTCAATGAGCAGGAGCGGCGGGATAAAGAGCTTATATTGAAATTCCTCCGTGAAAATGAGGATGCATTTGAGCGCTCCAACGCCACAGCCCACATGACAGCCTCCGCCTGGGTGATAAACAGGGATGCCACAAAGGTTCTGATGGTTTATCACAAAATTTATAATTCCTGGTCATGGACCGGCGGCCACGCCGACGGAGAGCGGGATATGCTGGCTCTGGCTATCCGGGAAGTGCAGGAGGAGACGGGCGTTCACAATGTAAAGCCCGTGAGTGAGGACATTTACTCCCTTGAGATACTGACCGTTGACGGCCATGAAAAGCGGGGCGAATACGTGGCAAGCCATCTGCACATGAACGTGACTTATCTTCTCATGGCAGATGAGCGTGAGACTTTGCATATCTGCGAGGACGAGAACAGCGGTGTTGCATGGTTTACGCTGGATGGTGCCCTGAAAGCCTCCACGGAGCCATGGTTTGTGGAGCGTATTTACAAAAAACTCAATGATAAATTACCCTTATATATCAAATAAAAAATGGAGCCTGACGGCTCCATTTTTTATTCAAGTGTCTGCAGATATTCTTCAAAGGTCAGCCCGGAGGCCTCTACGGCCTTGGCTGTGCTGACACCCACATAGCGGTAGTGCCAGGGTTCAAAGATAATGCCGGTTATGTCGCTGCTGCCATTGGGGTAGCGGAGAATAAAACCATAGTCCGAGCAGTTTGCCATGAGCCACTTCTGCACATTGGTATACTGCTGGTACTGGTCCAGATTTACGTAGTTTTCATCAATAATATCAACGGCGAGGCCCAGCTGATGCTCACTGGTGCCTGGTATGGCCACGGAACGGGCTGCGACCTGGGGTGCGTCCCAGGGGGCTGTGCCCGCTGCCACAAGACGCTTGATTTTGTTCTGGTACAGCTCCTCCTGATACTCATGGGTGCGGTAGGCAGAGCAGATTACCGGAAGATTTCCCGCCTCGCGGCAGGCATTTACCATGGCCATGAGCGCATCTGCACAGCGCCTGTCTATGAGGTAGCCGTCCTCCACGGTGCTCAGCAGCGCCACATAGTTCTCCGGTACTTCGTTCCATGGATTTACCAGCAGCAAAAGCTCGTCGGAATACTTTTCCAGCCTTGTCTGCAATCCCCTTGCAATGGCCTCTTCCACGGCTTTTTGGGCATCGTCAACACGCTTTTGGCTTATCTCGGCAGCCATTTCATCCGCAGCCTGGGCAAGCTGGGCAAAAAGAGCTGAGTCCGCTGTTTCATAAAGTGTCTTTTCCTGTGCCCAAGCCTGATAAAAGGAAAAGCCCAGCAGAAAAAGCAGCATTGCCGCAAGGCCTGCCGCCGCTGCCAGAACTATTCTCATTTTCCATTTTTTGTCCATTTTTCCTGTCATTTCAGAACTTTATTATGCCCAGATGCTCCAGTAATATTTTAAGACCCATACATATAAGTATCACGCCGCCGGCAAACTCGGCTCCGGATTTGAAGCGCTCGCCGAAAAAATGCCCCACATATGTGCCCAGGGCGGAAAGGCAGAATGTGATTATTCCGATGAAGAGAGCCGCAGCTAATATATTCACATCCAGAAACGCAAAGCTTATGCCCACCGCCAGAGCATCTATACTGGTGGCCACTGCCAAAACCAGCATTGTTCTGACGCCAAAATCGTCATTATGTTCCTCCGCCTGCCCGAAGGCCTCGCGTATCATATTTATACCGATGACAGCCAACAACACAAAAGCTATCCAGTGATCAATCTCCTTGATGAGATGCTCAAAGCGAAAGCCCAGAAGATAGCCGATAAGGGGCATAAGTCCCTGAAAAAGGCCAAAATACGCACCAGCCAGCAGTGCGTGGCGGGCTTTTAGTTTTTGTACGCTCAGCCCCTTGCACACCGAGACCGCGCAGGCATCCATGCTAAGTCCAAGAGCTATCAAAACAAGTTCTGTTGTTCCCATATACACCTTCCTGTTTTTTACGAACAAGAAAACTTTACAACAGCTCTTTACAAAAGTCAAGCAAACGATGTCAGGCACACAGCAGCAAAGGACTTGTTGCATCATTTTGCAACAAGTCCTTTAAGGGAGTAAAAGTCACTTTTGTGCTTCAACTTTTGTAGTTGGGGCCGGTTCTTCAACCGGTGGAACAGAGGGTGAAGGCGCAGGTGATGCAGTGGGCGCGGGTGATGCGGAGGCTTCAGGCTTTGCACTGGGCTTGGGCAGCATCCACCATGCGTATTCACGGGCGCCGCAGCTGGTGCATATTCTCATGGGGCAGCCCGGCTCGATATAGGGCCAGTAATTGGCGGAGTTGGCGTAAAACCAGTTGTGTACGTGCTGGCAGATACCTACGCCGTGCTCACCAAAGCATTTGGGGGAAAGGCAGTTGCCGCAGAAAGCGTGATCCCTGCCATCACAGACAAAGTGACCGCCATAGCCGCAGGCACCTGATGCGTGAGCCATGGGATGTCCTCCATCCTGACAGACATAGTGGCCGCAGGAGAAGATATGCATTGTGGTACCCATATCTTCGCCGCATTTGGAGCAGACCGCCTTGATGATATAGTTGGGCTTTGCTCCCGTGACGGTGACAGCGAAGCGATCCACCTCAGTGCCGCTGGGGTCATACACTATAATCTCGCTCTCTCCGGTGCCGCTGGCATAGAACTTGCCGGCAGTCTCAAGGAAAACTGCTTCAGGGTTGCTGTTTTCATAGGTAAAGCCATTGTTGCCTACCATGACCTGCTTTGTGGCCTTATAGTACTCCTCGCCCACATCCTCAAAATCAATACTCATTGTGGAAAAGAGGCTTCTGTCATGCATATCGGTGTTTATAAGCTTATAGAGCTTTGCGTTGCAGTTGCCGCTGGCTTCAAGGGTGGCTCTTCCGGTGCCCTGATATACTACCTTGTCGGTTCTCTCTATGTACATGGTATATCTGTCTCCGGTCTGTGCAAAAGCAGAAACCCCAAGGCTCAGAAGCATTGCAAGCACCAGCAGCAGGGATAAGTATCTTTTCATAGCCAAACCTCCTTTTTTACCAATTTTATCATATTGTTTCCGACCCTGTCCATATGAATTTGTCTGAAAAAAGCCCATCCCTTTCGGGATGGGCTTGATGCTTTCAAATTATGCGAAGGGGTTCTCGGTGGGGTAAGGCAGGGATGCGGGCTGGTTGTAGGCCACATCTGCAACACCGAAGTACTTAAAGAGGTCGAACAGAACCTTGCCGCAGTGTGCGAATGCCACAGCACCGTGGTGGGGATAACGCTTCTGGATGAGCACGTGGCGGTAGAAGCGGCCCATTTCGGGGATGGCGAACACGCCGATGCCGCCGAAGGAACGGGTCTTGACGGGCAGGACTTCGCCTTCTGCGATGTAGGCGCGAAGCACACCGTCGCTGTCGCACTGGAGGCGGTAGAAGGTGATCTCACCGGGGGCGATGTCGCCTTCGAGGGTGCCGCGGGTGAAGTCAGGCTCGCCGCCGTTCTCAAGAAGTCTGTTCTGGATGAGCTGGTACTTGACAGCGCAGTCAGAGCACATCTTGCAGGAGGGAGTATTGCCGCAGTGGAAGCCCATGAAGGTATCCTTGATGTCGTAATCGAACTTGCCGACAATGTCCTCATCGTAGAGGTACTTGGGCACGGAGTTGTTGATGTCAAGCAGGGTGACAGCGTCGCCGGTAACACAGGCGCCGATGTACTCGCTCAGTGCGCCGTAAATGTCCACTTCGCAGGCCACGGGGATGCCCTTGGAGGCCAGACGGGAGTTGACATAGCAGGGCTCGAAGCCGAAAGCTTCGGGGAATGCGGGCCAGCACTTGTCAGCAAAGGCAACGTACTTTCTTGCACCCTTGTGCTGCTCTGCCCAGTCAAGGAGGGTCAGCTCAAACTGAGCCATACGCTCGAGCAGGTCGGGGAATATCTTTCTGTCGCCCATCTCGGCTTCCATGTCAGCAATGACTTCGGGAATTCTCTTGTCGCCTGCGTGGGCCTTGTAAGCAACCAGCAGGTCAAGCTCGGAGTTCTCCTCAACCTCAACACCCAGCTCGTACAGGCCCTTGATGGGTGCGTTGCAGGCGAAGAAGTCCTGGGGACGGGGACCGAAGGTGATGATCTTCAGGTTCTGGACACCGATGATAGCGCGGGCCAGAGGAATGAATGCCTTGATCTCGGCTGCTGCCTCTTCTGCGGTCATTACAGGGTATGCGGGGATATGTGCCTTCAGATGGCGCATGCCAAGGTTGTAGGAGCAGTTGAGCATACCGCAGTATGCGTCGCCGCGGCCATTGATAAGGTCGCCGTCGCCTTCGGCGGCTGCGATGTACATCACAGGGCCATCAAAGTACTTGGCGATAAGAGTCTCGGGGGTCTCGGGGCCGAAGTTGCCCAGGAAAACGCAAAGAGCGTTGCAGCCGGCAGCCTGAACGTCTGCTACGGCCTTCTGTGCGTCCAGCTCGTTCTCAACGGTGATGGGGCAGTTGTAAAGGCCCTCGCCGCAGATCTGAGCTATTGCGTTGCGTCTGGTGGTGGAGAGGCTGATGGGGAAGCAGTCACGGGAGACTGCAATAATTCCCAGTTTTACGTCAGGAATGTTCTTCATACGATTTTCTCCTTATAAATTAAAAACTTGAGACTTTCAAAAAACTTTGCTTCTGCGCCGGGAAACTTATATAAACTCTGCTATGTCTATATTCTCGCCGGTGAGGCCAACGTGGGCTCCGCTCTGAGCCTCGGATGACTCAGCATGGGCCAGAAGCCACTTGTTGCAGGCGGTGAGCCACTTTTCTTCCTCAAAGTCTGCTTCATACTCAGGCTTTGCGGTGTTGGTGCCCCGGGGCAGGACTATTGCCACTTTGAAGCCCTCGGCCTTATCGGCCTGGCAGGGGGCATAGTGGAGAGATGTGGCATAGACTTCCACAACGGCTCCGGCAGGGGCCTTGAATGCTTCCACCTTTGCAGTATCCAGCTTGCCGTCGATGATATCGCCCTGCTTTGCAAGCAGAAGGATATAGTCGCCATTGCCGATGTTCAGCTCGCTGTCTCTGTGGTACTCAAGGCAGTTGAGCTTGGTGTTGTGACCCCAGCACATGCCTATCTGGATGGGCATGCCGCCATAGGCCTTGGCAGCAAGCGCAGGGAAGATTGCGCAGGCTTCTAGGCTTTCAATGGCAGGCTCGTAGGCCACGCCGGCCTCGGGCATGGGGATAGCGTTCATTGCCTGGATAAGCTCGGCAGTGTCATAGCCTTCCAGTACCTTGCCGTATGGGCGGAACTGCTCATCGTATACAGAATAGATTTTCATACTTCCTCCTTATTTCAAAAGAGGGAATACCTCTTTGAGTGCGGGATATATTCTGCTGAACTTCTCGTACTGCTGCTGGTACTTGGCCTGCAAAACGGCGTCAGGCTCGGTGGTGGAGGCCACTTCAACAAGGGCGTCAGCCGCTTCTATAACACTGGCGTACTGGCCGCAGCCCACCATGGCCAGCATTGCTGCGCCGTAGCCGGGGCCCTGCTCGGTCTTCACCATGTCCAGAGGGATGCCCAGAACATTGGCAAAAATCTTGCGCCACAGGGGGGACTTGCTGCCGCCGCCGCATATCTTGCTGCGGGGGATATTGATGCCCAGTGCCTTGGCGACTTCAAAGGAGTCGCGGATGGCGAAGGCCACGCCCTCCAGCACGGCCTGAACCATGTCGGAACGGGTGGAGTCCATGCTCATGCCGATGAAGGTAGCTCTGGCATCGGTGTCGTTTATGGGGCTGCGCTCGCCCATGAGATAGGGCAGGAAGAACACGCGGTTCTCGCCCAGCTTTTCATCGGTGATATCCACCTGCTCTGCGGCGTAGTCCTCATTCTTGAGGATATCGTCGCACAGCCACTTGTTGCAGCTTGCCGCGGAGAGCATGCAGCCCATCAGATGATAGCCGCCGTCTGCGTGGGCAAAGGCGTGAAGTGCGTTGTTGGGGTCAACGCCAAAGCTGTCGCTGGAGATAAACACGGTGCCGGAAGTGCCGAGGGAGATGTTGCATCCGCCTGCACCGACAGTGCCGGTACCGACTGCGGCAGCGGCATTGTCACCGGCGCCGGCAACCACCTTGACGCTCTCGCTCAGACCAAGGAGCTTTGCAGCCTCGGCAGTGAGAGTGCCCACAACTTCGTAGCTTTCAAAGAGCTTGGGCATCTGGTCATCGGTGAGAGAGCAGATTTCCATCATCTCTTTGGACCAGCACTTTTTCTCAACATCCATAAGGAGCATACCGGAGGCATCTGAGTAGTCACAGCAGTGCACACCGGTGAGCTTGTAGTTGATGTAGTCCTTGGGCAGCATGATCTTGGCGATCTTTGCAAAATTCTCAGGCTCGTTGTTCTTCATCCAGAGGACTTTGGGAGCAGTGAAGCCTGCAAAGGCGATATTGGCGGTAAGCTCAGAGAGCTTTGCCTTGCCGATGACATTGTTGAGATAGTCAACCTCGTCGGCTGTTCTGCCGTCGTTCCACAAAATTGCGGGGCGGATAACGTTGTCATCCTTGTCCAGAGCTACCAGACCGTGCATCTGACCGCCTGCGCCGATACCCGCCACCTCTGCTGCGTCAAAGCCTTCCAGAAGCTGGGGTATGCCCTTTACGCAGGCATCCCACCAGTCCTCGCAGCGCTGCTCAGACCAGCCGGGCTGGGGGAAGTAGAGAGGATAGTCCAGTGTGACGGTGTTGAGGATCTGTCCCTGTTCGTCCACCAGAAGCATTTTAAGGGAAGAAGTTCCCAAATCAAGGCCTATATACAGCATGCTTTTCTCCAATCCGGTCCAGAGGACCTTTACATATGACGGCCCCGGCCGTTCCGGTCCGGGGCCGTTGAAGCTTAAAGGATATCAGGTCTTCTCGCGCTTGGAAACAACGTCGAAGATGACGGCTGCCAGCAGAACAAGACCCTTGACCACCTTCTGGTAGTTTGCGTCAACACCCATGATGCTCATGCCGATGTTGATAACGCCCATGAGGACTGCGCCGACGATAACACCGGGAACAGTGCCGATGCCGCCGTAAGCGGAGGCGCCGCCGATGAAGCAGGAGCCGATAGCGTCCATCTCATAGTTCTGGCCGTAGGTGGGCTGTGCAGAGGACATACGGGCGATGGTCAGCATACCGGCAAAGGCAGCCAGAAGGCCCATATTGGCGTAGGCAATGAAGTAGACCTTCTTGGTGTTGATACCGGAGAGCTTGGTGGCCTGCTCGTTGCCGCCGACAGCGTAGAAGTGACGGCCGACAGTGGTCTTGGAGGTGATGTAGGTGTAGATTGCGATGATGATTGCAACCCAGATGAGTGCAGTGGGCAGGCCCTTGTACTGGGCCAGCTTGTATGCAAAGAACACGATAACTGCGGAGATAACAACAGCCTTAATAAGAGTCTGGAAGATAGGCTCCACATCGTAGCCCTTGCGAATTCTGCCTGCGCGGCTCATGAAGGTGGCTGCAAGGTAGATAACGATTGCAGCGCCGCCTACCACGAGACAGAGCATATTGAGCTCGGCTTCGGGGCCGCCGATGAAGTCGGGTACGTAGCAGTTTGCACCGCCGCCGAAGAGACGGACAAAGGTCTCATGGCTGACAGACTGGGTGCGGCCCTTGAGAACCACGTTGGAAAGACCTCTGAACACCAGCATGCCGGACAGGGTGGTGATGAAGGGCGGTACGCGGACAAAGGCTATCCAGAATGCCTGCCATGCGCCGATGCCAAGGCCCACAGCCAGCATGAGGACAACGACCAGCCACATGTTCATGCCCTTTGCCAGCCACACAGCGCCCAATGCGCCAACGAAGCAGACAACAGAACCGACAGACAGGTCTATGTTACCGCCGGTAAGGATGCACAGCAGCATACCGGTTGCAAGGACAAACACGTATGCGTTCTGGGCAATGATGTTGGTGATGTTCTGGGGCAGAAGGAGCTTGCCGTCAGTGCGCCATGTGAAGAAGGCAACCACCAGCACCAGTATCAGTATCATGGTATATTTCTGGACTCCGTCCATTATTTTTTTCTTACTCATTTCTCTGTGCTCCTTTATTTGTTGCTTGATTTAAGAATTGCTGCCATGATCTTTTCCTGAGTGGCTTCGGCGCCGTCAAACTCGCCCACCACTGAGCCTTCGTTGAGCACGTAAATTCTGTCGCTCATGCCCAGAACCTCCGGAAGCTCGGAGGAGATCATTATGACTGACTTGCCCTCGGCAGCCAGCTGGTTGATGATGCAGTATATCTCGTATTTAGCACCCACGTCAATGCCGCGGGTAGGTTCATCCAAAATAAGTATATCAGGGTCAGCAAACATCCACTTGGCCAGCAATACCTTCTGCTGGTTGCCGCCGGACAGGTTGCCCACGTTCTGGACAACGCCTGTGCACTTGGTGTTCAGCTTTGCTCTGTACTCCTCTGCCACGCCGTACTCCTTGTCGGTATCAATGATGCCGCGGTTGGATACGCCGGGAAGATTTGCAAGAGTGGTGTTTGTCATGATGGGGTTGGAGAGGATAAGGCCGTTGCCCTTTCTGTCCTCAGTGACGTAGGCCAGCTTGTGCTTTATTGCGTCCTTGACAGAGTTGAGCACTACCTTCTCGCCGTTTATGTACAGCTCACCGGATATGCCGGAGCCATAGCTGCGGCCGAAAATACTCATCGCCAGCTCCGTACGTCCTGCACCCATAAGGCCGGAGATACCCAGAACTTCGCCGCGCCTGACGTGGATGGAGACATTATCCACAACCTTCTTTTCCCTGTAGATGGGGTGATAGACTGTCCAGTCCTTCACTTCCATGGAGACATCGCCTATCTTGACATCCTTGCGTTTGGGGAAACGGTCGGATATCTCACGGCCGACCATGCCGCGGATAATGCGATCCTCGCTTATATCGTCCACGCTCTTGTGGAGCGTTTCGATGGTCTTACCGTCACGCAGAACGGTGATATCATCTGCCACGTAGGAAACCTCATTGAGCTTGTGGGAGATGATGATGGAGGTCATACCCTCCTCCTTAAATTTCAGCAGCAGGTCCAGCAGAGCCTTGGAGTCAGACTCGTTGAGGGAAGAGGTAGGCTCGTCCAGAATGAGGAGCTTTGCGTGCTTGGAAAGGGCCTTTGCTATCTCGACCATCTGCTGCTTGCCAACGCCTATGTCCTTGATAAGCGTGGTGGAAGATTCGTTGAGACCCACGGCCTTAAGATACTTGTCGGCCTGGGCATAGGTGTCGCCCCAGTCAATGGCAAAGGCTTTGCCTCTTTCATTGCCAAGGAACATATTTTCGCCAATAGTCATATAAGGTATCAGCGCCAGCTCCTGATGGATAATTACTATACCCTTGCCTTCGCTGTCCTTTATCTTTGTAAAGCGGCACTCCTCGCCATTATACAGGATGTCACCGGTATAGGAGCCGTAGGGATAGATGCCGCTGAGTACTTTCATCAAAGTGGATTTACCGGCACCGTTTTCACCAACCAGAGCGTGGATCGTGCCTCTTTTTACAACCAGATTTACATCGTCCAAGGCCTTCACGCCGGGGAACTCCTTGGTGATATTTTTCATCTCAAGTATTATATCTGACAAGTTACCGCCTCCGCAAATAGTTCTATTCTTGGATTTAGGGCAAGGCGCTTTATGCGCCTTGCCCAATTTGATCAGTTGGACTGTTTTTAATTAAATCAGCCCTCCAGCTGTTCTGCAGTGTAATAGCCGGAGTCGATGAGCAGCTCCTGAACCATGTCGGGAGTGCAGGCAACGGGCTCGCAGAGGAAGCTGGGGATAACGCCGGTGCCGTTGTCGTAGGTCTCGGTGTCATTCACGGGGGGCTCGGTGCCCTTCATGATGGCATCAACCATCTCAACAACCTTGGCGGCCAGGGTACGGGTGTCTTTGAATACGGACATGGACTGGAGGCCCTTGACCATGTTGATGGTGTTGGCAACGTCACAGTCCTGACCGGTGATAACGGGGTACTCGCCGGTGTAGGAGGATGCCAGTGCATTCTCTACGCCCAGAGCGGTGGAGTCATTGGAGCAGAGAACTGCATCCAGCTGGGTGCC
>JAFQFH010000024.1 GCA_017398685.1 Oscillospiraceae bacterium
CCGTCACCTTCTGCACCGCCTCGTCCTGACCTACAAGGCGCTGATGGAGCTGCTCATCCAGATGCAGTATTTTCTGCCGCTCGCTCTCCATCAGCTTTGCCACGGGAATACCCGTCCACTTGGCAACAATACCGGAGATCTCCTCCTCAGTGACTGTGTCGTGGACAAGGGTGGCGGCCTTTCGCTGCTCAGAGCGGCTCTCCGCCTCGGAGAGCTTCCGTTCAAGCTCGGGCAGGGCGGAGTATTTGAGCCGGGCTGCCGTCTCGTACTCATAGCGGAGCTGGGCATTTTCAATGTCGGCATGGGTCTTTTCTATCTCGGCCTTGAGCTTTTTTACCTCGTCCACGCTGTCCTTTTCGCTCTCCCAGCGGACATTCAGCTCCTTGAAATTCTCCTTGAGCTCGGCAAGCTCGGCTCGCAGCTTTTCAAGCCGCTCCTGACTGAGCCTGTCGTCCTCCTTCTTCAGTGCCATCTCCTCGATCTCAAGCTGCATTATCTTGCGGCGGATATCGTCCAGCTCTGCGGGCATGGAGTCTATCTCCGTGCGGATAAGGGCGCAGGCCTCGTCAACAAGGTCTATGGCCTTGTCGGGAAGGAAGCGGTCGGAAATATAGCGGTTGGAGAGGGTGGCGGCGGCAACGAGAGCCGCATCGTGGATACGCACGCCGTGGTAAACTTCGTAGCGCTCCTTAAGGCCGCGGAGGATGGATATGCTGTCCTCCACTGTGGGTTCGTCCACCTGCACCGGCTGAAAGCGCCGCTCCAGAGCTGCGTCCTTTTCAATGTACTTGCGGTACTCGTCCAGAGTGGTAGCGCCGATGCAGTGAAGCTCGCCCCTTGCCAGCATGGGCTTTAAAAGATTGCCCGCATCCATGCTGCCCTCGGTTTTGCCGGCGCCCACAATGGTGTGCAGCTCATCTATAAAGAGGATAATGCCGCCTTCGCTGCGGCGTATCTCCTCCAGCACAGCCTTGAGCCGCTCTTCAAACTCGCCCCTGTACTTGGCCCCGGCAATAAGTGCGCCCATATCAAGGGAGAAAATGGTCTTATCCTTCAGCCCCTCGGGCACATCGCCCCGGACTATGCGCTGGGCAAGGCCCTCTGCAATGGCAGTTTTGCCCACACCCGGCTCACCTATGAGCACGGGATTGTTCTTTGTTTTACGGGAGAGAATGCGGATAACGCTTCTTATTTCACCGTCTCTGCCAATGACCGGATCCAGCTTGTTCTCCCTGGCTCTCTGCACAAGGTCACTGCCGTATTTGGTCAGGGCGTCGTAGCTGCCCTCCGGGTTGTCCCCGGTGACAGGCATGGTCTTGACTTTCGCAAGCTGGGCGGCAAAGGCGGACTTTGTAATGCCGTGGTCGGAGAAAATGCGCTTTACAGCGGGGGTGGCGGCAGAGAAGATACCCTCCATCAGATGCTCCACAGAGACATATTCGTCCCCGGCCTTCTTTGCTGCCTTTTCTGCCGCAGCAAATACCCGGTTTGCCTCCGCTGACAGGTAGACCTGAGACACTTCCCCCACCTTCGGCAGTGCGGCAATGGCGCTGTCCAGCTCGGAAAGGAGTGCGTTTGTGTCCACGCCCATCTTTTCAAAAAGAGAAGGGATAAGCCCGCCGTCCTGATCCACAAGGGCGTAGAGAAGATGCTCGGGGTTTATATAGTTGTTGCGGTTTTCCTGCGCCATGGACTGGGCAGTCTGTACCGCTTCAAGGCTTTTCTGGGTAAAGTTCTGTGCGTTCATTTGTTCTCCTTTCTCCGGCTATACGTGGATCTCGCTGCTTCTCATCTGGGAGAAGTAGGCCGCCTCCACATCGTGGGCATCAAGTCTGCCCCCAAGCCAGCCTTTCATCAAAGTATCAAAGAGGCTTATATAATCGCTTATGGCACGAGCCAGCTCTGAGGCTGTGCAGTCGTGTTCAGGCGCCGCCAGTGAGCGGACAAACTTGCCCTCATAAAGGGCATAGTCCCGCTTTGCGCCGCTTATGGGGTAAAGGTGGGTGTCCTCAATCTTTTTCCACAGACGGAAAAACTCCGTCATGCCGGAGATGAGCGGCTGGGACTGGGTGCGGAAAAGCACCGACAGCGCGCCTATATCCTCCCCTGCGCCCTTGTATAGCTCCACCTCGTACTTGACCGTGGGGCGATACTTGAACTCCAGCGAGCTTTTCAGGCTCATGGAGTAGCTGTTGGGGGCGAAAAAGGGTACCAGTTCCCGGGAGGGCTGCATAAGCTGCTCAATGGCGGAGAGCACGTCGTTTATCCTGCGCTCCGGTGTGGTGTAATTTACGTATTCTGCCAGTATCTGGTTTATCAGGGCGGAGCGGTTTGTGCCCATCCGATGTGCCAGAGCGTCCACATGGCGCACCACTTCCTCGCTGAGCATGAGACTATATAGTGTCTTTTTCATTTTTTGTACCGGTCCTTTCCAGAATTCTTTGCTTATATCATAGACCCGGCTTTAAACTTTGTCAATAGTTTTATATAAATTATTATACGAAAAATATATAATATTCAAAGTTTCTTCTTCGCCGCAAGCGCGCCTTCCCCTTGATTTTTCCCCTTTTATCCTTTATAATTACTGAAGTTTAAAATACATGGAGATGTATCGAAGTGGTCGTAACGAGGCTGACTCGAAATCAGTTGGAGGGTAACACCTCCCGGGGGTTCGAATCCCTCCATCTCCGCCACGTCAGAAGAAGCCTGATACATTCCGTTTCCACGGTTTGCGTAAGTGCCGTGAAAACTCCATATTCTCAGGCTCCTTCTTCCTCTTCAAATCGAATCCACAAGGGATTCGATTTGTTTTTTTCTATTATTACGCATCAACCATAACAAAAAGAAAGGGTGTCCTGCAGGGGACACCCTTTCTTCGTCATGATTTGAATACAGCAGTTTGTTTATTTTACGCCGCTTTCAGCTCTACGTTCAGCACCACCGGATTGTGGTCGCTGTGTTCAAAGCCCATGTCCTCCGTATATACCTCCAGAAGCTCCACATTGGGGGATATGATGAAACCGTCTATTACATAGTGCTGGGTGTTTTCGGTGTCCACCGGATCATAGGGCTGGTTCAGAAGGCGGCAGCTGGGGGCAGCCAGGTCATAGGCAAGATCCCAGCCTGCGGGCAGGGCATCCTCCGCCAGTTGTCCAGGCTCCCACAGTTCTTCCAGATGGCAGGGGTAGGCCTCCAGCGCGCCGGGGAAGCTCTGGTTGAAGTCCCCTCCGGCGATAACGTAGTTGCCCTTGCCATACTCCTGCTCCATAAACTCTCTGAGCTGCTTTGTCTGGGCTATTTTACCCTCGCCGTCATCATAGGCCTCCAGATGGAGGTTTATGAGCACAAGCTGCTTGTCGCTGCCTTCAAGGGGTAAATAGCTTACAAGCAGACAGCGCTTGAGATTTGCCGCGCTGACAGGCCACGAAAAGGGGTTGGGCAGCGCTATGCGCTCCACTTTTTCCGGGGTATACTCAGTGCCGCTGTATCCTGTATCGGTCATAAGGCCGCTATATACCCGGCCTATCGGGGGCAGGGGGATGGGTACGAAGGGGCAGGCAAAATTATATGTTGTGTACGCGCTGCCGGAGCTTAATATCTCGCTCTGGTCTATGCGGTAGCTGCGGCGGGAATCATAGTCCACCTCCTGAAGCAGCAGAAGCTCCGGCTGTTGGGAGCTAAGGTAGTCCTTGATTCCGTCAAGGTAGTTAATCACCGTTTCCCTGTCGGCGCTTCGGCTGTCCTCGCCGCCGTCCATAAAGAAGTCCGACGCCTTGCCAAGTCCGCCGTAGCCGATGTTCCATGAGATAAGCTTTATCTGCTCGCCCAACGGCAGTTTTTCCTCAACAGAGGCTCTGACGGCAAGCTCTTCCACCGGAGCGGGCTTATACTCGCCCAGCAGAATGTACCCGAACAGCCCTGCCGCTGCCATAGTCAGCACTGCCAGCAGGCAGAGAAGGATTTTCAGAAATTTTTTCACGGTGCTCTCCTTTCCCGGAATATGATTTGCCAATATGTTGCTTTGCTGATATAATTCTTAAAAAAGTACAGTAAAGGAAGCAGATATATGGACAATATCGAGCGTATAGAATACATGGAGGAAATACTCAAGGAGGGGCAGGCCGCAGTAGCAGCCCTCAGCGAGGCCCTTGCCCGCTATACTGCCCTTGCGCCAAGGCTCAATGAGCTTTTTGATTATTACGGCAGCCCTCTCTGGTTTTCAGATCTTGCCGACGATGAAGCCGGAAACTTGCCCGAGGAGCTTGCCCGGGGCGTACTCAGCGAGGATGCGGTATACAATCTCATAGACGAAAACCGGCAGCTTATTGAGGAGCTTTCCGGCTTTGCCCAGCTATAAAGCTTATTACAACAAAAGCAGCCCCTATGCCCAAGCGGCAATGAAGGAGCTGCTTTTTACCATGTCAGTCTTCCAGAATTTTCCCGTCGGGGCTGATAATGTGCACAAGGCAGGGTATGTCCTTGCCGCTTTTTTCTATAGCCTTTTTCACCGCCATTGTCAGGCCGCCGCAGCATGGCACCTGCATGCGGGCAACAGTGACGCTTTTTATGTCGTTATTTTTCAGTATCTCGCCCAGCTTTTCAGAGTAGTCCACCATGTCCAGCTTGGGGCAGCCGATGACGGTGGCGTGACCCCGGATGAAGCGGCGGTGGAAATCCCCATATGCAAAGGCACAGCAGTCAGCCGCCACAAGGAGGTTGACACCGGTGAAGGCAGCAGATTTTATGGGCAAAAGCTTTATCTGCACAGGGAAGTTTGAAAGCTCCGACGCGGCGGCCGTGGGAGCGACCGGGTGCTCTATGCCCCGCTCCTTCATGCTGGCAAATACCGCAGCCTCGTCATAGGCCTCGGCCTCGCGCAGCTCAAAGGAGATAGCGCCCATGGGGCACTCGCCCAGACAGTCGCCCAAGCCGTCGCAGTAGTCATCCCGCAGGAGCTTTGCCTTGCCGTCTATGATGCCGATGGCGCCCTCGTGGCAGGCCGTAGCGCAAAGGCCACAGCCGTTGCACTTATTTTCGTCTATCTTTATTATCTTTCTGAGCATACTGTCCCCTCCTGTTTTGGTTTATTTAATTATATATGAAGATATGGCACCGAAACTGTTGTTTGTACAACAGTTTCACTATAATACGAAAAAACTCCCGTGTCAAAAACACGGGAGTTTCAGCGTATATCAGCGTTCTTCCCTGAAATAGGCAAGGCCCAGGGAGGCGGGAGGCTGCTTGTCCCGCTGGTTGCGCATGCTGGAGATGATAAGCACGATGATGGTGACCACGTAGGGCAGCATCTTGTAAAGCTCCTTGACGGCAAGGTTCATGCCGGAGGGGATATACATATGCAGGATGTAAAGGCCGCCGAAGAGGAAGGAGGCCAGCACGCCCACGTTGGGGCGCCAGATGGTGAAGATGACCAGTGCGATTGCAAGCCAGCCGCGGTCACCGAAGGCGTTGTTGGCCCAGATGCCGCTGGCATAGTCCATAACGTAGTAGAGGCCGCCAAGACCTGCTATCATACAGCCTATGCAGGTGGCCATGTACTTGTAGCGGTTTACGTTGATACCGGCAGCGTCGGCGGTGTTGGGGTTTTCACCCACGGCGCGAAGATGCAGACCGGTGCGGGTGCGGTTTATGATATAGGAGGCCACAAGAGCGATGGCTATGGAGAGATACACAAGAAAGCTGTAGGAAAGGAACATTTCACCAAACCAACCCAGCTTGTCCGCCACGGGCAGGCTCTTTTTAAAGCAGTTGGAGGTGGCGGAGAGGGCAAGGAAGGGAATGTCCGCCCCGGCCAGCTTAATGAGGGAGCCGCCGAAGAAGTTGCCCAGGCCCACGCCGAAGGTGGTCATGGCAAGACCGGTGACGTTCTGGTTGGCGCGGAGGGTAACGGTGAGAAAGCAGAAGAGAAGGCCCATCAGCAGAGAGCTTATAAGGCAGCTGAGGGTGGGCACCAGCACTGCCAGCACGGGGTTCAGGGCATCGGGAGAGGGCAGGGACTGCTCATACACAAATGCGCCGATAACGCCGCAGATACCGCCAACGTACATGACGCCGGGGATACCAAGGTTCATGTTGCCGGACTTCTGGGTGATTATCTCACCGGTGGAGCCGTAGAGCAGAGGCACGCCCTGAGCGATGGCACGGGGGAAGAAGGAGACGATAAAATCAAACATTTACTTGTCCTCCTTCCTGCCGCTTTTGCGGAAGCTTATTTTGTAAGTGATAAAGAACTCACTGCCGATGATGAAGAAAAGGATGATGCCGGTGAGGATATCGCCGAAGGCCTGATTGAGGCCGAAGTCCGTGGCGATCTCCCCTGCGCCGCGGCCAAGAAACACCAGAAGGAAGCTTGTAAAGACCATCCAGATGGGGTTGAACTTGGCAAGCCATGCCACCATGACGGCGGTGAAGCCACGGCCGGAGACGATGTCAGCGTTGAGGGTGTGGTTGGTGCCGCCCACCAGCAGCAGACCTGCAATACCGCAGATAGCGCCGGAGATGAGCATGGTGCGGATGATGATGCGGTCAACCTTGATGCCGATGTAGCGGGCGGTGCGCTCGCTCTCGCCCACGACGGCTATCTCATAGCCCTGCTTGGAGTACTTGAGGTATATGTACATGCCGATGGTCAGCACGGCCACGATGATGATATTCAAAAGGTACTTGGAGGAGCCCACCTGCGGGAACCAGCCCACCATGGTGTTGGGGTTTATGACGCCGATGTTGCCGGAGCCCTTGGGATTTTCCCAGACGACGGAGTAGTAGGCCACGATCTGCATGGCAACGTAGTTCATCATCAAAGTGAAAAGAGTCTCATTGGTGCCAAACTTTGCCTTGAACACGGCGGGGATAGCGCCCCAGAGCGCGCCTGCCAGAATGGAGGTGATGACCATGCAGCTAATGACGAGGGCGTTGGGCATATCCTTCATGAGGATCATGCAGGCAGCGGAGGCCAGAGCGCCGGCCAGAGCCTGACCCTCACCGCCCAGGTTCCAGAACTTCATCTTGAAGGCGGGAGTCAGCGCCAGAGCCACGCAAAGGAGCATTGCCACATTCTGCAAAAGCACCCATACCTTGCGCTTGGAGCCGAAGGAACCGTCAATAATGGCAGTATAGATCTCAACTGCGTTCTCGCCGGTGACAAGAGAGCTTATAATGCCGCAGGCCACAAGAGCCAGAACGATGGCCAGAGCGCGGATACTCCAGCCGAAGTACCAGGGCATTACGCCTCTTTTGACTATATGGACAAGAGGTCCCTGATTCTGCTTATTCATTGTCAGTTTTACCTCCCAGTCTTGTCATCATCATGCCCACGTCGCGCTTCTTTGCGCCGCGGCCGGGCACTATGCCGCTGACCTTGCCGCCGCAGAGCACCAGAATGCGGTCTGCCAGCTCCAGCAGCACGTCCAGATCCTCGCCCACGTACAAAACGGCTACGCCCTTTTGCTTCTGGCGGTTTATAAGGTCATATATGGTGTAGGAAGAGTTTATGTCCAGACCGCGCACGGCGTAGGCGGTGAGCAGCACAGTGGGGGCGGAGGCGATTTCACGGCCTACCAGCACCTTCTGCACGTTGCCGCCGGAGAGACGGCGCACAGGGGTGGATATGCCGGGGGTCTTGACCTCCAGCTCCTCTACCACGTTCTCAGCCAGATCGTGGGGGCTCTTCCTGTCGGTAAAGATGCTGCGGCCCCGGCGGAAGGAGCGGAGCATCATATTGTCGGCAATGTCCATATTGCCCACAAGGCCCATGCCCAGTCTGTCCTCAGGCACGAAGGAGAGGGAAACGCCCATTTCCTGTATGGAGAGAGGGTCCTTGCCCAGAAGCTGGTCGCGGGTGCCATCGTCCTCTATGTAGGTGATGGAGCCTGCTTCCACGGGCTGAAGACCGGCTATGGCCTCAAGAAGCTCTTTCTGGCCGCTGCCGGAGATACCGGCAATGCCCAGAATCTCACCGGAGTAAGCGGTGAAGCTCACATCCTCCAGCTTGAGGATGCCGTCAATGGAGCGGACGGTGAGACCCTTTACCTCGATACGGGGCTTGGGGTCAACAGGCTCGGGGCGGTCAATGTTCAAAGTGACAGCATGGCCCACCATCATGTTGGTCATTTCCTGAGCGTTGGTGTTCTTTGTGGGCATGTCGCCGATAAAGTGACCGTGGCGGAGAATGGCCACACGGTCGGAAAGGTCCTCAACCTCGTGCATCTTGTGGGTGATGATGACCACGGCCTTGCCAGCGTCGCGCATATTGCGCAGAACGGCGAAGAGCTTGTCAGTCTCCTGCGGGGTCAAAACAGCGGTGGGCTCGTCCAGAATCAGGATGTCAGCGCCGCGGTAAAGTACCTTTATAATCTCAACAGTCTGCTTCTGGGAAACGGACATGTCGTATATCTTCTGGTTGGGGTCTACCTCAAAGCCGTAGGCATCGCAGATCTCACGGATCTTTGCGGAGGCGTCCTTCAGATTCAGCTTGCCCTCAAGGCCAAGGACTATGTTCTCTGCCGCGGTGAGAACGTCAACCAGCTTGAAGTGCTGGTGTATCATGCCGATGCCAAGATCGAAAGCATCTCTGGGAGAGCGGATGACGACAGGCTTTCCGTCAATGGCGATCTCGCCCTCATCGGGGAAATAGATGCCGGCCAGCATATTCATGAGAGTGGTCTTGCCGCTGCCGTTTTCGCCCAGCAGCGCCAGTATCTCGCCCCTGTAGATGTCAAGCCAGACCTTGTCGTTGGCTACCACAGAGCCAAAGGTCTTTGTGATATTTCGCATTGTTACTGCGGCGGTCTTGTTGTCCAAAGGCTTCATTCCCCCTGTTAGTGGATTTTTGAAGATTGCTTGAGCGGCTCAAAATGCCGCAAAGGGCAGCGCAGCGGCGAAACTGTCGCTACACTGCCCTTTACAGCACCCGGCGGGTGTGGGAAAAGCGGCGGGGCCCGGCCCCGGAAAAAAGTATTTGCTCAGAAACG
>JAFQFH010000025.1 GCA_017398685.1 Oscillospiraceae bacterium
AAGCTCGTGGCTTCTCTGACGGTAAAAACCGGCGCGAATTCTTCCATCGACTGTTCCAACGGCAAGAATGCCCTTGTTGCGATAATGATAAACTGAGTCTGCCCCTAGTATTTCTTCGGCTATAAGGCTCTGCTTCCCTATGTGTGAAAGGGCGTTATTCACCTTGGAGAGCTTGAATCTCAGCTCCTCCTCATATCTCATATGCCAGGTGTCACAGCCGCCGCATTTTGCAAAATGCGGACATTCTGGCACAAAGCGCAAATCAGATGCACAGAGGATATTTTCGGCCCTTGCATAATTTGCGCTTGAGCTAAGCTTGACAAGCTTTATTTCCCATTTTTCCCCTTCAATCGTACCGGGAACGAATACAGCCTGTCCGTCCAGCCGACAAACGCCCATGGCTTCGGAATTATATGCCTGGATGTCTACAGTATGAACTTGGTTTTTCTTTAAATCACTCATATGAAAATAATAACACAGTTTTGCGCCGGATACAATCTTGCAGAAAATAAAAGTTTGATGAATATTTTTTTCGTGCTATCAAATAATATCCATGCCACATAATAAGGAGGATAAGCATGAAAAGAAATCTTGTTTTTATTGTTTTGAGTCTTGTGATCGCGGCAAGCCTGTGCGGCTGCGCTGACACAATGGTAGATGACGGCATCAAGGTAACTTCCACACCGGCAGTGACCAGCACTCCCGTTATCACCAGTATGCCCAAAGTAAGTCCCAAGGCCGACGATGGAGACGTTAATGACACCGACGGCATTATCGGCGATGAGGATCGGGAAGAAAAGAAAGACGGCGTTTCCGTTACAAACAAGCCAAGCAGCAATGTTGATGAAACCGAGGGTGCAAAAGTCAACACTCAGCCTAAAGTAAGCGCTGCACCTTCCGCAACAGTAAAACCGTAAAAAATACAGAGTCCATACTAAGTGAAGGTATGGCTCTGTATTTTTTCTTGCATTTATATGCGAGTCTTGCTATATTAAATGAAAAATAATTTTAGGAGGCAGGACTATGAGCTATATCCCCACACCCGAGCAGGCTAAAGAGATTTTGATGCAGTACAACAAAGAAGCTTTTCATATTCAGCATGCAGAGACGGTTTCCAAGGTAATGGGCGAATTTGCAAAGGAATATGACAGTGAAAACGTTGATTTCTGGCGTACTGTCGGTATGCTCCATGATATAGACTTTGAGCTTTATCCTGAGCAGCACTGCGTAAAAGCAAACGAGATGCTGCATGAGATGGGTATGGACGAGGAACTGATCCACGCTGTTGTCAGCCACGGTTACGGTATTTGCGCCGATGTGGAGCCGGTCAAATATATGGAAAAGGTCCTTTTTGCCATAGACGAACTTACCGGGCTTATAGGTGCAGCTGCTCTGATGCGCCCCACCGGAATTTCTGACATGGAAGCCAAGTCCGTGGTAAAAAAATTCAAGGATAAAAAGTTCGCAGCCGGATGCTCAAGGGACGTTATTCAAAGGGGAGCGGATATGCTGGGCATTGAGCTTCGTGAACTTATAGCAAAAACCATAGATGCCATGCGTGCATGATCATACATATAGCGATACGCGGGAAAGCGGTGTGTTTTATCACACCGCTTTTTGATATCAACTGATATACGCACAGTAATCGCGAATTTGCCTGC
>JAFQFH010000026.1 GCA_017398685.1 Oscillospiraceae bacterium
GACGTGCAAACGCAGCAGCGTCAATACGGCCGGCAGCGATTTCCTCAGCAGCCTTGACGGGATCCATACGGCCTGCGCAGACCACGGGCTTGTCGGTGAACTTCTTGATGTGCTGAACATCTGCCAGGTTGCAGTTCTGGGGCATGTACTGAGGGGGATGAGCCCAGTACCATGCGTCGTAAGTACCGTTGTCGCAGTTGAACATGTCGTAGCCCATGTCACCAAGGTACTTGATGGCCTTCTCGGACTCTTCCATGTCGCGGCCCCATTCCTCAAAGTCGGTCTCATAAGGCATTGCGCCCTTGCCCCAACCCTTGGTCTTGGAGACTACGGAGTAACGCAGGGAGACGGGGAAGTCAGCGCCGGCTTCCTTCTTGATCTCCTGAACTATCTCAACGGGGAAGCGGTAGCGGTTCTCGAAGGAGCCGCCGTACTGGTCGGTACGCTTGTTCCAGTTTTTCATGGTGAACTGGTCAAGCAGGTAGCCTTCGTGGACAGCGTGGATCTCAACGCCGTCAACACCGGCCTCGCGCAGCTTCTTGGCGGTCTGGCCGAAGGCGTAGACCATCTCCTTGATTTCCTCAACGGTCAGGGCGCGGGAGGTAACATCCTCTGCCCAGCGGTTGGGGACCTCGGAGGGAGCGGCGCAGCAGTACTTAACGTCAACGATGGGGCTGGCGATCTTGTTGAGCAGGTCGTTCTTATGCAGAACGGTCATCCAGCCGTTGATAGCCATGGAGCGGCCCATACCGGCAGCCAGCTGAACAAACAGCTTTGCACCGGTCTTGTGGAACTCAACCATGTACTCCTTGAGCTGCTTGAACATAAGGTCGTTCTTATACAGCCACTTTCTGCCGGGGATACCAAGCTGGTCTTTGACACACTGCATACCGGGCAGGATAAGGCCAACGCCGTCCTGTGCGCGGTTAAGCAGGAAGTGAGCAGCCTCCTTGTCGAAATGGTTGGGCTCCAGCCAACCGAAAAGGGAGGTGCCGCCCATGGAGGTCTGGACTAAGCGGTTTTTGATTTCCACATTGCCGATTTTCCACGGGGTAAACAAGGCATTATACTTTTCGTTCAAATACTTCGCTTCCTTTCTTTTTTCTGAATAGAGACGAAATCTTATTTCTTCCCTGTTTCTGATTTACAGAATGCTAAGGCTATTATAAACGATTGAAGACAATAAATCAATCGAAATGTTAACATTTTGTCTCATTTATATGCGTATATTTGTTATACATTTTTTCGGGACTTGTCTAATCTCGTTCACTTTTAGACGAAGTTCTTCAATTTTTTTAAGTATCCTCCGATTTTGCTGCCCGGTCTGTTTTCAAATCGGTGGGCTGGGCCTGAAACTTTTCTTAACGAAATTTTAACACCGAGCTTGTAAAGTGTTCAGACATAGGGTAAACTGGTACGGACTAATACGGCAATATTTCAAAAGGAGGCTGTTATGATTATTTGTTCGGTTTTATGCCTTATTGGTGTTATAAGCCTTATTTTCTATGTGAGGGAAAAGCTGCGCGCCTGCTCTGTAAAGGCGCTGATAATCAAGGCCTTTGTGTCTGTGCTTTTTATTGCAGTAGGCTTTTGCGCCCTCTGGGCCAATGTCAGCCGGGCGGGATTTTTTGTGCTGGGCGGTCTTGTGTGCGGTATTCTGGGTGATATCTGGCTGGACCTTAAGTATATCTACCCGGATGACGATACGCCCTTCACCTTCTCCGGCTTTGTGTCCTTTGCGGTGGGACACGTGCTTTTCATATCCGGAATGCTTCTGGACTTCAAAGCTTTTGTCACACCCTCCGCGCTCTGGATAACTGCCGGGCTGAGCCTTGCCCTGGGCTTTGCCACGGTGCTCTCCGGCCCTTTGATGAAGCTCAACTACGGTAAATTCAAGGGCATCTCCATGCTCTACGGGCCGCTGCTTTTCGGCACGGCGCTCATCGCCTTCGTTCTTGGCCGTGCAGCCGGCTTTGAAAATACCGGCCTTACAATGATGTGCGTTGGCGGGCTGCTTTTTGCCCTTTCCGACCTTGTGCTCTCCGGCACATACTTTGGCGTGGGACGTGACCGGCCTGTGGACATCATTGCCAACTACGCCTTTACTACGGCGCCCAGTTTACCATCGCCATGGCTATTCTCTTTTTCTGAAAAAACGCAAAAAGCCCGGGCAGCATCTTCAGCTGCCCGGGCTTTTGCTGTATTTACTTTCTCACTTCAAATTCCACTTCTTCTATGAGAAGATCGCCGGTGTCCAGAGTAAACACCAGATTGGCCTCGTATTCCCCGGCCTTAAGGCCGTCGGCGGGGCGGATGCTCCAGCTTGTGCTGTCTATCTGCCCGGAGGCCACGCTGCCGCCCTTGGTGGTGTTGAGCACAAAGCAGTCCTTGCCCAGACCGTGGAGGGATACGCTCTTGACCTTCACCGTACCCGCGCCGGTGTTTATAAGGCGGATGGGCCTGAAGCCCATGCTGTCATAGCCTTCTCTCTCATCCTCAAACTCCGGCTCCTCAAGCTCGGGGAAGAGATAGTTCAGCTCCAGTATATCACACTTTACAGAGCCCTCCACATCCAGCACCGCCTTTACAGTCAGGCTTCGCTCAAGCTCGATGGGCTTTTTGTATTCCCTGCCGTTTTCAAGGGGAGAGGTGCCGTCGGTGGTGTAGAGTATCCTTGACCCTTCTATGGGCGAGGCCAGACTCAGCCGCTGCTCGCTGCCGTAGCTGCCGGAGGGCAGATTGTGATAGGGCGGCTCCGCCTTGAACTTGAGGGTGAGTCTGCCGCTTCGGTCCACATCGGAGAGCACCACCTCGCCGTTGCTGCCCATGGTGCAGCGGCCTGCGGTGGTTATGGCGTCGGTCAGCTCAAGGCCCTCGTTTACACGGATCACAGCTCTGCCGTCGGGGGGCAAGGCATAAGTGCCGTCCGGCTGGAGCAGGAGCCCGTCTATCCGGGCAAGCTTGCTGTAATCTCCGGTCAGCTCTATGTGATAAAGCTCAGGCTTATCCTCTTCCTGTTCAGGCAGGGCTTCGGCCTCGGCGGGGTCTTCGCTCTGCCCGGCCATGGCGGGGGCGGCCTCTCCCTCATCGGCGGAGGGCTCGACAGGCTCATGGTCACAGGGTTCGTGGACGATGCCGTCTCCGTTATTATGGACGATACCGCCGTTATTGTAGACCTCGGCGCCGTTGTTGTGGACGATGCCGCCATTGTTGTAGACGGTGCCGCCGTTGTTGTAGACGGTGCCGCCGTTATTATAGACGGTGCCGCCGTTGTTGTAGACGGTACCGAAGTTATTTATTACGGTTTCGCCGTCGTTGTAATAGGTGCTGTCAAAGTCGTTGATTATCACGTTTTCCATTGAAAGGGGGCTTTTTTCCCCGTCGGGGGCTGCAAAGGCGCTGACGGAGAGCAGCGACAGCAGCAAAGCCAGAATGAGAACGGTGCACTCAAGATTTCTTCTTTTCATCGCGGTCATTCCTTTCATTTGTGTATTAATGTCCTTATGACGGGCTGCGGCGGACTTTGTTCCGCCCACAGGATTGTCAAAGGAAAATTTTTCTGTTAAGATGGTAAAAGTTTTGAAAGGCGGTGGTCCTGCTTGGAGCAGAAAAAGCGCCAGCACTATCTGGATCTGGTAAAATTCCTGGCTGTAATAAATCTCTGCGCGCTGCACTATTCATGGGCGGGAGACATAGAGTTTGCGGTGAACATCAGTTTTGCCACGGCTTTCCGCCGCTTTGTCTACGGTTTTTACGCCTGCACGGTGCCTCTTTTCGTGATGGTCAACGGTGCGCTGCTGTTCAACCGCCCTTTGAACCTGAAAAAGCATTACAAAAGCCTTCTCACCATTTCCCTCCAGTATATTTTCTGGCGGGCGGTGTCCATAGTGCTGATAGGGCTTTATAATGGCGTGGACTTTGCCTCATGGAACCTGACGAAGATGGTGAACGTTTTCCTTCTTTTGCAGGAGGCGGAGGGTGCGGTCATACACCATCTGTGGTTTATCCCCATGCTCATCTGCCTTTACGTTTGGTTCCCGCTTCTGAAGGCGGCCTTCGACCAGTGTGAGCACAGCAGCTACGGCGTAAAGCTGCTGCTGCCCTTTATGGGGATGCTTCTGGTATTCTGCTTTCTGCTGGACGATGTGATGCTCTTCCAGCCGGCCATCCCTGTGCTCAACGCCGCAAATCTGGGAGCCTTCCGTATGTTCCAGCCCATGTCCAGCCCGCTTTATTCCTGTATGCTGTTTTATTTCATACTGGGCGGGCTTATGCACAAATACAAGGACAAGCTTAATAGGATCTCAACGCCCCTGTGCCTGGCTGTGGCGCTGCTGTCGGGGCTTGGGCTGTATCTTGAGTGGTGGGTCAACTCCGAACTTATGGGCGCCACCTACGACAATATCTTCGCAAGCCACGAAAATCTCCCTGCGGCCTTTCTGGCAGCGGCTGTGTTTATCCTCTGCCAGCGGCTGGAGGCATGGCTTTCCGGGCGCAGAAAGCTCTGCCGGGTAATGAACACCGTCAGTCAGGAGAGCCTTTCCGTGTACTATTTCCACTGGATACTGCTGTCCACTGTGTTTGAATACCTCCATGTGGCCGACGGATATATTTTCAACGTTTTCCGCTCGCTTATTCTCTGTGCGGTCTGCGTGCTTCTGAGCCTTCTTTTTAAGAAAATACCCCTGCTTCGCAGGCTTGTCCACTGACAGTATAAGTTTAATATCAAAAAGGGTGCTTGTAAAGGCACCCTTTTTTCTGTTTGCAAAAAGTTTACTTCAAAATGGGCTGAAGCTGCTCTCCCCGGAGGGCAGCCTCCGCGGTCTCTGCGAGAAGACTAAAGTCCGCCTGCAAGGAGCGGGGCTTATTTACCGCATCGTCCTGCCCGAAGGGCACAAAGTACACGTTTTTCCGGTTCAGGAGCCGGCCTATGTTCTCAGCCGAGCCGGAGAGGCCGTCGTTGGTGGAAAAAGCGATGACAAGGGGTCTGCCGTTTCTCAGATGCGCCTTTGCCGCCATGGTGACGGCGCTGTCAGTAATGCCGTGGGCCAGTTTTGCAAGGGTGTTGCCGGTACAGGGGGCTATTATAAGCGCATCCAGCTTAAGCTTCGGACCCAGCGGTTCAGCCTCCCGGATGCTTTTTATCACGGCCCTGCCGCACAGCGCTTCCAGTCTATCCATGTGCTCCGCTGCCGTACCGAAACGGCTGTCGGTGGCGGCGGCAGTCTCGCTCATGATGGGAACAAGCTCATAGCTCTCCCTGAGCTTTTCAGCCGCTTCAAAAAGCTTTTCGTATGTACAGTAGGAACCGCAAAGCGCCAGCCCCAGTATTCTCTTCTCCTTCATCCCCGTTCCTCCTGCTCATTTATTATTTTGTATATGATCTCTTTCATCAGCATGGCCGCGCTCAAAGGCGCGCTCTTTCCGGGCAGACCCGGTGCGGCCACCGCGCTCAGCCCGATATTTTCCGCAAGCTTTGCGTCAAAGCCACCGGGGGCGGAGGCCAGCTCCAGAAGCAGCGTATCATCCCCCATCATGCAAAGGGCAGCGTCGGAAATGACCCGGCCGGGCACCGTATTCACCACCCAGTCAAAGCCGCCTGCCTCCGCTTCAAGCCTTGAAAACTCCAAAGCCCCAAGTCCGAAGGCCCGTGCCATAGCCAGATCCTCCGCCTTGCGCACCGCCACTGTCACATAAGCCCCCAGAGCCCTCAGCTTTGCCGCCAGTAGCTTGCCTATCCGCCCCCAGCCGCATATAAGAACATTTGCGCCCTGAGCCGTGCGCCGGCTGTTTTCAAGCAGCAGACCCAGAGCCCCCTCCGCAGTTATGGCCGCGTTCCCTGCCACAAAGTCGCTGCGGCGCAGCAGATCCTCCGCCTTTACTCCCGCGCGCTGTATGAGCGCCGCGCTCTCGTCGGAAAACTTTCCCCCGCACAAAAGCTGATGGGGCCAGAGGGCCGAAATGACCTCCTGAGTTCTCAGCACATTGTCGGAAAAGGGCGTGCTGACAAGGCCCGCACTCTCCGTCGGACAGGGCAGCACCACACAGTCCGCCCCGTATATACAGCTTTGCAGACAGCCCGAGCGCACAAGGCTTGCCGGAAGACTCAGTTTTTCAAGGGCAAAGCAAAGCACCCGGTGTCCGTCTTCGCTGAGGAGTCTGCCCAGTTCCGCCGCGCGCATATCGCCTCCCACAAGGGCAAATTTCACCTGCACCACCTCCACAAATTCATATTATTCGGTTGCTTTTCCCCTTGTTCCTGTGCTATACTGTCACGAACTTGAAAAAGGCGAATGTCCTGAGTTTTCAGGCGAAATTCCGGCCCCTGCACGGCAGCGGGGCTTTGGGAACGAAAGGATGTTTATATGGAAGCAATAGTCGCGGTATATTCCGATTGGGGCATTGGCGCAGAGGGTACGCAGCCTCTGGTGCTGCATGCGGACAGGGCATTTTTCCGACAGAAGACCGAGGGCGCGGCAATAATCGTGGGCCGCAGCACCCTTGCGGACTTTCCCGGCGGCAAGCCCCTGAAAGGCCGCTTCAATATCGTTATGACCCGCCGTCCGGTGGAAATCGAGGGCGCCTTTGTGGCAAAGGATGTGCCTACGGCCTTAGAAAAGGCAAAGGAGCACGAAAAGGTCTTCGTGGTGGGTGGCGCCACTGTGTATATGCAGTTTTTCCCCCATCTTGAGCGGGTATATATTACCCAGATAGACGCCCAGCCCGAGTGCACGGCCTTCTTCCCCAATCTGGACAGAAATCCGGACTGGCGCTGCACAGAGGAAGGCCCCTGGCAGGATGAGAACGGCGTGCGCTATCGGTTTTGCGTTTACGAAAAGTGCAAAAGCGAGGTTCCGGGATAATAGTGGGATAAAATGCTCTCATAACCGGCGCCCGCCTCCGCCATGAGCTTGGCTCCGTACTGGCTCATGCCCACGCCGTGACCGTAACCGGCTACGGTGAAGACGAAGTCTGTGCCGTCATAGGAAAGCTGAAAATCCGTAGAGCGCAGGGAGAAGAGCTGGCGAAGCCTTGTCCCCGCCACGCTCACACCGCCTATGTCAAGGCTGTCCACCCGGCCGGAAGCGCTTTCCCTTGTCCGGCCCAGCCAGCTCTCCGGCGCACCGCTGAGATCCGCCTGCGGGTATTCCGAGAGTATGGCATCACGCAGATCCAGAGCGGCCACCCGGACCTGGCTTATGAGCTGGGGCAGGTTTTCCGCAGTCTCGGGGCTGGGTACGGAGATGAGGTATGGGGTCGGGTTCCATATCTGGGAGCTGTTCTCGGTGGCCCCGGCAGAGGAGGAGTGGAAGGCAGCCAGCACCGGCTGCCCCTGATAGCTCAGATACTCCCCGGCGCTGGCTGTGACGGCGGCGCTGACCATGGCGCGGTATTTTCCGTAGTCTGCGCCCCAGCGTTCTTTGAGCGCCTCGTCGCTCATCCAGGCCTGACAGCAGCCGCTGTATGAGCAGATGTCGGCATTTTCGTGCCGGCTGAGCCCGGTGCAGTACATGGCATAGGTCCTTGCGGCTACGGCCTGGGCCTTCAGTGCCTCGGCGGGAAAAAGGGCTGGCATCTCCGCCGCCACCACGCCCACAAGATAGCTGTGCATGTCCATGTCCGTAACATTGTCCCCGTCCTTAAGGCGGATGTACCGGGTCTGCTCCGTTTGCACAAGGGCCTCTTCCGGCTCCGACTTTGCCTGGAGCGAGCGGACAAGCGAGAATGCAAAGGGCGCGGTAAAGGCCAGAAACAGCACAGCATACGAGATTATCAGCGTTTTTCTCAGCATATTTCCTCCATACTTGACGGGATATGGTTTTAAGTTTAAAATACTAAGAGCGTCTGCCTTTCCGGCAGAGAACTTCTTGCTAATATTTTAATGAAACGGGATAGAAATTATGCCTGAAAAAGATCTTACAATGGAAAAATATCTCATGCGTAAAAGAGCGCTTGAGATCTGCTGCTATGTGGCGGGCGCAGGCGCCTTCGGCGTATTTATGCGCTGGCTGCAGGTAATGATGGCCTTCAACGAGGAAGGGCTGGTGGACAAAAGCTTCTTCAACTTTGCCCTGCCCCTGTTCTGCCTTGCTGCGGCTTTTATGTTTTTGCGCTTTGTGGACAAGCTGAGGCTGGAGCGCTACTATCTGCCGGGGAATTTTTACGAGGCTTTGCGCAACGAGCATGTTATCTACACGGTTTTGCGCTGGCTTATCGGTTTTGTGATGAGCGTGGGCGGCGTGATGCTGCTCATCTCCGCAGAAACGGATAAAAATGCCGAGTTTTTGCAGATACTGGCAGGTATGGCTATAATAAACGGCCTTTTGTTCCCGCTGCATCTCACCTCCGCCAACAAGCCCCATGCCGCCGTGCCCAAGCTCTCCTGCTTCTGCGCGTTCTGGCCCATCCTTATGCTCTGCATGTGGCTTGTGACTACCTACAAGATAAACGCCATCAACAGCGTCCTCTGGGCCTACGCTCCCGAGATCATTACCCACATTATCGCCATCAACGCCTTTTATCACATTGCAGGCTTCTCCTTCGGCAGCCCCAATCCCTGGCGCAGCCTTTTCTTCTGCATGATGGGCTGTGCAATGTGCATCCTTGTCATTGCCGATGAGCGCTACATGGGTATGCAGCTTATGTACGGCGCTTCCGCCGCCATGCTTTTGATGTACACCTGGATCATGGTCGCAAATCTCCTTCGCCGCGAAAAGGAGGAGGAAGAAACTCCTCAGGACGGCTTTGAAAGACTGAGATAAAATTAATTGAATATGCAAAAAAGCTCTCTTTTCTTTGAGAAAAGAGAGCTTTTTGCTGGTAATTTCCTTATTTTGTTTCCGGAAGAGAGTATTTTTTGCTGTAGGCCTCGTAGCCTCTGCGGAACTCCACGCCGTCGCTGCGGTTTGCACGCAAAAGCTCGTGGTAGTTCATGTCCGCATGGCCGGCCTCGATGACGCTGCCTGCAATATTGGAGCAGTGGTCGGAGACACGCTCAAGGTTTGTGAGAAGGTCAGACCAGACAAAGCCTGCGCCGATGCTGCACTTGCCCTGCTGGAGACGGAGGATGTGATTGTTTCGCATCCTGTCCTTAAGGTCATCCACTACCTGCTCGAGAGGCTCAACCTGCATGGCAAGGGCAATGTCGTTTTTCAAAAATGCGTTCTGGGCCAGATCCATAATCTCGCTTACAGCGTCAAGAAGAACACGGAGCTCTTCTCTGGCGTCCTCGCTGAACACTATCTCCTTCTCGCGAAGCTCCTCGGCAGACTCCACTATGTTCACCGCATGGTCGGACACACGCTCAAAGTCGCCTATGAGCTTGAGAAGCTTTGCAGCCTCTATACTGTCAGCCCCGCTTATGCGCTTGGTGCTCAGCTCCACAAGGAAGGAGCCCAGCGCGTCCTCATAGCGGTCTGCGGTGCTTTCGCTCTTGCGCACATCTTCGGCAAGCTCGTCGCTGAAATCGGTCAGGGCGGAGATGGCCTTTCTGATAGCGTCAAAGGCGCAGACAGCCATGTCGTAGGCCACATTGTGGCAGCGCTCCAGCGCAAGGGGAGGCGTGGCCAGAAGGCGCTCGTCCAGCATGACAAACTCTTCCTTGACCTGGTCGTCGGGGATGAGCCTGACCACAAGCTTTTCAAGCAGACCGGACATGGGGAAGAGCATGGCGGTACAAAGCACGTTGAATACGGAGTGGCTCACGGCGATGCCAAGCATGGTGGCGCTTTCGTTCAGAAAAGCGGGCTGTACCATAGCGCGCACTATGTAGAAGAGCACAAGGCAGATAATAGTGCCGATAACGTTGAAGGCCAGATGCACGGAGGCGGCACGGCGGGCGTTTTTGGTGGTGCCCACGGAGGAGATAAGCGCCGTGACACAGGTACCCACGTTCTGACCCATGATTATTGGGATGGCGGCACCGTAGCTGACCTGCCCGGTGACGGCCAGAGCCTGCAAAATACCTACGGAAGCGGAGCTGGACTGAATAACGGCAGTGAGTACAGCGCCGGCTATAACACCCAGCACAGGCTCCTTGAAAAGCACGAACATCTGCGTGAATGCGGGCACATCCTTAAGCCCGGACACAGAGTCGCTCATGGCGTCCATACCGAACATCAGTGTGGCAAAGCCCAGAAGCACCAGGGCCGTGTCCTTCTTTTTGGAGTTTTTGCTGAACATCAGGTACACAACGCCCCACAGCGCCAGAAGGGGCGTAAAGGAGCTGGGCTTGAAAAGCTTTACGAAGAAAGAGCCGCTGTCAATGCCGGAAAGGCTCAGAATCCAGGCGGTGACAGTGGTGCCCACGTTTGCGCCCATAATAACGTTTATGGCCTGCTTGAGGCTCATGATGCCGGAGTTTACAAAGCCCACCACCATGACCGTGGTAGCAGAGGAACTCTGGATAATGGCGGTGATGCCCATACCGGTGAGAAAGCCCGCCAGCTTGCTGCCGGTCATTTTGCCAAGGAGAGAGCGCAGACTGCTGCCGGCCCTTCTCTCCAGCGCCTCGCCCATGACGGTCATACCGAAGAGGAAAAGGCTGAGACCCCATATCATACTCAGAACACTGAAAATGTCCATATACTGTTTCCTTTCACCTTATTGGCGGGTTTTACATTATCTCCTGTCCGTTGACCACCAGTGCAAATTTCAGCCCCAGACGGTGGGCGGCCTTCCGGCACATGAGCATGCGGCCCATGAAAATCTCAAAATAGTCCATAATGGCGCAGACCTGAGTGTCTATACTCAGCTCCAGCAGGGCGGTGGAGCTGTCCTTGTCTATGCTGAGGCTGGAGGCTGTAACGGAGTAGTTTACCCTGTCGTGGATGTCGAAGGTGGCAAAGTCCTTTGATCTGACGCGGCTGCGGCGCACATCGCACTTATCCGCAAGGATAAGGGCTGCCGCCACATCGTTGACGGGTACGCCGGTGCCCTCATCGTGGTTGCCGATGGCGGTAGCTACAATGGCCACCTCGTCCGGCTCAAAGCCCCGCTCGTCCAGAAGCCTGAAGGCCATGATGGCGCCGGTCTGGCTGTGTTCCACCCGGTTTACAAGATTGCCGATGTCGTGAAGGTAGCCTGCGATTTTGGCAAGCTCCACGGTGCGGGCAGGAAAACTCAGCGTTTCAAGGATCCGGCCTGCCGTCTCCGCGCAGAAGCCTACATGAGCAAAGCTGTGCTCGGTATAGCCCAGTGCCGTGAGAGAAGCGTCCGCATGGCGGATATAGGCTTTTATGGCCTCATCCTGCCGTATCTTTTCGTATGTCATAGATTTCTCTCCCTTTGAAATTTCTCAGTGAAACAAGGGGCGTTTGTGCTTGTTTCCTATATCCCCTCAATTATATCATACTATAATATTCCTGAAACTTAAAGTGTTTTTTCTGTGAAATTTTTTCTATCCGGGTTGGAATTGATTTTACCTGCGGCTCTTTGTGACAAAGTTACCATGCCTTGTTGACTCAGACAGTAAAATCGTGATATCCTACAGTTGCAAAACAAAACACTTATATTTCCAAGGAGGCAATCCTATGCTTATAAAGAATGCAAAAATCTACCGCAACGGTAAGTTTGAAGAAGGCTCTCTCAGCTTCGGAAAGAAGATAGAGGCTTTTGGCGCTGAGGGCGAGGGCCTTGACGCAAAGGGCATGTACCTTGTGCCCGGCTTTATCGATGTACACACCCACGGTGCACTGGGCTATGACGGCACTGACGTGGAAGCCAAGGATATCCCCGCCATGGCTGCCCACTACGCATCCCACGGCGTTACCAGCTTCCTTTTCACCACCATGACCGCCGCAAGGGACACCCTGAAAAAGGCCATGGCCAATGTGAGCGGCTATGAGCGTGAAGGCGCACAGGCCAAGATCGCAGGCGTGCATCTGGAAGGGCCTTTCCTCTCCTACAAAAAGCGCGGCGCACAGGCTGCCTTCAATCTTCAGGCCCCCAATATCGAAATGTTCCGCGAGCTTAACGAGATAAGCGGCGGGAAAGTACGCATCATCACTGTCGCCCCCGAAATCGAGGGCGCACTGGACTTTATCCGCGAGGCCTCCAAGGTCTGCACCGTCTCCCTGGGTCACAGCACCGCCTCTTACGAGGAGGCCATGGCCGGCTTTGAGGCGGGCGCCACCCATGTCACCCACCTTTTCAACGGCATGGAGCCTCTCCACCACAGAAAGCCCGGCCTTGTGGGCGCAGCCTTGACTGCCGGCGCCAATGTGGAGCTTATCTGCGACGGTCTGCACATCCACCCGGCAGTCATCATGGGTATGCACAGAATGTTTGGCGATAAGCTTGTTATAATAAGCGACTCTCTCCGCTGCGCCGGGCTCTCCGACGGACATTACGATCTGGCCGGTCAGGAGATCGTGGTCACCGACGGCAAGGCCACTCTTCTGGACGGCACCATCGCAGGCTCCTCCAGCAATCTCCATGAGGAGCTTAAAAATGTGGTCAGCTACGGCATGAGTCTGGAGAGCGCCATAAAGGCCATGACCGAGGCCCCCGCCAAGGCCATCGGCGAGTTTGACAGCATCGGCTCTCTGGATATCGGCAAGGCTGCCGACATGCTGCTTCTGGATGAAAATCTTGAGATAAAGGCCGTCATCATCGACGGCGAAGTGGTCATCGGCCAGATCTGAGGCGGAAACGATAACATGTAAAATATCAAAGGAGCTGTTCCAAAGAACAGCTCCTTTTTTTCACTTATATCTGACGGATGGGGTGTAAAACTCGAATATGACGCAGTGGCGGCCTCTTTCGCTTTTTTTGTCGTGTGAGGTCCAGCCCACCTTCATTGCGCCCATAAGCTCGGCAAAACGGATGCTTAAGGGGCGGGGGCCTATCTTGTAGGCGATGAAGTGGGGTCTGGCGATAAGGTTTGTAAAGCCGTGGGCCAGAAGGAATTTCAGCACGGGGCTGAGACTTTCGGCATAGTCCTCTTCGGGCATGGCCAATTGGCCGCGCAGATAGTCGGGCGCGTGCTTTTTAAACCAGCGGACTATACCCGGATGAAAGCTTTCCACGCAGAAAATGCCGTCATAGTAGTCCAGAATGTTCCTCACTTTTTCGCAAAGCTCATCGTTGCGGCGGCCGCCCTTGAGCTCAACTATAAGGTTTGACCTGCCGTCAATGAGTTTCAGAACCTGGGTAAAGAGGGGGATGCGATGCTCTGTGCCGCAGAGGGAGAGCTTTTCAAGCTCATCATAGTCCAGCTCGTCCACCCTTGCGTCCACGCCGCAGACGCGCTTGAGGGTATCGTCGTGGAATACCACCACCTGACCGTCCCTTGAAAGCTGAACGTCCAGCTCTATGCCGTAGCCGGTGTCGGCGGCCCGGCGGAAGGCCTCAAGAGAGTTTTCAGGCACGGACTTATCTCTGCTGTGCAGGCCGCGATGGGCGCAGTTAAGGCCGATGAAGGGAGCTTTCTGGCTGCGGGGCGCTCTGCCGGGAGCAAGCATCACAGCGGGTATGGCAAGGGCGGCAGCGGCAGCGCCCAGAGCAAGAACAGTACACTTTTTCACTTTTTTATCCTCCGGAAGCGGAAAACGATTTTGCATCATTTTAACACCATATAAGGCTCCGCGTCAATTTATCCCTTGTAAAAATATGCTGTGCATAGTAAAATCATCTGGATGCAAAAACACGGAGGTAAGAAAATGAAGCTCAACAACAAGCGCACGGTCCTGGTGGGCCTTGCCTTTCTCTCCATCAGCGCTTTCTGGCAGATGTACGACAGCATTGTCCCTCTGCTTCTGACAAACACCTTCCACCTCAACGAGACTATATCCGGCGCCATCATGGCGGCTGACAATATTCTGGCGCTGTTCCTGCTGCCCCTTTTCGGCGGCATCTCCGACAAAACCAACACCAGAATAGGCAAGCGCATGCCCTTCGTGCTCTTTGGCACAGGCTGCGCGGTTATCCTTATAAATATCCTGCCCATTATTGACAACAGCTATGCCAACGACCCCTCGCCCTTCAAGCTGGCCTCCTTTGTTATCGTTCTGGGCCTTCTGCTCATCGCCATGGGTACCTACCGCTCTCCCGCCGTGGCACTCATGCCCGACGTTACCCCCAAGCCCCTGCGCTCCAAGGGCAACGCCATCATAAACCTGATGGGCGCTGTAGGCGGCATCATCTATCTGGGCGTGGCCGCTGTCATGTACCCCACCTCCAAGGTGGAAGGCCTTGCCCATGTAAACTACCAGCCCCTGTTCATCGTGGTCAGCTCCATCATGTTCGTGGCGGTTGCCGTGCTCTTCATCACCATCAAGGAACCCAAGCTCACCGCTGAGAACAAGGCCCTTGAGGCCGAGCACCCGGAGTGGAATCTTTCAAAGGACGACGGCACAGGCAACGAAGTGCTGCCCAAGCCCGTAAAGAAGTCCCTGGCCTTCCTGCTTTTGTCCATAGCCTTCTGGTTTGCAGGCTACAACGGCGTCACCACATGGTTTACAACCTACGTGAGCGTTGTTATGGGCGAGGGTCTTGGCGGCGCATCCACCTGCCTTCTGGTGGGCACTGCCGGTGCAATCGTCTCCTACATCCCCATCGGCTCCCTGGCTTCAAAGTTCGGCCGCAAGAGCATGATACGCTTTGGCGTGTGCCTGCTGACAGCCTGCTTTGTGGTGGGTTTCCTGCTCACCCACGGCAAGAGCGAGATCCAGCCTGTTCTCTACGTGGTCTTTGCTCTGGTGGGCCTTGCATGGGCCTCCATCAACGTAAACTCCCTGCCCATGGTGGTCGAAATGTGCAAGGGCAGCGACATCGGCAAGTTTACCGGCTACTACTACACCGCCTCCATGACCGCTCAGGTGCTCACCCCCATGCTGGCCGGTACCCTCATGCGCCATATAAGCTATCAGGTTTTGTTCCCCTACGGCGCTTTCTTTGTGGCTTGCAGCTTTGTGACCATGCTCTTTGTCCGCCACGGCGACGTGAAGGCCGAAAAGAAAAAGGGCCTTGCCGCATTTGAGGAAATGGACGACTGATCTTGCGGGAGAAAAATGAATAAAAGAAACATGCTGCTTGCCTTGGGCTTGCAGCATGTTTTTGCGTTTTCCGTATATGCAAGATTATTGAAATTTTGCTGAAGCAATAGTATACTGTTGCGCAGAAATCTGCATAAAAATCAAGGAGCACTGAAATGCTTTTTAACTCCATAGACTTCATTGTGTTTTTTCCCATTGTAAGTCTGGTATATTTTCTCATTCCGCACAAAGTAAGATATCTTTGGCTGCTTGCGGCCAGCTACTACTTCTATATGTGCTGGAACCCCCAGTATGCCCTTCTTATGCTCACATCCACCTGTATCACCTTCGCCTCCGGCTATATGATATCCCGAGCCGCAAGCAAGGGAAAAGAGGGGCGGAAAAAGCTCTGGGTGGCGCTGAGCTTCATAAGCAATCTGGCCATCCTCTTTATGTTCAAATACTATTACTTTGCTGTTATCAATATAAACAGGGTTCTGGAGGCGGTGGGCCTTCAGCTTATCACCCCGCGTCTGGGCATACTTTTGCCGGTGGGCATATCCTTCTACACCTTTCAGGCCCTCAGCTACACCATGGATGTTTACAGAAACCATGTGAAGGTGGAGCGGAATTTTCTCAAATACGCCCTTTTCGTCTCCTTCTTCCCCCAGCTTGTGGCAGGGCCTATCGAGCGCTCCTCAAACCTTCTCAGCCAGGTACATGAAAAACACAGCTTTGACGGCAAGCGGGTGGTCCGGGGCCTGCAGCTTATGCTCTGGGGATATTTCCAGAAGATGGTGATTGCGGACCGGGCGGCCTATGTGGTGAACGCGGTGTACAATTCACCGGAGGCGGCCTCCAGCAGCGGCCTTGTGGTGGTGCTGGCAACCGTGCTCTTTGCTTTCCAGATATACTGCGACTTTGCCAGCTATTCAAACATTGCCATAGGCGCAGCGGAGGTCATGGGCTTCCGGCTGATGAAAAACTTCGATACGCCCTACTTTTCCCGCTCCGTTTCGGAGTTCTGGCGCAGATGGCATATTTCTTTGTCCACATGGTTCAGGGACTATCTGTATATACCTCTGGGCGGCAACCGCAAGGGCAGAGTGCGAAAGTACATAAACCTGATGATAGTGTTTCTTGTCAGCGGACTCTGGCACGGCGCCAGCTGGAATTTTGTGATATGGGGCGGGCTGAACGGCCTTTATCAGGTCGTCGGCGAGATAACAGCCCCTGTACGCACAAAGCTGCGCGCAAGGCTTTCCGGCGGGCGGGAGACTTTCAGCTCAAAGCTTCTGAGTGTGCTTACCACTTTTGCGCTCACCTGCTTTTCATGGATCTTTTTCCGGGCAAACGGTACAGGAGAAGCCCTTATCCTTATACGCAGGATGTTCTCCGAGTTCAACCCCTGGATATTTACCGACGGCACCCTCTTTGCCCTGGGGCTGGATGCAGCGGATATGTTCGTGCTTTTTGCGTCCTTGCTTGTGCTGCTGCTTGTAAGCGTGGCAAAATACAAGGGTATGCAGCTGCGACAGTGGTTTTCCGGGCAAGGGCTCTGGTTCCGCTATACCGTTTATCTGGCGGCGATATTTTCGGTGCTGATTTTCGGCGTTTACGGCGCACTGTTTGACGCAGCGCAGTTTATATATTTCCAGTTCTGAGCGGGAGGATAAGACTATGAGCAAAATCAAAAAAATCATCCCTTCCGCAGCGAAAATATTGCTTTTTGTGCTGCTGTTTCTTTGCATTTACGATTACACGGGCGATGCCCTGCGTGGCAGCAGCCTGAGCAATGCGGTGCCCATTCTGGCAGAGCAGCCGGATGAAAGCTATGATGTTATTTTTGCAGGCTCCAGCCATATGCAGCTGGCCGTTCACCCTGCCCAGCTCTTTGCCCAGTACGGTATCGCCTCCTGCAACACTGCCAGCGCATCCCAGTCCGTCCCCACGAGCTATTACGTGATAAAGGAAATGATCAAAAGACATAGCCCGGAGCTTGTGGTTCTGGATCTTTTTGCCATAAACGGGGGAGAGAAATATTTTGCGGAGTCCTGGGTCCATGAGGCGCTGGACGGCCTCCCCCTTTCCCCGACAAAAGTCGAGGCCATAAATTCCCTGCTGGAAGAGGGGCGGGAGGCCTTCTATCTGCCCTATACCTTTTACCATGGCAGATGGAAGCAGCTGGAGGAGAAGGACTACAATTACAGCCTCAAGGTAAACGAAAAGTACCAGTTTTCAGCAGACCTCATAAGCTCCCAGCCGGAACCGTTCACACCGCTGGAGCCGGAAAAGCTTTCGGAGCTTCCGCCTGTTGTGGAGGAATATCTGGAAAAACTGATAGACCTTTGTGAAGATACGCAGACAAAGCTCCTGCTTACAGTTGCACCCTACCGGGCAGATGCGGACATACACGAAAATGTCTCTGCTGCTGAGCTTCAGGGCAGATACAATTCCGTTGCCAGACTTGCAGAGGAACACGGCGTGGACTATCTGAACACTCTGTGGTATCTGGAGGAAATGGACTTTGACTTTACGGAGGATCTGGCCGACCGGGTGCACCTGAACGCCCTCGGTTCGGAAAAGGTCAGCGAATTTTACGGCAAATACCTTTCGGAAAACTATGAACTGCCGGACAGATCCCGGGACAGTCGCTTTGAGGACTGGCACGAGGATTGCCGGGAGTATATGCAGGCGCTGGAGGAGCACAAGGCACTGTGCCTTCAGGCAAAAAAATAATCAAGCGGGACAGAGAGGAATAAATCCATCTGTCCCGCTTTTCCTTTTCAGAAAAAAGGTAAGACTCAGTTTTTTGTGAAGTAATAGAAACTGCCGGTGAAAGCATTGCCCTCGGTAAGGGTCAGCATCAAGGGAGCAAGGCGGTCTTCCCCATTGTCCTCAGAGAGACTGAGCTCCATGGCGCTGCCATCATCCAGCGTAAGCGCTACCTTTACGGATACAAAGTCGTCAAGTCCGTAGGCTGCAAGGTCGAGGCCAAGGCTGTCAGGCAAATCATCATGGATGACAGTCCATGTGCCGCAAAAGCTTTTGCCGCCGTTTTCCGCATACTCAAAGCTGCCGTCGGCGCTGAATACAAAATGCCTGTACTCAAACTCGGAAAGCTTGACTTCTTCCATAGCAATGAGGGCATCCCTTGCAGTCCAGCTGCCGATGAGCTTTTCCTCAAGAGGAATATCCTCACCGCTCCCGGCCTGCTCAGCGCCGCCGTCATCGGTCGCGGCCTCTGAGGGAGCTGCGGCCTGAGCAAACTCAAAGCCCTCGGGGGCCTCGCCCTTTTCAAAATACACGCTTATGCTCCTGCCGTCCTTGTCGTACCAGCCTATCAGGGTCTCGCCGTCAAGGACAAAGCTGCTGGCTATACCGTTTTCCGCAGTCAGACTGTACAGATAGTGAGAATGGCTGTTTGTGCCGTCATAGGACCATGTGCCGGTGAAAGGCAGGGGGAAATTGGCCCTGAAAGTACCGTTCTCACAGGCATCAACATACATGTCGGCGTCAAAGTCCTGGGGTTCAAACTCCTTTGCGGCATCGTTGTACCACAGCGCTTTCTCCGGCTTCCAGTAGCCCGCTATCTGGGCTCCGTCGGCGGAAGCAGTGTCGTCAGACTGACTAAAGACGTATATGGTTTCCACAGTGCCGTCCGCAGATGACGTACTTACATACAGCTTACCCCGGCCGCTGTTCTCAGTAGCAAGGTAACAATAGAAGGGAGTGTCCTCGGCTACGCCATCAAACTGCAGGTCGTAGGAATACTGTACAAGATCGTTGGATTGCCTGCTTATCCGCAATGGGGCCCATGTGCCGGTATATTCTCTGTCCAGCAGGGCGTGGACGGTTCCGTCCTCATTGAAGGTGATGGAGAAGACATCTGTGCGTGTCTCCTTGGATACTGCCTCGTAGGAGGAAAAATCTGTTGTGTTCATGCTGATGGAGGGCCAATGACCCAAGGGGGCGCTGCTGTGCATTTCTATGGACCTATTAAATTCAGCCATGGCCTGTTCATCCATTTGCAGCATTGTATAGCTGTAATCGCCCGTATGGAGAAGCACCGTGTCATGCAGCATCTGGAAATGGAAGGCCGGGTTGGAACTGCCGGTGTAAACATCATAGAGGACGTTGGCATAGCCCATGTCCATAACTACCTCACTCAGCTCCCATCTGCCGGTGATTTCCCCGTCCATCAGCACAGCGTGGACGCTGTTACCCTCACCAAAGCTGACGGAGTAGTCCGTAGTGGGCGTGGAATGCTCCTCGCCGGTATACCAGTTGGAGTAGTCCAGATTGCTGGATATCCACTCTCCGCTGAGGGCAAGAGCATCTTCCACGGCTGCGTAGTAGCCGCTGCTGCAGAAAGAGAAGTGAAGCTCCTTCTGCCGGTCGTCAAGCTCAAACACCAGGAGGGAGGTTTGCTCAATGATGCTTTTTTCAGGATCAAGACCTTCCGCGAGAGCAAGGATACTGTCCTTATCACCCGGCTCATCAAAACTGAGATGCAGAGGAAGCGTGCAGGTTTTGCCGTCCGGATAAGGAGACTCCAGCTGCCACTGACCGCTCACCGCTTCTCCGTCAAAGTAGCCGGTGAAGCTTTGGTCGGGATTCAGATCAAGCACATAGTCGCCCTCTTCAATACAGCCCCAGCAGCCCGCCACTATTGCAGGATCCACATCCTGCCGTTCGACGGCCAGAGCCTCGCCCGGGGATACAGTGCAAAGACACAAAAATGCGGCTATATACATCAGAAATTTTTTCATTACGGCCCTCTCCTTCCGGCAAATTGGGGCTATGCAGCTCACTGAGACTTCTGTAACCGTGTGCTCAGGGCCTGAAGCCCCAGCACCGCCATAAGAATGTAGATGGGTGCATATATGTACACGTAGCGGCCTCTGGATTCAAAGAGCATAAAGTACAGCACCAGTCCCAGAAGGGCAAGGGCGGGCACGGAAAACTTCCGGCCCTTGCCTGACATGGCGGCAAAACCGGACAAAAGGAAAACCGCAAGCCACAAAGCATGCTCAAAATTCAGAAACAGACGGTTGAAGCGGCCGTTTCCATGGTAAATGCTCCTTATAAGCGGCGAGAATATCTGATCCGGCGGCTCGGGGATACGCACAACGAAAAATCCCTCCCGGGCCCAGGAAAAGGTGCCGTCATTATAGGTGGAAAGCATTTTTCTGGAAAGGTGCAGTATAAGACCGCTCAGCCCCATATCCTCAAGGCGGGCTTTTGCCGATTCAAGATTTGCTTTGCTGCGCTCCTCGGCGGTGGCGAAGGATTCGGAAAAATGGACATCGTCTTCGCTGTATACGCCCATTGTCTCCTCGTTGAGTGCCATATTCAGAAAATGGGACGCGCCATAGGTTTGTTCCTCATCTATCACGATGCCGGAAGAGGAGATTATGCCCGAGTACGTCAGCATCCCCAGAGCCAGACCCAAAGCGCAGGAGAGCACAAGGCCCAGGGTGGGCAGAAGCTTTTTGCAGCGTAAAAGGTCAAGAAGCTCGTAAATGCAGATGGCAATGAAAACTATCATTACCGTGGGCTTTATATTATAGCCCATGTAGGCAACAAAGCCCATGAGCGCAAACAAAGGCAGGCAGCTTCTGCGCCGGTGCCATAGATACAAAACCAGTATGAGAATGGGAAAGGGCAGAGTCAGGGCGTCGGAGTAGGGGATGGACACCCATGGGGAAAGGCCGATGAGCAGCTGAAACACCGCGTATGCCAGAAGGGCGAGCCTGTTGTCCTCTGTGATCATCTTTGCCCCATAGAAGGTGAGCTGGGCAGTGGCGAAGGACAGAAAACACTGGAAGGCCAGAATGTATTTGTAAGCGGTCCATTCACCAAGGCCGTATTTGAGCGCAAGCTCATAAAACTGGCAGTAGAAAACGGTTATCAGGCTGTTGTTTGGATAGCGGGAAATGGGATAGGCCTCCAGCGGCAGGCCCAGAGCCAGCTCCTTGGCAAGATATATAATCGCACCCGAGTCCCAGCCGGTCTGGAACCAATAGGCCATGACCATGCATATCTGAAGGCCGAGGAACAAAAGCCCGGACACCAGAACAAAACTGCGCACAGGAAAGGCGGGGCCTATACGCCGCAGCAGAAGGTATATCAGAATAATCAGCAGCAATCCTGAAAAAATAAGCGCCCACTGATTGTAAAAGTCGCCTTTGGAGGCATAGTTTGCATGATTAAAAAACATGATGAGCAGCATAAGTGCGCTGCAGCAAAGTCCCCACAGCAGCGTGAGCGCCCTGTCCATAAAGGAAACGCCGATGCGTTCGTCCCTGATATCTATCCCTCCCCCAAAATACAGTCTGAGCATAAAAAGCCGGGTGTATTTTCAGGTATTTTACCATGCAGGACAGTAAAATACAAGGCTGCCCTGTCCGGCGCAAGGGTACATAAACTCCGGAAGCTTGCCTTTTGTCACAGGAGGTAGTATATTGTAGCTGACACAGCAAATGGAGGACTCGGTATGAACACTCTGGAAAAAAGCAAGAAACAGCGGCTTGTTACTGCGGGACTTTTTCTGGCCTGCACCGCTTTCTTCTTTATAATAATGCTTTGTGCACCTTTGTGCTCAGATGACCTTGAGCATGCCCGCAGGGTCTATACCGGCCCGGGCGAGCTTCTGCGCTACTGCCTTGCCTACGGCAACGGACGGCTGCTGGGAAACCTGAGCATGGTCACACTGGCGGGAAAGCCCCTTGCTGCGGCTGCGGTGAAGGCGCTTTTGATATCCGGCCTGGTTTTTATGCTGCCTGCGCTGCTGGGACTGAAAAGTGCGGGAGCATTTCTCCTGTCCTTCCTGCTTTTTGTTTTGATACGGCCTTCAATGTTTGCTCAGGTCTACGCGTGGAGCAGCGGCTTTGGCAACTATGTGCCGCCGGTCTGGCTGGGTCTGGCAGTGCTTTTACTGGCCAGACGCTGTGATGGGCAGATATCTGCGGCGGGAAAGCTTTTTTGCTGTGGGCTGATCTTCGTTTTAGGGCTGATGGCCCAGCTTTTTGTGGAACATGCTTCCGTGGTGGCTGTGCTTTTGGCGGGGGGACTGCTGATGTACAGCGTGAAAAACAAAAAGACAGCGGCGCCCTATGCCTGCTGGCTTCTGGCGGCAATTACGGGCCTTGCGCTCATGCTGCTTATTCCCAGGCTTTTTGCTATGCCCGGAAACAGGGCGGAGGGCTACAGGGGGGTGATAAACGGCAGTTTGCTGGTGTGGATAGAGGGCATGATAAGAGGATTTGCCTCGGCGGTGTCGGCCTTCCCGCCTGTGGGCAGCATTGTGATATCCGCATTTGCGCTTGTGACGCTCCGCTTTATCCCAGCCCAGCGCTCAAAAAAAGCCGGGAACCTTATCTTTGCCGGGTCGGTGCTCTGCTTTTCCTACATGCTGCTCAATGAGCTTTTGCCCCATAATGAGTGGACAGGCAGAATGCTGGTGGCCAAAAATTTTATTACCGCGGTTTTTGCCATATTGCCACATGTACTTTGGGCGTGGGCGCTGTGGACTTTTGAGGATAAGGGGCTGAGAAACCGTATCTATGCCCTTTTGCTTTTGTCCGCAGTATCTCTGGCACCTTTCATCCTTGTGTACCCCGCACCGGAAAGGGTCGCCTTCCTCTCCTATGTTTTTGCTATGGCCGCCATAATGCTCTTTGCCCATTGGCTTTCCGGCAAGGCCTCCCCAGGGATACGGAAGCAGGGTGTCAAAGCCCTTGTGTGCGGTACGCTGGCGGCGGCGCTTGTGCTGGGGCTGACTTTTGTGAATATTTTCTGGCTTTCAAATCTGAGGGAGAAATATATCCTCAGGGAAATGGCCGAGGGTGCCACAGAGATCACCATTTTCCAGATACCCCACGACTATGTTTTCTGGGACGGGGCCTTCCTTTTCGAGCGCAGCTACTATTACGAAAAATGGCACGACATTTCCTTTAGCGAAACCTCCTTTGACGACTGGTATGTCAATCACTGGCTGAAGTAAGCGGAGGGGATTTACAACAGACTTACTGTAAACTAAAAGCAACTTATATATTCACCAACAAAAATCGCACGCTTGTATTGAAAAATACAGGCGTGCGGTTTTTATGTATGTAGTTAAGCAGGAAGGTTACCGTAGCTCGTGCTAAATACAGGCTCTTTTTCCTGCGCTGCCTGTGGCAGAAGCAGCAGGCAAATCATATTATATAAAAGGCTTACCGGATTTTTTCAAAACGGTAAGCCTTTTTCTGGGTAAAAATTTTGAGTTGATTTTATTATAAGCTGCTGCGGAATAAATGCTTGCTAAATAAAATTAGCTCTGACACGAATTTCGGGTTCTGAAAAGTAGCGTTGTATGACGGGTGCGTTATTCATGCCCAGGTAGTCCACCAGAATGTCCACCGCAACCTGCACCTGATACTCCGGCTGCTGACCGATGGCGGCGGTAATCACTTTGTCGGTGACCATATTTATATTGTGCTGATACAGGTCAAAGCAAACAACTTTGATCTTATGGGCGTATCCAAGATCTTTGATTGCCTGACACCCGCCTCTGACGCCGCCTGCCGCAAAGAAAATGGAGTTAAGCTTATACTTGCTTAGCATGTCACTCACACACTCATAGCTCTCTTTTTCCCGGTCGTAGTTCATATATGTAGTCAGAATGGATGATTTGGGGAAATTTGATAACAGATAGTCGGTAAAACCCGCTATTCTTTGCTGATGGTTATAGCTGTATTCAGAACCGGCCACAATACCAACATCCGCTTTTCCGTCAGTAAACAGGCCCATAAGGTTTCCTGCGATTGCGCCGAATTTATAGCTGTTGCTCCCCACATAGGCCAACCGCTTTGACTCCGGCAGATCGGTGGAAAAAGTAATGACCGGTATGTTGAGGGAATGAAGCTCATCAATCTTTTTGATAATTTCCGGTGTGTTAATCGCAGAAAGGATCAGGCCGTTTATCCCCATTTTGATAAACTCATCCAGCTTTGCAATAATATCCTGGGGGCGATCCATCTTGGTATTGCCAATGACATACTTAATCCCGTATTCGTCCAGACTCTCGAGCCGCTGTTCCATGGCAGCCATAACCTGCCCAAAATAGGGGCTATCCTCGGCGTAGCCGTGAAATAAAACCCCGATAAACAGGTTTTTCTTGGTTATTGCAAGCTGTTTTCCCAGCTTGTTTGGCTTATACGAGGTTTCTGCAATCAAGCGCAGAACTTTTTGCCGGGTTTCATCACTGACACCGGGGCGGTTGTTTATGACCCTGTCAATGGTTCCTCTGGAAACACCGGCCATTTCTGATAGCTGTTTTATCGTCATGTTCGTTCCTTTTTGGGACTTTCAGGGCGTAAATGCAGCTGACTTGCAGTATAAACTATCCTGATACACCTGATTGTTATATCCCGTTTATTTCAGGGCATAGCACTCTTTGCCCGTTTTCCAGAATTATGCAATAAAATTACAGCTTTGTCAAATATTTACAAATATAGCTGAAAGCATTAATAGCAGTGAGTCTATTTATTGCGCACAACGGGATGTATGAGCACCTTTTCGCCGGGATGAGGCTCAAGGAAACGGTCAAGGTTCTCGATTTTATCGCGAACCATGGCAGGATCCGCAGCATACCAGCATTTGTCTGGGTCATAGTATGTACCCCAGTGGAACATGATAACTTCGCTGTCTTTCAGGGTGTTTACGATTTTCAGCGCCAGCTCTGTGCCAAAGTGATGTATGGGCTTGTTATCCTCAAAGTCCATGAACATAAGGTCCACATCTTCGTTGTCAAGATGTTCGGGAAGGTACTTGCTGTCGCCGGGGTGCCAGACCACGCCGTCTCTTGTGTAGAACTTAAAACCGCAGCAGTCCTCCAGCTTGTGAACGTAGGGCTGGGTTTCGGGATAATCGAGCTGCCAGGGATGGTCCGCCAGAGTCATTTTGACGTGCACATCGCCTATATCAAATTCGTCAAGAAGACCGTGAGCCACTATCTGCTCCTCCGGTACACCCAGTTCCATAAGCTTCATCTTGACATAGGGTGTACCGTGAAACTTAAGGTCCAGCTTTTTAAGCTCGTTGACAGTCAGTGTACCCATGTGGTCAGTATCTGCGTGGGTGTAAAGAACGGCATCCAGTTTTTTTACATCCTTGGCGAGAATAGGGGGCATGCAATACTGGGGCGCTTCCTCAACCTCACTGATGGGCGGGTTTTCGGAGGCGAGACTGATTACCGGATCGACCATAATGGTGGTCCCGTGAGAGTTCAACATGATCCCTGCGCCGGTGAGCCAGTATACAGCGGTATCGTGGCTGTTTTCAAAAGCGGCATCGGTCATGGGAATAGGGTCCGGAGCTTTTGCCTGATATTTCATTTTATCTCCTCAATTAAAAATGATAATAAATTTTCCTTAATAGGCAATTATGGTGGGGCATATGCCTCACCATAATTGCCTTTAAAACTGTGTTTGCTTAGCCTTCGGCTATGATCTGCATCAGATCTTCTCTCTCAAGAAGCTCGTAGTAAAGCTTCTCTGCTTCGCCAAAGTACTTGTCTGCGGTGTAGCTTTCGTCCAGAGTACCGACCTTGATTGCGTTGTTGATGCAGTACTCAACGGGCTTACGCCAGTAGTAGTCGCTGTCGGGGTTGTAAACGTTCTTTTCGCACTCTTCCAGAGTCTGGAAAATGTCGTAAATGGTCTGCATCTCGAGGTACTCATCAACGGAGAACTCAGCGCCGGAGATCTTGCTGAGGCCGGCTGCAGCCACCTCTGCGAACTTCTCAGGATCCTCGTTGAACTTCTTCTCTGCCAGATAGCAGCAGGCGAGAGTTCTCAGAGCAGCCTCGCGATTGTTGATCATGAACTCGTCAGTGCTGGAGAAGGTGTCGTACCATGCACCGGCAGGGCCGAGGATTTCGTAACCGCCTGCGTCAATAAAGGCGCCGTTACCCTGATTGAGGAGGTAGGTCTGCTGGGGAATGCCGCCGATGTAGAAGTCACCGTTGCCGGCGAGGAATGCGGTGGCGGCCTTTGCGTCATCTGCAAATTCCATGAAGTTTACATCGTCTGCGCCCAGACCGACCTGCTCAAGCATATCGATTATCAGCGGCTCTTTCTGGGGGATGATGCAGATGGTCTTGCCCTTGAACTCGTTTCTTCTGTACTCTCTTGCAGCCTCAAGGCCCATCTCTGCCTTCAGATCCTCCCAAGGCTTGATATCCTCGGCGCGGCCGACAAAGAAGAAGCCCTTATAAAAGCCCAGAGGAATAAAGTGCCTGATGTCGGGGCAGCCCTTCATAACGGCGACCTGTTCATCAACACAGCCGTAGGATACGTCAATGTCACCGCGGACATTTGCCTGGTAGCCAGGGGCGGAGTTGGTAAAGGGCACGATGGTGATATCAATGCCGCAAAGCTTGTCCAGACCCCACTCTTTGGCAACGTTGAATACCTGATACATGGGGTAGGGGCCAATGCCTATCTTGACGGGATAGACCTCGTCAAAGGTGGGGAGCTCGCTGTCTGCCGATGCTGCAACGCCGCCCATCAGGAGCGTGGCAAACATCAGAGTCGCCAATAGGACTGAGATCAATTTCTTCATTTCTACTGTTCCTCCTTATGTGTTTTTATTTTTACATGCTGTGCATGTACTATTTTATCCCTTCAAAGGTGACGACGGCTCTGTCGGTCCAGACGGTGAGGCGTCTTTCAATTGCTGCGATGATCTTATCGAGAATAATTGCAAAGCAGCAATATATGAGAACAATGACCATAATGCCCGGTGTATTCAGATACATCTGCTGGACTATCATGTTGTAGCCAAGACCGATCTGTACGCCCATGAACTCAGCGGCAACGTCCAGTCCCCAGGAGGTGGCGGCGGCCACGCGGATAGCACCGACAAGGTGGGGGATGATGTAGGGGATAACCACGGTTTTGAATATGGTCTTTTTGTTTGCGCCAAGGTTCTGGGATGCCCGGATATAGATCAGAGGCATATTTTTAATTGCTTCATAGGTCTGAACGCCGATGATACCCATAACACCCAGTGCAACCAGAAAAACCTGAGGCAGGATACCAAGACCGAACCAGATCATGAAAAGGGGAATGAGAGCGAATACGGGAATGGGCCTTGTGAACTCCATAAAGGGACCCACAGTATCCATAAAAGCCTTGGAATAGGCCATGAGCAGGCCCATCAGAAGACCCACGGTGAGGCCGATGAGGAAGCCGGACATGGTGATACGAAGGCTGGCCAGACATGCAGACAGAAGATTTTTTCTCATGCTCCACAGCGCTTCGGCCAGATCTACGGGACTGGGCAGGAAGGTATAGGTTACGACCTTGAAAACCATCGTTGCCAGAACCCAGGCGACCATTAAGACCAGAAATGCCAGAAGGCTGGGCGGAATTCTATTTTTTGTTTTAATCATACCGCTACCTCAATCAAAAACTTTCATATTCTTTCAGTTCGTCTATCATTTGTCTGCGCATTTTTTGGAACTGAGGATTTTCCTTTATTGCCAGTGATCTGGGGCGCTCGAAGGGGATGTCGTAAACATGAAGCTCACCGCCGAAGCTTATAGGCTGCATGATTGCCACGCGGTCGCCAAGGAAAATAGCCTCTTCAATGTCGTGGGTAACGAAAATGATGGTCTTTTTTGTCTTCTCCCAGATCTGAAGCAGCTGCTCCTGAAGCTTTTCCTTCGTCATGGCATCCAGCGCACCGAAAGGCTCGTCCATGAGCATTATCCTTGGGTTGTTGCTCAGCACACGGGCAAGGTCAACGCGCTTTTTCATACCGCCGGACAGCTCCTTGGGATACTGGTTTTCCACTCCGCTGAGACCCACCAGAGAGATGAAATGGTTTGCGATTTCATCCCGTTCGGCTTTCTCAATACCTCTGGCTTTCAGACCGTACTCTACATTCTGGTACACTCTCATCCAGGGGAAGACCGCATCTTCCTGAAAGACCATGGCTCTTTCATAGGATACATCGTTTATTTCCTCGCCGTTGTCAAGGATTACACCTTTTTCGGCCTTTTCAAAGCCGGCGATTATTTTCAGTATAGTGGATTTACCGCAGCCGGAAGGGCCGAGCAGGCAAAGAAATTCATTGTCCTTTACGGTGAGATTAAGATTATGCACGATTTCTTTGCGTTCTTTTGCTTTTTTTCTGTTCTGATACGAAAAGCAGAGATCCTTTATTTCAATCATCTACCGCAACCTTTGCTTATTGAAAAATAAGCTTTCCTTTCAATGAATTGTGAAGATATTACGAGTAAAACGGTTTCGTGCTCGAGCACGGTAACTATAGTATAACTATTTTTTGAATGTTGTCAATTGTCGTTTTGAGCATAGTAAAGGGGATTTTTTTGTGCAAAATAACTGAGCAAATACAAAAGGTATAATAGTGTGAGCAAAAAGGCGCCTGACAGAAAGCTGAAAAAGGCGCCGTAATACAAAAGCTTATTAAAGGAGAGAGTGGTGTCGCCTTAAATTGCAGTAAGGCAGATTGTTGGCCCAAGGGAAGAGAATTTTGCGGCGGCGACACAGGAAATATGAAGAAAAAGGGTGTATTTTTAAAACAAGGAGCCCAGCCGCGAGGGATGGACTCCTTGCCAAAAAAAGAAGGAAAATGAGTTTGTCTGAAAAAAGAATAATTTTATTCTTTCACAAAGTCGATTTTGAGCTTGTAACCCATCCCTTTTGCGAGACGATAAAGCGTGTAAAGGTCCGGGTCATCGCCATGGTTCATCCTGTTGAAAATGGTGGACAAATTCTGGCGGGTTTTTCCGAGAACATTGCATATATCCTGTTCAAGGATGCCGTTCTCCTTCATAAAGCTTTTTATTTCGTCATGCAGCTGCTTGTTGTCACCGGAATAGATCATTTATTCACCAACTTTTCCTGAATAGTGTTTTAGCTTATATTACTTGACTTCGATGTTATACAGCTTGGAAGCGCAGCCGAACATGATGCTGTCGATCTCGCTCTGGGTCAGTTCGGGCCAGCCGCAGCGTCTGTTGATCTCGTTCAGGCCGACCTGGACAAGGTGGATCCAGTTCTTGAGGTCCTCGGTGGGGTTGGGGCCGAACACATCGTAGTTATATGCAACGTAGTCGGTGGCGAACATGACGCGGTCGAGAACGCCGTACTCTCTTGCAAGAACAAGCTGCCATGCGGTCCACATGGGACGGCCGTAAGTCATGGCAAGGTCGGTGTACAGGTTCTTGTCGTTGGTCATGAGCACGAACAGGTACTCGGACCAGGGGTAGCCCAGATGCTCCACGACGACTTTCATGTTGGGGAAGTCGATGAGAACATCATTGAGCAGGTCCATGTGTGCGTACTGGGTGGGGGCGAGGATGGCGGGGCCCATCTGTGCGGAGTGGTGGTACTGCACAACGATATCGTTTTTCTGTGCCAGCTGATAGAAGGGGTAGACAGTCTTGTCGTTGGACTTGTACTGGCCATAGGGAGGAGTCATGAGGACGCCGCGGATGCCGTCTTCCTTAATTGCGCGCTCAAACTCGTCGTAGGCTTCCTGATAGAAGCGGTTTGCCTTGTCAATGGGCTCAAGGCTTGCGAAGGGGATAAAGAAATCGGGGTACTTCTTGTAGGCTTCACGGACGTAGTCCTCGCCAAAGGTGGAGTTCCAGATTCTGGACATGTCCTGACCCATGCAAACGCACTTGTCGATGCCGGCGGCCTTGTACCAGGATACGAGGGTATCAATGTCGGTATCTTCGGGGACCTTCATACCCAGTCTGTCATAGGTGGGCTTGTCAAAATTTGCCTTTCTGATCAAATGCATATGGGAATCAATAATCATGATGTTTTCTCCTTTCAAAATTATATAAGCAAAGAATTGTTTCAGACCCGCAGTAAAAAATGAGAATTACTTGGTGTCAGCGGCGTTGTCCCAGGCTTCGTCCAGACGCTCTATCTTAAAGACAACGGGACGGATACCGTCGTTGCAGCAGTTGACAGCAATACCGGGACGGTTTACCCAGTCGCTGTAAATCTGCTCACTGCCCATGGACAGGGCAAAAACATAGTACTGTATTGCCTGCCAGGCATCCTCACAGAAATTTTCGGGCTTGCAGTAGTCGGTAATAAAAGTATCGCCCTCTCTGAAGAAGGGGCAGGGAGTTATACCCTCTGCACCATACTCTGCAGCCAGCTCTTCGTTAAAACATCTCTTCAAAACTGTTATTTTGCATTTGTAATTCATGTGCGGCCTCCTTGGTAAATAGAACTGAAGAAAAGTTTATTTCTGGACAGTGTATGCCAGATTAAGATTGAAGTAATAAGGGGCGTACCAGCTGGCAAGATTGGACATGGGCAGCACCTCGTCCGGCACGTCAATATTAAGCTCGTTGCGCATATAGTCGCGGCGCATTATCATGCGCTCGTATACTTCGGGATACTTCTCCTTCAGCTTCTGCTGCAAAGCTTCGTCGGCAATGCAGAAGCCGTCCTCGCAGTTGGGGGAAATGTAGCCGTCAATGGAAGGAATAATATCCATCTGGATGAGCATACCGCTGACGATTTTATCCGTGCAGCCGGGAGCAAAGGGAGAACTGAGCCATTCTTCGTCGGAGATAAGATGTCCGGGGTTGAGGACCCAACCGAACTTCTCCTTGGGGATTATGCTGTTTACAAGGTCGAAGATCTCTCCGCCGGTGACGCCGATCTTCATGTTTTCGACCCAGGCGACAACTGCCTTGAAATAGGTAAGGCAGATATTGTCTGCAAATTCCTTGGCAGCTTCGGGTACACTGTTGACGCCGTCAACAAGGTAGCCGTTTCTCACGCTCAGACCGCCGCGCATACCCAGACTGTTGGTTACGGGATCGCCGTATTTTGCGCGGTATACATTGGCGCTTATAAGGCCCTTCTTTGTGTTTTCAGCGGCAGCAATGGTGGGGTGGCAGGACAGGGGCTGGCCATAAACTGCAAACTTATTTGCAATGTCCAGTTCGCGCTCACCCAGCCATTTGGAGTTGATTGCGTTCCACACGGAGTTTGAAGCCAGGGTGGCACCGTGCTCATAATAGGCAATTTCATCCTCGGTGTTGGTAACTCTTATGCCGTAACCGGGAGCGATGAAAAGATGTGTCACATTGCGGATCGTTTCAGGAGCCACGATCTTGGCAATTGCCTGATAAATAAAGGTGGGGATGCAGAACTGATCTTCTGCGAGCAGCTTCCAGCCCACCACGCCGACCTTGGACTCGCTGCTGATACCTGCGGCCTTCAGCAGCTCATCGAGAGGCTCTTTCACACTGTCAGGCTGGCTGGGCAGGGATATGGTGGGATACAGCTGAGCGCTGACGGGAATGCGTGCGGTCTTGTGCATGGGGAAGCACTCGTTGCCAAGGAACAGTCTGCATTTGCCGTCAGAATGCAGTACGGCAAGACCCTCTTCAAAACGGGGTTCAAATCCGATTATGTAGTTGAAGTTTGCAAAATGCTCTCTGTCGGCGTAGATGATAATAACGTCAAGGTCCGACTTTTTCATAAGGTCAAGAACCTTTGCCAGACGGAGCTGATACACTTCGTCCGGGAGCTGAGGGAAGACCTCGGGAATGGGGAACTTGGGCAGCTTTACATCGCTGAGCACAATATTCTTGGGCTGATAATTCATAAAAACCTCCGTACTGTGGAAATAATGTTTCTCCCTGTTTTGTAGGTTGGCAAGGCGCTGCGCACGGGAATGCCGGATTACAAGTAAAAACCTTTTGTATTGACAGAAAACGAAAAGATGGATATTTTAAAAGAAAAAGCGAAAGGACTATCAAATGAAAAAGAAAAAGCTTTCTAAGTTGGCTGTTATAGAAATACCCTACGGGGATATCGGCTGGGGAACGAGTCCCGGGCATGAATGGGAAGGCGTGCGCTCTGATATCCAGCACTGGAAAAAGTACAGAGAGCTGGATGACTACAGGCTGTGCGGGGTATACACAAGGGCAGAAGTGCCCTATTGTGTTGATGAGCTGGTGCTGGAGCAACCGGTTGACAACGAAGTATATCTTGCTCTGGCAAAAAAAGTATCAGACATTGTGTCAACACACCTTGAAAAGGGAGAAGCAGTTCTCGCCGTTGGTGGGTACTGCAGGGATGCAGTGGGGATATGCGGCGGTATCCAGCGGGCATTCGGTAAAGATACCAGAATAGGAATTGTATATCTTGATGCCCACAGCGATATGGCAAGTCCCGAGATAACAAAATCCGGAATTCTGGGAGGAATGGACCTTAACTGTGTACTGGGGCTGAGCCTCCCTGAATGGAGAGAAGCCGCATACCTGGAGAAACCTGTGGAAGCCGGAAATGTAATACTGGGGGATTTCAGGAATATCCTGCCAAATGAAGATGACGGCACCTCAGAACTGGTCCGCAAGCTGGATATTGTGCTCATGGGCCCCGATATATTCTGCGATGAGCAAGCCTTCCGGGCACAGGTCGAATCCCTGGCGGAACGGGTGGATATAATATATCTTCACATAGATGAGGACGTCCTGGACAAAAAGTATGCCCCCAACGCCTGGTGTCTGTCCGAAATTCCCGGTCCATCGGTGGAGCTTGTCAATAAACACATCAAAACAGTGATGAATACGGGAAAAGTCGCGGTATTCAGCGTGTTGGATGTCTACTTTGAGCTTGACGAGAACGGACAGGAAGCAGCTACCCTGAATGCCATGAGAATGATTTCCTCAGGGCTTGAAGCCTGGAAAGAGCAGCCGGAAATCGGATAAAAAACAAACTGCGCAAAATTTCAGTCTATACAAACCGACTCCCAGTCAAACCAAAAGTTTGGCTGGGAGTCTTTCGGTTCGCTCAAGACATTTAGTTTGTTTGTTTATTAAATCAGCTCAAATCCTTTGCGTAGATGATGCTGGGCTCGAACTCGAAAATGTCATCGGGACCCTGACGGGTGTACTCGCCGGCGAAGATCTGCTCCATAAGCTCAATGCAGCTGGTGCCGAAGAACTCGGGGTACATGGTTACAACTGCGTACATGGAGCAGTCGGGACCGCCGTCTGTCATAAGCTGGATCTGCTCGTCAGTACCGTCGTAGGTGACGACAATAACATCCTCTGCACCGATCTCCTGCAGGCCGTGCCAACCGGCAACGCCGCAGTCACCAACGTATGCGAAGATACCGTCGGTCTCGGGGTAGGTGGTGACCATGTCAACTGCCCATGCACGGAGAGTGTCGCGGTTGAGGTCCATGGTACGTCTCTTGGTCCAGGTAACGCTGGGGTGATTTTCCTTCAGATAATCGGTGAAACCATCGTTGCGGCGCCAGGAAGAAGCAACGGAGGGATCCTCTTCATAGATAACGATGTGAGCATCTTCCATGCCGTTGAGAGCTTCCATCATGGCCTTTGCTGCCAGCTGACCACCCATGTAGTCATCGCATCTGACGGCGGCAGTCTCGTTGCCGGCAACGGCAAGACAGTCATAGCCGATAATGGGCAGGCCGGCATCTACGACCTTCTGAACCATGTCACCTGCGGCATCGCAGTCAATTGCGGTGTAGATAATGCCGTCGGGACGCTGAACGATCAGGTTTTCAAGGTACTCAACAGCCTTGTTCCAGTCGCCGGTGGGGTCAAGAACCTGAAGGTTCCAGCCGCGTGCATCGCATTCCTTCTGGACCTGGTTGACGACGTCAGTTGCAAACTGCTCGCCCATATCCCAGGGGATTATTGCAATGTTTTTTGCTTCGACAGCGGGTTCGGCGGGAGCTGCTGCGCTCTCCTCTGCGGGAGCAGCCTCTTCTGCCTTCTGGCCGCATGCAGTCAGGCTGAAGAGCATGACACATGCCAGGATGAGTGCTAAGAATTTTTTCATTGTTGCCTCCTGATAATTATTTTTTATTTTAAGAGCAGTAATTCTACTCTTGTTTCTTTTCGGTGGTGGCTTTGGCAGCCTCAGGGGCCTGCGGGAGCTTCTTTGCCACTGCCTTCCGGAACTTTCCGGAACCACCCATGGATATGGCCATGGAATAATACACTGCAGCGATCATGATGACACCGCGGACAACCATCTGCCAGTTGGAAGTAATGAACATCAGGTTCATGCCGTTGCTGATCATGCCTATCATTACGGAGCCAAGGAATATACCGAGAGCAGAGCCTGCACCGCCGCCAAGGGGAACGCCGCCCATAGCGCAGGCGGATATGGCGTAGGTGGCATAGTTGTTGCCGGCGTTGGGTGTGGCAGAGCCGACGCGGGCGGTCATGAGAATTCCTGCAAAGCCTGCAAGTGCAGCGCTGATGACGTAGGTCATCATGCGGATGCGCTTGGTGTTGACGCCGGAGAAGTATGCTGCCTGATAGTTGCCGCCGTTTGCGTAGATCTTACGGCCGAAGGAAGTGCCTTTGAGGACAAAGCCCACAATAAAGAACACAAGGAACATCAGTATGACGTTCAGAGGAACTCCAAAGAAATGCGCGGAACCGAGGAACTTGAATTCTTCAGGCAGGTTGCTTACAGGGGAGTTGTTGCAGACGATGTAAATAATTCCGCGAATGGCGGTATCGGTACCGAGTGTAACGATGAAGGGGGGTATTTCTGTCCGGGAGACTATGAAGCCGTTGATTGCACCGAAGACGCAGCAAATCAGGATTGCCACGACTACAGCCAGCCACATGGGAAGATGCAGACCGTAAAGCCCGGTTGTAACCATAAGGGCACAGCACGCGCCGCCAAGACCGCAGATGGCACTGCAGGAAAGGTCGAAGGTGCCGTTTATCATGGGGAATGCGACGGCGCAGGCGAGAATTCCGTAGACTACTATCTGCTGAAGGAGATTTTTAATATTCTGCAACGATAAGAACGCAGGGTTCCTCAGGTAGACAATAAACCCAAACGTAATTATAAGCAGAATAACACCGGCTAATTCTCTGACGCTGGAATTGCTGAGGCGTGAAATTAAACTGCCCTCTTTTTCTTTCAAAGATTTCATTTTTGCCATCTCCCTTGTTGTGTGTATATTACTCAGATTGCCATTTCCATAATGGACTGTTCTGTAGCGGTTTTTGCATCGACCGTGCCGGAAACCTTACCCTCGTGCATTACAACGATACGGTCACTTACAGCCAGAAGCTCGGGCAGCTCGGAGGAAACCATCAGTATTGCAAAGCCCTTACATGCCAGGTCGTTGATAATTTTGTATATTTCGGATTTTGCGCCGACGTCCACGCCTCGTGTGGGCTCGTCAAGCAGGATTATTCCGGGGTTTGAAGCCAAAGCCTTGGCAAGAACTATCTTTTGCTGATTTCCGCCCGAGAGCATTTTTGCTTTCGTTGACAGGCTTGCAGTTTTGATGCTCAGCTCAGATACGTACTTTTTGCCGACGGCAACTTCTTTTCTGTGGCTTGCCACGCCGAATCTGGAGAGCACATCCAGAATGCTCAGAACCGTATTCTGAAGAACCGAGTGCTCGAGAATAAGGCCCTGATCCTTTCTGTCCTCCGGCACAAAAGAGAAGCCCCGTTTTATTGCTTCTTCGGGAGTCTTGTTGTGTATCACCTGGCCGTTGAGCAAGACTTCTCCCTCGTAGGGGTCAATGCCGAAGATTGCCCTGAGGACCTCCGTGCGTCCTGAGCCTATCAGACCGCCGAAGCCCAGAACCTCACCGCGTCTGAGCTCAAAGCTCACATCCTCAACACTGGCGTTGTTGAGATGCCGCACCTCAAGGATGGTTTCTCC
>JAFQFH010000027.1 GCA_017398685.1 Oscillospiraceae bacterium
AAGGACGTTGCAATGCAGATCGCAGCTCTCAACCCCCGTTTCTGGGACAAGTCTCAGGTCTCTGAGCAGGTTCTGGAAGAGGAGAAGCGCATCGCTCTCGCTCTGATGGATCAGGATCCCAAGATGGCTTCCAAGCCCCAGCAGGTCAAAGAAAAGATCGTTATGGGCAAGCTCAACAAGTTCTACGAAGAGAACTGCCTGCTCCAGCAGGAGTTCGTCAAGGACGGCTCCATGTCCGTCGAGAAGTACATCGCCTCTGCCGCAAAGGCTCTGGGCGGCTCCGTCAAGTTCGTTGACGCTGTTCGCTTCATGAAGGGCGAGGGCATCGAGAAGAAGGTTGAGGACTTCGCAGCTGAGGTCGCAGCCCAGATGAACATGGGCAAGTAATTCTTGCTTTATACTGCTTTTTAAAAGACATCCTTCGGGATGTCTTTTTTTAATGTATCATTGATGTTATAATAATATAAACAATGTCAGAAACGGAGTGTGAGCATATGGCAGCAGCCAGACCCGACACAAAGAAAATAAAGGCTACCGCAGGCAGGCTGCGGGACGCTATGCGTATGCTGCACCTTATTGAGAAGGACAGCCAGATACTGGAAAAGTCCATAAAGAAAGCGGCGGATGCGCTGGCAGAGGAGCAGCTTGCGGAGTTTCTCAGCGGTCTTGGCGTGGAAGAGCTTAACCGGGATAAAAGAGGTATTCGCATAAGCGCCCTGAAAAACGCAGGGATTGAGAATATAGGGCAGCTTTACAAACGCTCCAAGGGCTCCCTTGAGAATATAGAGGGCATAGGCCAGACCAATGCGGCGCTCATTCACCACAGCGTACAGACCATTGCTGCCAGTGCCAGAGAGAATATGCACATAAAGCTCTCTGCCGGCAAAAACGAAAAAGAGCTTACAAGGCTGATTGAGCTTTTGCACCAGTACAGCGCCGCAGCTCAGGCCCGTATGGCGGCGGAGGAACTGCTGGCGGACTTTAGCGGGGAGGTGGATACCGCACTTTCAGCCTCATCAAGAGCCCTCAGTACACTTGGCTGGCTTTTCTCCTCGGCTGCGCAGAAAAAGCAGGCTGGTGAGGCCGCAGTGGAGCTTTTTGCACTGGCAGACTGCGGCTTTGTAGAAAAAAGCCGGCTTGTGTACACGGATTTTCAGCAGTCAAAGCCGGTGGGCAATGCTATGGAGGAGTTCAGAAAAAACAGCGCTCCCTTTGCCGTCACGCTTGAGTATGTCAGCGGCATGGGCGCGGCGGGAGATACGGGGGCTGTCCCGGCAGAGCTGGCACAGGCGGTGTCGGCGCGGAAAGCAGACCTGTCCCTTTTGAAAGCCACCCTGCGCCCCTACCAGCTTTTCGGTACAAAGTATATCCTTAACCAGAAAAACACCCTTTTGGGCGACGAGATGGGCCTTGGAAAAACCATGCAGGCAATAGCGGCCATGGCCGCCCTTAAAAAGGAAGGTCACGGGCATTTTCTGGTTGTCTGCCCTGCAAGCGTACTTGTGAACTGGTGCAGGGAGATAGAGAAGTTCAGTCTGCTTCCGGTCACGGAGATACACGGGGCCGACAAGATAGACGAGCTTTATGACTGGCTGCACGGCGGCTGCGTGGCAGTAACCACCTATGAGACAGCCCGAAGCCTGCCCCTGCCGGATAATTTCAGACTGGGCCTTCTTATCGCGGACGAGGCCCACTACATAAAAAATCCCGCAGCCCTTCGCACAAGAGCGGTGCTTGGGCTTTGCGGACACGCGGAAAATCTGCTTTTCATGACCGGTACGCCCCTTGAAAACAGGGTGGACGAGATGTGCGCGCTGCTGGATATATTAAGCCCCCAAACAGCTATAAAGGCCCGGGAGCTGAGATATATTTCCGATGCACCCCAGTTCAGGGAGAGTATTGCAGGCGTGTATCTTCGCCGCACGAGAGAAGATGTACTCACAGAGCTGCCCGACAAGATTGAGAAGGACCAGTGGTGCAGACCTACGGCAGAGGACTGGAAATGGTACTTCGCCGAGGTTTTTGCCAGAAATTTCATGGGTATGCGCCGCATAGGCTGGCACACGGAGCAGCTTGAAAAATCCTCCAAGGCTCAGCGCCTCAGGGAGATAACAGAGCTTGCCCGCCAGGAAGGACGGAAAGTTCTCATATTCTCTTACTTCCGTGAGACAGCCGAAAAGGCTTTGAAAATTGCCGGGGAGAACGCCTTCGGGCCTATAACCGGCTCTGTGCCTTCGGCAAAGCGGCAGGAGATCGTGGACGCTTTTACGGCGGCGCCGGACGGGGCTGTGCTGGTGTGCCAGATCACGGCAGGCGGTACGGGACTGAATATTCAGGCGGCCAGCGTGGTGGTGTTCTGCGAGCCGCAGATAAAGCCCTCTCTTGAGACTCAGGCCGTGTCCCGTGCCTACCGGATGGGCCAGGCCAGAAGCGTACTGGTGTACAGACTTTTGTGCGAGGGTACGGTGGACGACGATATGGTTTCCATGCTGCGGGATAAGCAGGATATCTTCGACAGCTTTGCCGACGAGTCCGTGGCGGGCCGTGAAAGCCTTGCGGATGCGGATATGCGAAAGTGGATAGATGAGCTTATTGACGCCCAGATGGAGAAGCTGAGAAAGACCAGTCTGCCCTGAAAAGGCTTTTCATACCCACAAAAAAGCTGCCAAACACCCTTTACTTTACCAAAAGTGGGGGATTTACACCGATTTTCGCCAAATACAAAGGACATATGATTGACGAAAACGGATTTTTGGTGTTATAATATACTTGTAATGCTATTGCATTTGTCGAAAAACACAAAGCTTACAGAAAGACAGGTGTCATTATGATTTGCAGATATTGCGGAAATACTGTGGATGCTGAGACTACGGTCTGCCCCTACTGCGGCACGGCTCTCGTCGGCTACAATACCCCCGTGGGCTTTGAGGAGGATACGCAGTATGATGAACAGATGTACTATGAAGAGCCTCAGCAGGACTACGCTCCCAAAAAGAAAAAGAGCCTGAGCGTACCATCTCTGCCCTTCTCTACTCTGATATCCGTGGCCTGCGCTGTTTTCAGCCTTATATGCCTTTTTATGGTCAGCTCCACCAGAAGCATGGTGAAGGAGAGCTCTGACCTTATCAGCGGCAGCCTCAGCCAGCTCCAGAGTGCTACTGTCACCATTCAGGAGCGCCTTGACAGCATGGAAGGCACTGTGGCAAATGTCCAGAGCAACGCCTATAACCAGCTGGCCAGCGCCAACATCACCATCAGCAAGGACATTACCAGCCTTACCGGCCCTGTAACCCTGGGCAAGTACAACCAGATGTTCATTGTCCGCGCCAAGGGTAATCTCAACCTGAACTCTTCCTTTGACTGGCAGAAGTACAACGAGTCTACCGGCGGCTGGGTCTCCATAGTGTTTACCGGCACCGCTACCTCCAATGAGGAGTACGGTCTGAGACTTGAAAACAAGATGGAAGAGGGCGAGTATGTGTCCATCCTCTGGGCCAACGGTATAACCCAGAACGGTGCAGGCACTTACCGCTGCGTCATCAGTGACTCTGCCGGCGTCAAGAAGACCAGCAGCGAGGCTATTGTTCAGGTCACCGCCTGATTTTGACGGATAATACAGCCGCATAGCAGTATAATTCATTTGAATATAACTGCCCGTGGAGGATGCCATGTCCCTTACCAAAGAATTTTTTGACAATATACAGATAGAGCTTGTAAAGCGCAAGTATTATAACTCCAACAAGGTGGATGCCCTTATAAACGACATCCGCTGCCGCGCCCGCGTGCTTATGGAGGAAAATGCCCGGCTCTCTGCCGAGCTTGATACCTACACATCCCAGAAAGCCCAGATCGCCGATGCGGTCATGAATGCCCAGCTTCTCCACACGGACATCGTGGAAAAGGCCAACCGTCAGGCTGACGACAAGGCGGCACAGGCGGAGGAGAGCGCAAAGCTCATCCTCTCTGAGGCAAATGAGCAGGCTAAGGAGATAATCGACGCTGCCAGGGCGGATGCGGAAAAGCTGCTTGAAGAGGCTCAGGACAAGATAAAGTATGCGGAAGAGATGCAGCTTGAGTTGGATAAGCTCAAACAGCAGCAGATTGAGTACGCTGTGGACAAGATGGAAGGCTGCTTTTCAAAGCTGCGCCAGCGGCATCTTGAAGCTATTGAGGCTCTCAACCTCCAGTGGCAGGAGTTTTTGTGCGGTCTTTACGATGAGGACGCTGAGGCAGCGCCTGCGGATCTGAGCGAAAAGGTGGACGCCATTGCCAAAGAGCTTGGGGAAATGGACTGCACAACAGTATAAGTAAATTATAAGCCAAAAGGACTTGCTGCTTAAGCAACAAGTCCTTTTTTTTATTCGGCAAGTGCCCCGGCTTCTCTGAACACACTCTCCATAAGGGCGGCGTATTCTATGAGGCTGTCATCTGCGTTTTCGGGCTGTATGATAGAAAAACGCTTGCCTGCGTGGGGCAGTCCGGTGAGGATATCCCAAAGGGCGTCCAGATTTTCACCGTACCAGTCCTGCCAGTCCATTGTGCGGCGCAGCACCTCATAGAGCTGGCGGCGGCTGTGACAGCGGGAAAAGTCCAGCACCACGGGGGCATCCTTCTTCTCGCAAAGTTCCTTCAAAAGCCCGGCGCAGCCGGCTTCAATATCATCCCAAGCCCTCTGAAAATCTCCGGTGTACCAGGGATCTGCCACGGCTTCGCCTTTCCTTCCGGCAAAATCCAGCAGATTATGGAGTTTGCCGTCCGGGTCATTTTTGAACACACGGAGCATATTGCGCATGTTATAGCTGTCCATGCCGATTATATAGTCGTACTTTTCGTAATCGGAGGCATTTATCTGCCTTGCCCGCTTGCCTTCACAGCTGATGCCGTGAGCGGCCAGCATACGCTTTGCCGGGGGATACACACCGTTGCCCAGCTCCTCAGTGCTGGTGGCGGCGGAGGCGATGTGAAACTCGCTCTCAAGACCGGCTTTTTTGACCATATCCTTCATTATGAACTCCGCAGTAGGGCTGCGGCAAATATTCCCGTGGCAGACGAAAAGTATATTTATCATGGTAATTCTCCTGTTTTATATATCATTTGGTAGCTGACAGTGCATCCAGAAGCCGGGTGTAGGCGGGGGAAGTGTCCTTTCTCACTCCGGCTACAAGACCGTCCTGTAAAGGAACAAAATTCTCAGCCAGAACATTATTCGTCACCCGCTGGAAAACTTCCGGCTCATCCAGAATGAAAAGTCCGCTGACTTTGCCCACAAGATCCGCATCCAGACCTGCCACCAGCTGAAAGTTTTCGTTTGCCCCGCTGGGGACTGGATTTTCGAGATCCACTCCGTAGGATTTGAGATGTATGGACACCTCACCGTCGCCGTTAAGGTCCTCGCCCAGTGCGGAAAGATAGTCCTCAATGGCGCGATACTCCTTCTCCGGCAGGGGCAGAGCAGTAACCACAGCAACCTGATAATCGGCCTTTTTTACGTTTTGGGCAGGGGAAAAGCTGTAGATAAGCACAGCCACGGCGGCAAGGCCGATAAGCACATACAGCTTATTGTACCACCACCAGTTCCTGGCTTTTGAAAGGAAATCACTCATAGCTCTTATCCTCATGGCTTGCTGCCCATGGTGGACTCACGCTCGATAACAGAGCAGTCCAGCATGATGTTGTGCCGTGATGGCTTGTTCCCCGCAAGAATACTCAGCATCTCCTTTGCTGCGGCCTGACCTATCTCAAAAAGCGGCGGTGCGGCTGTGGAGAGCCTGGGTCGGCATACGGAGGCTATCTCCCTGTCGTCAAAGCCGATGAGCCGCAGATCACGGCCCACGTTTATGCGCTTTTCGTTGCAGTAATCCAGCACGCCCATGGCCATAAGGTCGTTGTGAGCAAATATAGCCGTCACTCCGGCGGAGATAAGCTCACCGGCAATGGCATAGCCGCAATCACGCTCCCAGTCACCTGTGAAGGTGAGGGTGGGATCGTAGGGCACACCGTGATCAAAGAGGGCCCGCTGATGGCCCCGGGTGCGGTTTGCGGTGTGGCTGCTGTCCACAGGGCCGGTTATCATGCCGATGCGCCTGTCACCGTAGCTTAAAAGCAGCTCAGTCAGGTCATATGCGGCCTTTTCATCGTTATAAATTACGGAAGGAATGTTCTCGTCCTTGCTTATGCAGTAGGCGCACACAAACTTTGGCTCCGTATGCTCGGAGAGAGAAACAACTATATGGCTGTGACAGCCTATATATATAATCCCGTCCACCTGTTTTGAGAGCATCCCGTTTACGGCGGCGTGAACAAGGGCATTGCTCTCTTTCAGGTCCTTGGGGCCGTTGCCGTAGCGCTTGTAGAAGCGAAGGTTGCCCAGTATGTAGTGATAGCCCGCCTCGTCACATGCGGCGGCTATCCCGTCCACTATCTCAGGAGCGTTGAATACCGTCAGATCCTCGGTAATGATGCCGATGGTGCGGCTCTGCCCGGATTTGAGGTTGCGGGCATTGAGATTGGGCCTGTAATTGAGCTGACGGGCAACTTCCAGAACGGTCTGTCGGGTTTTCTCGTTGACACGGCCCTTGCCGTTCAAGACCTTGCTGACGGTGGCAATAGAAACGTTTGCCCTTTCTGATATTTCCCTGATAGTAGCCATGGCATCCTCCCGAAATACTGTATCTGAATAGTATACGATTTTACAGGAAAATTCAAGAGCACTGTGAAATATAAACAAAAATCAGGAGAAAAAAACAGCAGATTACAGACTTTACAAATGCAAAATGCTTGATGTATACTAAACTCAACTAAGGAAAACGTTTAACCCAACACGGCAAAAAAGGCCGATTTCAACCAAAATATACCATAGTTTGAGTAAACGATTAACACGGGAGGCCGCATGAAAACGAACATAGTAACTCCCGCGCTGCGGAACATAAAAATAGAAGATCCGCTGTTTGCCCATTATTCGGACATGATCTCGGAAAAGCTGCTGCCATATCAGTGGGATGTGCTCAATGACAGACTGCCGGAAGTGGAAAAATCTTACTGCGTACGGAATTTTCGCATTGCCGCAGGAGAGCTGGATGATGAACGGCTGGGCGCGATCTTTTGCGATACGGACGCGTACAAGTGGCTGGAAACTCTGGCATTTTGCATTGAAAGCGGCAGAGGGAAAGATTTTGAGCCCACGGCGGATGAGCTTATTGAGCTTATCGGGCGGGCGCAGGAAGATGACGGTTACCTGAACACATATTTTTCCGTCTGCCATCCGGACAGAAAGTGGAAAAACCTTGCGGAAGGACATGAGCTGTACTGCGCCGGACATCTTATAGAAGCGGCTGTTGCCTATTATGGAGCCACCGGAAAGAGAAGAATACTGGATATCGCTGTAAAATTTGCCGACCTTATCTGCCGCATCTTCGGACAGGAGGAGGGGCAGGTAAAAGGCTGCGCAGGACATCAGGAGATAGAGCTGGCGCTCATAAAGCTCAGCCGCGTGACCGGCAACAAAGCCTATGCCGAAAAGGCCCGCTACCTTCTTGATATAAGAGGGCAGAGTCCGAACTATCTGGTGGATGAGCTTAAGCGCACCGGAAAGGACAGGATATTCCCGGAATTCAAGGACTATGACGAGCTCTACGCCCAGTCCCACCTGCCCCCGGTCAACCAGACAACGGCAGAGGGCCACGCTGTTCGCGCCATGTACATGTACTCGGCTATGGCGGATGTGGCAAGGGAATTTGGCGATCAAAACATGAAAAATGCCTGCCGCAGCATATGGAAAAACGTGACGGAAAAGCGTATGTACATAACCGGCGGCCTTGGCTCATCCGGACATCTGGAGCGCTTTACCGCAGACTATGACCTGCCCAACGACAGAATGTACTGTGAAAGCTGCGCGTCCGTCGGACTTATGATGTTTGGCGCGCGCATGGCGGCGCTCAGCGGGGACGCCAGATACTATGACATTGTGGAAAAGGCCCTTTGCAACACTGTGCTGGCGGGTATATCCGCCGAGGGTGACAAATATTTCTACGTAAACCCACTTGAGATTTGGCCCGATAACTGCATTGCCGGAACTTCCATGGCCCATGTGAAACCGGTCAGGCAAAGCTGGTTTGGAGTGGCCTGCTGCCCGTCCAACATTGCAAGAACACTGGCATCTCTGGGACAGTACATCTACGCCCAGGACGAAAAGTCCATCTACATAAACCAGATAATCTCCTCCACTCTGGAGACAAGGATGAAGGATGCAGCGATAAAGCTGCGCCTGTGCTCTGAGCTTATGGACAAAAACCGCTTTTCTCTCAGCATCCAGGCGGACAGAGCCCAGTCCTTCACCATACGCATCCGTGTTCCCGAATATCTTAAAAACCCGGTGTTCGTGCTTGAAGGCAAGGCAATTGCGCCGGTGATTGAAAACGGTTATGCGGTGGTGGCAGTTTCCCACGCAGGCAGCCAGACCCTTGAAGTTTCCGGAAGCATCACGCCGCGCTGGATGGCGGCAAACACCAATGTTAGAGCGGATCTGGGGAGCCTTGCTCTTATGTACGGGCCTTACGTGTACTGCCTTGAGGAGACGGACAACGGAAAGCTTCTCTCCAATATCTATGTATCGGCGGATACTCAGGTAGAAATCGGAAACGGTTTTGACACTCTGCCCGGTGCCTTACCCAGCCTTCATTTTGAAGGCTGCCGCCTTGAAAGCGGAACTGGCGATAAGCTCTACGCGGAGCCCTCCTTCAGCTTTTCCTCCCAGAGGCTGACAGCCGTTCCCTACGCCCTTTGGTGCAACAGGGAGCCGGGCGAAATGCAGGTCTGGCTGAAGGCCAGAATATGAACCTTGTAGTTAACAGCAGCAGGAAGTTGCTGTTGCAAATAAAAAACAAGAAAGGAAAATGAAAATGCGTAAATTCACTACCCTCCTGCTGGCTATGCTGATGATTTTTGCAATGGCAGTTCCCGCATACGCTGCCGAAGAGCCGGTAACCATCACTTACTCCTACTGGGGCACCCCCGACGAGGCCGCCAGCGTTCAGGCTGTGGCTGACAAGTTCCACGAAGAGTACCCCAACATCATTGTTGAGGTCATGGCTATCCCCAACGAGGAATACACTGCCAAGCTCAACACCATGGCTGCCGGCGGCAACCTGCCCGACTGCGGCATCATGAACGAGAACGGCGTTCTGGACTTTGCCTCCAAGGGCCTGCTGGCTGATATCTCCAGCATGTACGAAGGCGCAGACGCAATGCCTCTGGAGTCCATCACCTTCAAGAGCGAAGGCAAGCCCGTGGCATACTCCGCTGCCAACGAGATTCTCTTCATGTACTACAACAAGGATATGTTCGACGCTGCCGGTCTTGAGTACCCCTCCGCCACCGAGGCAATGACTTGGGATGAGTTCATCGAGACTGCAAAGCTCCTGACCCTTGACAAGAACGGCAAGAACGCCGCTGACCCCGAGTTTGATCCTGAAAACATCGTGCAGTACGGCTGCGTGGTCGATAACTGGACCTGGCAGCTTGAGGTCTGGGCACTGTCCAACGGTGGCCGCTGGTTCAGCGAGGATGGCAAGGAATGCACCATCAATGATCCCGCAGTTATCGAGGCTATCCAGAAGGTCGCAGACCTGACCCTGGTTGAGCACGTAATGCCCTACAACGCAGGCCTTGAGGATAACGGCATCCAGCGCTCCATTGCCACCGGCAATGTTGCAATGGCTACTGGCGGCGCATGGAACGTGGGCACCTGCCTCAACAGCGCCCGCGACGATATCGGCCTGAACTACGGTGTTGCCCGTCTGCCCATGATGGAGCGCTCCGTCACCATCTGCACCGGTGGTCCTCAGGTTGTCTTCAGCCAGACCAAGCACCCCGCAGAGGCTATGGAGTTCATCAAGTGGTACATGAAGGAAGAGAACAGCTGGGATAGCCTCATCGCTACCGGTATCTGGATGCCCATCCTTGAGAAGTACTACACCGATCCCGAACTGACCGCAAAGTGGATCGAGAACCCCAACTTCCCCGATGCAGAAGAGTACAAGGCCGCAGTTGTTGACTACGCCATGGAGTGCGCCGAGTCCACCTGCTGGTACTACATCCCCCACACCAATGACTTCATCAACCTCCTCCGCAGCGTCCTCGGCCCCGTGTGGACCGGCGAGCAGACTGCTGAGCAGGCCATCACCGAGAACTTCGACGCTCTCAACGACGTGTTCCTCGGCTTCTGATAAAACCGACAGCTTTGATACAGCGTTTTCTACCGGGGTGTCCGCTGACGCGGCGGACACCCCAATTCATTATGTTTGACTGAATTCTCAAAAACCTCTATACTTTATCAAGGGGTGATAAGCCTGAAAAAGCGAAAAATTACCAATTCTCAGCTGAGAACAGAGACAAAGACCGCATATCTCTGCCTTATCCCGTCCATAATCGGCCTTATAGTGCTCACCTATGTGCCGCTGGCGGCGGTGTTCGGGCTGAGCCTTTTCCGCTGGGAGGGTGTTGGTACGCCTCAGTGGGTGGGCTTTGCAAACTATGTGAGGCTTTTTACACGCGACCCCTATTTTATGGACTCCATCAAGGCCACGGTGTATTTTGCCATGCTCGCCGTTGCGGGCAGTATCATATACTCCCTTGTGGTGGCCCTCCTTCTGAACCGGAAAATTCCCGCCCGCGGCTTTTTCCGCGCGGTGTTTTATCTGCCCTATGTGCTGCCCGCCATGGCGGTATATATCGGCTGGAGCTGGCTTTACGAGACTAACTTCGGCCTTTTCAACTACCTTTTGAGCCTTGTGGGGATAAACAAGGTGATGTTCATAGGTTCTTCGGAGCTGGTGGTGCCCTCTCTGGCACTTATCGCCGTGTGGCTTTCGGGCAACCTTATCGTCATTTTCCTTGCAGGCTTCCAGAACGTACCCAGAGTGTACCATGAAGCGGCGGAGATTGACGGGGCCAACTCATGGCAGCGCTTCTGGAATGTCACCATGCCCTGCATGACACCCATCATCTTCTATAACCTGCTTATGGCGCTAATTACCAATTTGCAGGTGGTAACTCCTGCACTGGCGCTGACAAACGGCGGCCCGGGCAATTCTTCCTGCTTCCTTTCCTACCTGATGTACACCTACGCCTTCAGAAGCGGCAAGCTCAGCTACGCCTGTGCCATTGCATTTATCTCATTTTTGCTCATCGGTATATTTACCATTATCCTCTTTGTGACCAGCAAGAGCTGGATGTTCTCGGAAGGAGGGGATGACTGATGAATAAAAGCAGCTTCAAAAGCCGCAAAAGGCAGGAAAAGGCCGCGAATATAGCCACGGTCATTATCCTTCTGATACTTTCGGCTATGGTCATGCTGCCTATCTGGTGGATATTCCGCTCAAGCCTTATGTCCAACGGCGAGCTTTTTGAGTGGCCGCCCAGCTTCCTGCCCAAACGCTGGCTTTTCTCGAACTATGCCAAGACCCTTGAGTTCTACCCCTTCTGGCACTACTTCAAAAATACCATGACCATCATCGTGCCCTCCGTCATCGGCGGCACAGTTACGGCGACCCTCGGCGGCTATGCCTTTGCCCGCCTGCGCTTTCCGGGGAAGAAGTTTCTGTTCTCTTTGTGCATAGGCTCCATGCTTCTGCCCACTATGGTCACGCTTATACCACTCTATATCATGTGGACCCGCGGCTTTGGCCTTATTGACTCCTATGCGCCCCTTATTCTGCCCTATTTCTGCGGCGGCGGCGCTTTCAACATCTTCCTTATCCGCCAGTTTATCTCCACCATCCCCAGAGAGCTGGATGAGGCCGCCACCATTGACGGTGCAGGGCAGTTCCGTATCCTTGTGAGCATTATCGTGCCTGCCATAAAGTCTGCAATGATAGTTGTGGCGCTGCTTTTGTTCATCCAGATGTGGAATGACCTTCTCCAGCAGATAATCTACATAAATACCGACGAGAAATTCACCATTGCCATCGGCCTTTCCCAGTTCAAGGGCTCTCTCAAGTCCGACTGGTCTGCCATAATGTGCGCCACCTGTATGTCCTTCGTCCCCGGTGTTGTGTTCTACCTTATCGGGCAGAAATACTTTGTTGAGGGCATAGTGATGACAGGTATGAAAAATTAAGCTATGCTGTAAGGAGCTTTCATGGGGCTATTTTCGGGAAAATTTGAAAAAGAAGGGGCCGGTCTTCCTATGCCGGAAGGCGGCCCTGCCAGGTATTTTTCCCTGCTTTTTTCAAATATCTGGAAGCTTATGGGGGCAAACGTACTGTTTGTGCTGTTCTCCCTGCCCCTTATAACGCTTCCGGCAGCTCTTTGCGCCCTTAACCGGGTGTGCATCCTTATCTACAAAAACGGTTCCTGCTATCTGTGGCAGGATTTTGTGGGCGAGTTTCGGGCAAGCTTTTTAAGAAGCCTTTTACCGGCGCTGCTGTTCCTTGCGCTTTTGTTCGCAGGCTACTATTTTATGAGCCTTGGCCTTACAAATGCAGCTCTTCCTTTGTGGAGCACGATTTTCTGGGCTATAGGAATATTCTTTGTGCTGGCCGGGCTTGGCTGGGGCGGATATTTCTTTGTACTGGTAGCCATGCTGGAACAGGAAAACCGGAATGTTCTGAAAAATGCGAGACTGCTTTGCATGATAAGCCCCGGCAAGGCTCTGATGGCGGCGCTGACTGTGATTGGGGGAGCTGCGCTGACGGCGGCATTTATGCCCTTATCCATCTTTCTCGTGCTGCTGATCATCCCGGCGATAGTCCAGTACACGGTTTCGTATCTGGTCTATGAACTGGCTGAGGATTATATATTGACATGATAAAAAGCGGCTGTTTTCACAGCCGCTTTTTTGTATGCTTAAGTATTATATTTTCACGCTCAGGGCTTCCTTGCCGTAAAGCTCCCTTGTGCGCTCGTCCGGCTGACCCAGACCTGCGTACAGCGTCCAGCTTCCGCTGCCGGGGATGCGCTGACCATTATCATCTACAACGGTTAATGCCTTTTCGTCAATGGGGATGGAAAGGCTCATTTCCTCGCCCGCTTTCAAAAAGACACGCTTGAAACCGCAGAGTATGGGGTTTGTGGGTGCAAACTGGGATACTTCGTCCTTTATATAAAGCTGCACCACTTCCTCAGTGTCTACGCTGCCGCAGTTTTTCACGGTGACTGCGGCGGCATTTTTGTCGGCGGTGAGCTTGGTCACGCGCACATCGCCGTAGCTGAGTCCGTAGCCAAAGGGATAGAGGGGCGTGCCGGTATAGTAGCGGTAGCTGCGGTTTGCCATGGAGTAGTCGGTAAAGTCCGGCATTTCGGCAAGAGCTTCATTTTTGTAGAAGGTGACGGGGAGCTTACCGGAAGGGGAGCATTTGCCAAAGAGGATATCCGCCACGGCCTTGCCGCCACCTGCACCGGGGTACCATGTAAGGAGTATGGAGTTTGCCTTATCGGCATATTCTCCAAGGTCGATGGCGCTGCCTGCCATGAGGATTATGACGCTGGGCTTATTAAGCTTCAGCACCGCATCCATGAGCCTGCGCTGAGGTGCGGGCAGAAGGAGATCCAGCTTGTCGCCGGAGGCGGCGGCGTTGCCGGTGTCGCCCTCTTCGCCTTCCAGAGTTTCGTCCAGACCCAGCACCAAAACCACCTTGTCGGAACGCTTTGCCACAACGACAGCTTCGGATATGCGGTCATCGTCCCATGCCAGAGGCTCGGTTTTGTCTTTGAAAAGGTGGCAGCCCTCGGAGTAGAGAACTCTGCCCTTGCCTGCAACTGTGTCCTGAATACCCTCCAGCACAGTGGTGTAACGGGAAGCGGTGCCGTGGTAGTTGCCGATGAGGGCAACGCGGCTGTTGGCGTTGGGGCCGATGACGGCAATGGTGCCGGGATTTTCAGCGTCAAAGGGCAAAAGCCCGTCATTTTTCAAAAGCACACATGCTTTCTTGGCGGCATTCTGAGCAAGCTGCAAATGCTCCTCGCACTCCACCATCTCGTAGGGGATGGCGTCAAATTCGCTGCCCTCGCCCATTATGCCAAGTAAATATCGGGTGGTGAAAAGCCTTTCGGCGGAAAGGGTGATCTGTTCTTCAGTTATAAGCCCCTTTTCCACCGCGTCCATCATGTGCAGATAGGTGTTGCCGCAGTTCAGGTCGCAGCCCATTTCGATAGCGAGGGCGGCGGATTCGCAGGCGTTGTTTGTGACCATGTGGCCCTCGTGAAAGTCCCGTATGGCCCAGCAGTCGGACACAACGTGGCCTTCAAAGCCCCATTTGCCCCGCACAGTGTCCACCAGCAGGGCACGGCTTCCGCAGCAGGGTTCGCCGTTGGTGCGGTTGTAGGCGCCCATGACGGCTTCGGCCTTGGCGTCCTTTATGCAGGCTTCAAAGGCGGGAAGATAAGTCTCCTCCATGTCCTTGGGCGTGGCCTCGGCGTTGAAGAAATGTCGGAGAGCTTCAGGCCCGCTGTGCACCGCCAGATGCTTTGCACAGGCGGCGCTTTTCATCACTTCGCCCTCCCCCTGCAAGCCCCGCACATAGGCCTTGCCCAGAGTTGCGGTGAGATAGGGGTCTTCACCGTAGGTTTCGTGACCACGGCCCCAGCGGGGGTCGCGGAAGATGTTTATATTGGGTGACCAGAAGGTCAGGCCCTTGTATATGTCCCTGTCTTCCTCCTGAGAGAGTGCATTATATTTAGCTCTGCCCTCGGTGGCGGCAGTGTCGCCTATCTTCTGCAAAAAGTCAGGGTCGAACATGGCGGCCATGCCGATGGCCTGAGGGAAGCTGGTGGCAGTACCGGCTCTGGCTACGCCGTGGAGGGCTTCGTTCCACCAGTTGTAGGCGGGCACGCCCAGCCGGGGAATGGCAGGTGCGTCATAGCGCAGCTGGCTGGCCTTTTCCTCCAGTGTCATCTGAGCCACAAGAGCTTTGGCTTTTTCAAGAGCTTTTTTTCTGTCCATAAAATACTCCTTTAAAATAAGCTATTAAAAAAGAGGGAGCCTGTCAGTTTTCGACGAGGCTCCCCCATCGTTTGGGGTCTATTCATTTTCGTCTTCCGGCAAGGGCCTGACGGGGCTGCCGTTGACCTTGTCGAAGAGGTTGCGGAGGATACGGCTGTTGAGATATGCCGGGCCGGAAAAGCCGAAGATAAGGTACAAAAAGCCCAGCATTGCCAGCACCACCTGTGGCAGCAGCAGCGCCGCCACCGGGAACACAAGGATAAGCCACATCATAAGGGTCTTGCCGGGAGCGGAGACGCTCAGGGCAAAGGTATTTTTTATCTGCTTCTTCAGGGGATTTTCAAACATGGCCTGCAGGGGGAAGGCGTAGGCAATGAACGTAAGTCCCAGAGAGCCGATAAGAATGGCAAGAGCGAGATAGAGCTTGTTGAAAAGCCCGGTCTGCGCAAGGGCAAAGCGGTAATCCACATAGGCCACCAGCACAAAGGCAATGGCTATAAGCCCCAGTACAAGGCCCTTTTTGAAGTTATCCCGAAAGGCCCGGAAATAATCCCGCACAGGGGCTGCGTGCTCACCCCTTGTCAGCTTCAGCGTGACAGTATACATGGCGCAGGTGGCGGGGCCGACGGTGATGATTGGCAGGGATGTGAAAAACCAGAGCCAGTTGAGTATCATCAGATCGCCAAGGGTGCGAAGCCCGCCCCAGAAGGAAGCTTTGAGGTTAAAACGGCGGTCCATTCTCAGCCTTTCACGCTGCCCAGTGCAACACCTGCGATAATGTACTTGGAAAGGGCAAAGTACACAATAAAGAGGGGCAGCACAGAGAGAGTAACACCCAGATAGATGGCGCCGTGCTCCACCTTGTAGATGTCACCGCGAAGAAGTGAGACCATGATGGGCATGGTGTACTTGGTGTTGTCGGTGAGCAGGATGGAGGGGAGGAACAGCTCGTTCCACTTGGCAACGAAGGTGAAGATGGCCTGAGTTGCCATGGCGGGCTTCATAATGGGCAGAACTATCTTATTGAAGGTGTAAAACTCCTTGGAGCCGTCAATTCTCGCCGAGTCCAGAAGCTCCAGCGGCAGGGAGGCCAGCATGAACTGGCGCATGAAGAACACCGTTGCGGGAGCGGCAATACCCGGCAGGATAAGAGGCAGGAAATTATTGGTCAGATGTATCTTGTACATGAACTGGTAAAAGCCGATACTGGTGACCTGATTGGGGATCATCATGACGCAGAGGATCATGGTGAAGAAGGCGCCTCTCAGCTTCCACTCGTATGCCACCAGAGTGTAGGCTGTCAGTGCGGCAAAGTACACCGTGAGAGCAGTAGCGCTGACGGAAATGATGAGGGAGTTTATAAATCCCACATTGGCATCAAAGGTCTTGCCGTCAAAGATGGCAAAGTTGTCCATAAGATAGTGGGAGGGGATGAGGGAGACGGCGTGGGCCTGTATCTGCACAGTGCTTCTGGTGGAGTTGACCACCATGATAACAAAGGGCATTATGCTCAAAATAGCAAGGAAAATACAAACCACGTAGGCCACGACCTTGAAGCCGCGGTTGCCGGATTTCAGAGTTTTCTTCATTATCTTCTGCCTCCCTTCTTATCGCGCATAAGGAAGAACACCACAACAGAGCAGGCGGCTATGATAAGGAACATTATCATGGAAGCGGCAGCGGCGCGGTTGTACATATAGCTGCCGGAGAAGGCCTGGTTGTAGATGAACATATTGGCGGTGAGTGTTGCGTTGTCCGGCTGACCGTTGGCATAGAGCTTGGGAATGTCGTACATGGTCAGACCGCCTATCATGCTGGTGATAAGGGTGTAGATAAGGATAGTCTTCAGATTGGGGATGGTGATCTGGAAGAATATCTGTATGTCGTTGGCGCCGTCAATGTCGGCCGCCTCGTAGATTTCGGGATTGATGCCCAGTACGCCGGATATGAGGATTATCATGGTGTAACCGTACCACATCCAGAACTGGATAAAGGCCACTATCCACTGCTGAGCTGTCTTGCTGACAATGAAGTTGAAGGGTCCTTCGGTTATGCCGGAGGATACCAGAAGGTCATTGACAGGGCCCATGGGATAGCCAAAGAAAGCGTTGAAGAGAATTGCCACGGATGCGGCGGTGATGATGTTGGGCATATAGAAAACAACCTTGAAGAAGCCCTGTCCCTTGAGGGTGTTGCGGCGGCTGGTGAACCACGCGGTCAACAGCAGAGCCAAGGTCATCTGGGGGATGAAGTTCATCATCCAGATTTTGAAGGTGTTTTTAAGAGAGGTCTGGAAAGAGGGATTTTTCAGGATGTTCCTGAAATTCTTGAAAAGGTCGTCTACAAGAATGTTCCACTCGGTATTGCCCAGACCCTTACAGTCGGTAAAGCCGAGAATGGCGGTATATATGGTGGGGTAGAGGTTAAAGACGATAAATGCCAGGATAAAGGGGATACTGAAAAGATAACCGTACTTTGCGTAGCTGAAGCTTTGGCGCTGCTTCATCCGAATTCACTCCTTACTGCTAAATTGGAACAAGGGGGAGGACAGCAGAGGCCGCCCTCCCCCATTATTGAGCTATTTGGGGATATTCAGTTCAGAGCGAATTACCACTCAACCTCAACGTCAAGGTTGTCAGCAACGTTCTGCTTGAAGGACTGGACAGCATCGTCATAGCTCTTCTCGCCGGCAGTGTACTGACGGACCTGGTCACGCCAGTAGGAGTTGATGGTCTCGTCGTACTGGGTCAGGCACTTGCCGTTTGCAAACTGGTTTGCAGGAACGAAGATGTCGAACATGTTCTGGCCGCCCAGGAAGTCAAGCTCGCCGTTGGACATTGCCATAACGGTACCGGATGCAACGCAGTCCTTGGTGCCGCCTTCGCCGTTGAGGGTGCCGTTGGCCCATGCATACTGCAGGCCGTCCTCAGTGCAGTCGAGGGTGATCCAGTTGATGATCTCGCCGACAGCTTCCTTGTTGGGAGAAGCGTCATTGGCCAGCAGCCAGGTGCCGCCCCAGAAGAAGCCCACAGGAGGCTCGCAGATTGCCCAGTCGCCGTAGGTGCCTTCGCCGACAGCAGTGCCGCCGCAGTTGGGAGCGATGGTGTAGTTGATGAGCCATGCAGGACCGAAGAAGCCGAGGATGCCCTGTGCGCCTTCGCCCTTCATATCAGCAAACCATGCGTCGGTCCAGTCCTGAGTGTCGTTGTGGTAGCCGTTGTCCTTGAGCTGCTTGGACAGATCCAGGAATGCTTCACGCTTGGGGTCAAGATTCAGAACGCCGTCAACGATCCAGCCTGCGTCGGAGCTGTTCTCAACTGCGTGCCAGAGGTCACCGTCGCCGGAGATGATGCCGTAGCCCTTCTCCTTCAGCTGTGCTGCTGCTTCATAGAACTTGTCCCAGTTGCCGGTGCCGGCGCCGATTGCCTCAGCGACGACTGCGGGATCGTCAGTGCCGAAAACGTCCTTGGCGATGGAGCGGCGGTAGATGAATGCGCCACCGGTGGCCTGGTAGCCGAGAGCGACAACTTCGCCGTCCTCGGGACGGGTGCCGATGTCAACGGAGTACTGAGCAATGTCGGCCTCTGCGATTGCAGCGTCAACATCTATGCCCAGAGAGGAGTAGGGAGCAGCGTACTTTGCAGCGTCGCCCTGTGCGTACTTGAGGATGAATGCAGCCTCAGCGCAGTACAGGTCGGGAGCGTCAGCGCCGCCGGCAGCAAGGGCCTGGTCCAGTGCGGGCTGGTACAGACCGTCGGTGGTGGCGATGATGGTGGTCTTGATTTCGTACTTGTCAGCGAACTCGGGGTTGCGCTCCAGATACTTTTCGATCATGCCGGGTACTTCATCGGTGAAGGACCAGATGTTCAGGGTGGTCTTCTCTTCTGCAAATGCTGCGGGAGCAGCCAGAGCGAAGATCATGACCAGAGTCAGCGCGAGAGCCAACAGCTTTTTCATGTTTTTTTCCTCCTGATTTTTTGTTTTGTTCCGGTTGAGCAAGGTTGTTGCCAAACTGATTCGCAACAACAATGCCTCCTTGTACTGTTAATAATAACTCGCTCGTAAAAAAAAAGTCAATCTTAACTTTGACTTAAAGGGATTATTTGTGGGTTTCGTAGATTATTCAATGCCAGACTTGTCATATCTCACAAAGAGCTGTGGTACAAACGAGGGAAGTTAGATTACTGTATAAGCTAACTGCTTGAAATGAAACACATTTATCTGTATACTGTTATCAAACATACATGGAAAGGCAAGAGAGAAATGATCTACCTTGACTATGCGGCCTCTTCTCCCCCCTATCCTCAGGTTGTGGAAAAGATGAGAGATATAATGTGCACCTCTTACGGCAACGCATCCGGCATACATCCCATGGCGGAAAAAAGCCGCCTTATCATCCGGCAGAGCCGCAGAACATTGGCGGAGCTTCTTGAGGTGCAGCCCCAGCAGGTTTTTTTTACTTCCGGCGCCACCGAGGCCAATAACTGGGCTGTGAAATCGGCAATGGCGGCAGGGGGCAAAAGGCACATGATAATTTTTGCCCCGGAGCACAGCTCTGTTATAGCCGCTGCCCGGTATATGGAGGCCCGGGGCTTTGAGCTGACGTGGCTTCGACCGGACGGGGACGGGCTTTTATCCAGCGAAACAGTGGAGAGGGCCATAAGGCCGGATACGGGGCTTTTGTGTGTGCAGGCGGTCAATAATGAAACGGGCGTAATGCAGGATGTGGAGGCTATGGCTCAGCTTGCACGGAAAAAGGGCATACTCTACCACTGTGATGGTGTGCAGAGCTTTGCCCATTGCCAGCAGCCCCTGAAACTTCCGGATTTTGTATCTCTCTCTGCCCACAAGCTGGGCGGCCCTGCGGGCGTGGGGGCGCTTATTGTGCGTCGGCCTGACCTGATATCGCCCTTTATCCACGGCGGCGGGCAGGAGCTGGGCTACAGGGCCGGTACAGAGAACACAGCGGGTGCAGCGGGCTTTGCCACGGCGGCGGAGCTGGCCTTTGAAGAGAAAGAGCGGGAGCAGACAAGACTTGAGCGGCTTTCGGCGCAGTTTGTCTCCGCAATGAAGGCGCTGGACGAACGCATAAGGCTCAACGGCGAAAATGCTCCAAGAAGGGCTGGAATATTGAACTTCTTCTTCCCGCAAATCAGCGGAGAGGAGTTGGTGCTGAGGCTTGCAAGGGCGGATATCTGTGCCTCACCGGGGGCGGCCTGTGCCTCCCGGGATGGAGCACCATCCCATGTGCTCATGGCGATGGGGCTTTCAAAGGAAGCTGCGGGAAACTCTGTCCGCTTTTCTTTCGGCAGGCTCACAACAGAGGAAGAACTGAAAGAAACCGTGAATGTAATAAGAAAAATACTGGGTAAGGGGGAGTAAATTGTGTCGGGCAGTGAATTGAAGCAGGCGGCAGTGCCGTCAACTCTGAAACGTCACAACAGGGAACTGGTACTCAGCTGCTTTCGGGACAATCAGGAGCACAGCGTAGCAGATGTGGTCAGCCGCACAGGTATAAGCAAACTGACCGTTATGCGGGCTATCCAGTTTTTTTGCGGCAAGGGTATACTTGTGAGCTCCGGCAAGGGAGAGTCCACCGAGCAGGGCGGCAAGAAGCCGGAGTATTTCCGCTTTGCCCATAAAAAATATCTTCTCAATATAATGATGTGGCCTGAAATGCTGGGGCTGACCTTTTTTGATATGAACCTGCGCCCCATATGCCGCAGCAGCTTCCCATGGATAATCCCGGCAAGCCCGGAGCGGGCCTTTGACTTTGTGCGCAATGAGGCGGCAAGGCTTATGGAGGAGAAGGGAATTGCGGCGGCAGATATCTACGGGGTAAGCCTTTCCACATCGGGCATAGTGGACTATGAAAATTTAGTGCTCAAATACAGCGTTCACTCTCCGGAGTGGGGCAGTGATATCCCGGTTGGCAGATATCTTGAAAATATATTCGGGCCGGACTGCTGCTACTTTGTGGAGAACGCAGGCAAAAGCATAAGCCGCAGTGTTCTCAGTGAGCAGCAGCCGGACAAGCGTATTCTGGTGCTTTTTACCACATGGGGTTTGTCCGGCGCTTTTATAGAGGGCGGACGCATCCTCAACGGCCGGGACTCCATCATAGGGGAGATAGGACACATGGTGCTTGATCCTTCGGATAAGGAGCTTTGCAGCTGCGGCAGCTATGGCTGCCTTGAAAGGCTGGTGTCCATCACAAGGCTGAGAAAGCGTATTGCCGCAGACCCGCCGCCCGAGTCCTCGCCCCTTTCAAAGCTTGCACCTGAGGGCGTGAATTTGCAGCATCTTTTCTTTGCCTCCCGTCAGGAGGACGGCTATGCAAGAGAGTATGTGAGCTATCTTGCAGGCTGCTTTGCCACGCTTTTGAGAAATGTCTCTCTGGTATTCAACCCTGAGACGGTGGTTTTCGTGGGTGACTACGCTCAGGCGGACGAGTATTTTGACCGCTGCATGAAAGAGAAGCTGGAGCAGTTTCACTATCTGGCGGCAGGCGCGGATATTGAGATAAGCTATGACGACCGCTCCCTTTACGAAATGGATGCCAAAGGCGGCGCTCTGGCTCTGATAAACCACTTCTTCGCCCAGGAAAAGCTATATGAAGATTAAAATAATCAGCCGGTACATTTTTGCACCGGCTGATTATTTCAGCGTGTCAAAAAAGTCAATTCTGACTTTTTTGCTCACGCTTCAAAACCGCAGAAAAGTTATGTTTCACAAACTTTTCTGCGATAATATATTAAATTCGAGGCGGGCCTTGCCCCCTCGAGCTCCCCTGCTACTCTGTTGTCTCACATGGAAACACAGTTCTTTGACAGTCTCAAATAATCAGCCGGTGCAAAAATGCACCAGCTGATTATTTATTATTCAAGTATGATGCGGCAGATCTCATCCACTTCTTCCACGCTAAGTCCTGCGTACATGGGCAGGGTCAGCACGTTTTCGGAAAGGCGTTTTGCCACGGGGGTGGCATCCGGGTCAAAACCCTCAAGTCCTTTGTAACAGTCAAAGGAGTTGGTGATGGGGTAGAAATACTTGCGGGCGATGATATTTTCTGCTGCAAGCTTTTCAAAGACCTGATCGCGGCTGTATTTGTAGCCGTCGAATATTACGGGGTAGTAGGCATAGTTGGGGCTGACACCCTTCTGGGGCTGACGCAGCCTGAGCCCCGCTACGCCGGAAAGATGCCCGTCATATCGGTCGGAGGCTATTTTGCGCTTTGCTATTTCCTCGTCCAGATGGCGAAGATTGCAAAGGCCCATAGCGGCGCAAAACTCGTTCATCTTGGCGTTGCCGCCTACGTACTGCACACTCTCCGGCCCGTGGATGCCAAAGTTTTTGATGTCGTTAAGCCTTGTCACAAGCCCGTCGTTTGCGTAGCACAGTGCGCCGCCCTCAATGGTGTTGAAGACCTTTGTGGCGTGGAAGGAGAACATGGACACATCCCCAAAGCAGCCTGCGTCCACCCCGTCCTTCTTCACGCCGAAGGCGTGGGCCGCGTCGTAGAGAACGTAAAGGCCATGCTTTTTGGCAATGTCGGCAATGGCATCGGTATCGCAGAGGCTGCCGTAGACATGGACGGGCATGATGGCAACGGTTTTGTCTGTGATGAGAGACTCTATCTTCGTCACGTCCATGGTATAGTCGTCCTCGTTCACATCGCAGAACACCGGAGTGCAGCCGCAGCGGACAATGGCGTGGGTAGTGGAGGCGAAGGTGTAGGGAGTGGTTATTATCTCACCCTTGAGGCTCAAAGCCTCTATCATATTTTCAAGAGCCAGATGTCCGTTGGTGTAGAGCGTCACATGGGGCACGTCCATACGCTCTTCCAGAGCCTTCTGGAGAGCCTTATGCTTTTCGCCCATGTTGGTGAGCCAGCGGCTTTCCCAGATGGGGGCTATCTCCCGGCAGAATTCTTCAAATTCCGGCAGGGAGGAGCGGGTCACATTGATAAGTTTTTCCATAGTTTTACCCTTTATATTATCACTTTGCTTTGTGCAAAAGCTTTTTGACGGTGGAGAGAAGGTAGCCGAAGCTGTCCAGCCTGAAGATGAGTGAGCCCAATACATAAACGCCCACACCGGCCAGAACCTGCAAAGGCAACACCAGCCAGTCGCTCCAGCCCAGCCACTGTATGGGGTAGACGCAAGCACCCATCAGGCAGGAGAGCAGGATGCTGGGCAGCATATCCCGAAGCTGATGTATATAGGGATAGTCCAGAAGCTTTCTGTTGGGCCAGGCGTTTATAAGCTGGGAAACAAGGCTGACAAAAAGGAGGCTCAGCGCCATTGCGTACACGCCGTGGCGCACGGTGAGCGCCAGCACGATAACGCCGATGACCTTCTTTATTATCTCAAGGGTCAAAAACAGATCACTTCTGCCCATGGCCTTGATGGCGTTGAGGTTTGCCGTGTGCAGGGGGTAGAAGGCGTAGCTGAAGCAGAAAATGCGAAGGTAAGGCACACAGGGCAGCCACTTGTCGGTCAGAAGCAGCCGCACCACAGGCTCGGCGCAGACCGCAAGCCCCATCATAAGGGGCATCATTATATAGCTGCTTATCCTGATGGCCCGGCGGGTCATCTCCCGTACCCGCGCCTTATTGTCCTGCTGGTCGGAGAGGACGGGAAGAAGCACACTGTCAATGGAGGAATTGATGTTTTCCACCAAAAGCAAAGGCAGGGAGTTGCCCCGGTTATAGTAGGCAAGGTCGGCATCGGTGTAGAATACGGCGATCAGTATCTCTCTGAGGCGCATATACACCGTTTCCAGAAGGCCGGACACCAGAAGCTTCCAGCCGTAGGACAACAGCGCCCCAAGACGCTTGAAGGAGAACATCAGCCGGGGCCGCCATTTTACGGTAAGCCACAATATTCCGGTGTTCACCGTCACATTTGCAAGCTGCTGAGCCACCAGCGCCCAGACCCCGTAGCCCATGTAGGCCATGGCAATGCCCAAAACTGCGGAGAAAAGCGTGCCGCCAAGGGTGGCGAAGAAAAAGCGCTTGAATTGCAGGGTCTTTGAAACATAGGCCTGCTGCACATTCCTCACACCGGAGACGATGATGGTAAGCCCCAGCACCCGTACGATGGCGGTGAGGGCCTCGTCCTTATAAAAGCGGGACAGCAGCGGAGCGCTAAAGTACAGCAGCACATATATGGCTATGCAGAAAACAAGGTTAAAGTAGAAAACAGAGGAGAAGTCCAGATCATCCGGATCCTTTTTCTGGATGAGGGAGTTGGCCATTCCGCTGTCCACAAAGACCATGAGGATGCTGGTGATAATCGTGACCTTGGCCACGGTGCCGAAGATCTCCGGCGCCAGAAGCCTTGCCAGCACGATCTGCACCACCATGGCCACAAGCTGTGAGCCGCAGCGTTCGAGAAAGCGCCATATCAGATTTGAAACAACACTTTGCCTTTTTTCCATGAAATCTCCCGTAGACTCAGTCCCCGTAGCCCTGCTTTTTCCGGTAATAACGGTGCAGAGGGGGACAGAGGATTTTAATGAGGGTCTTTATCTTATAAGAAAGGGGCTTTTTTGCGAAAATGCCACGGTAGGGGGGCTTTATAAGCTCATTTACCCGGCCGCTGATGTCAAAAAGCTCGTAGCGGCGCTCCAGCATGACGGCTTGGGTGAGCCCTTTCTGCCCCTCATCCAGATGGGGCAGCAGCTTTTCCATCATGGCAAGCTCGCCCACAATAAACTCCTTGAGCTTTGCATAGTGCTTGTCCAGCTTTGCGCTCCATGCGGAGGGATTGGAGCTTATCCTGTACACGGACATGACTTTGTCGATAAAATGTATCCGCCCTTCAAGGGCCAGACGCAGGGCAATGGCATAGTCCAGAAAGCCGTGGTCGGAGGCTGTGTGATAGTAGTCCGGCGGGTCAAGCACAAAGCTGCGCCGGGCAACGATTGAGCTTGTGTGGAAGGATTTGGACATGCCCTGAATAACCGTATCAAAGCCCACATCCCTGTCGCCCATATTTTCCGGGAGGAGAGCTGCGTCCGGGAGGCTGCCGTCACAGTAAGTGAGGCTTGTATTGTGGACACAGGCAGAGTAGTCCGGGTGGGCATCCAGCCAGTCTGTCTGCTGCTGGAGCTTTGTATCGTCACACCAGCAGTCATCCGCCTCGCAGAAGGCCACATAGGGAGACTGGGTGCGGCAGTAGAAGGCCTCCTGATAGAGAGCGGCAAGGCCCTTGGAAAAGAGATTTCTCTCCTGAATGATGGGCTTTATTATCTCCGGGTATTTTTCGGCATAGCTGCGGATTATGGCGGCTGTGCCGTCCGTGGAGCAGTCATCGTTCACCAGAACCTGAAAGGGAAAATCCGTCTTCTGACGGACAAAGCTTTCCAGAGCTTCGGCAATATATGGCTCATGATTATATGCGGTGCAGAACACCGTTAGTTTGTACTGACGCTCTCCCATAAGTCTCTCCTGCACAATTTATCATCATATTATACTCCCAAAGCAAAATCATTTCAATATAAATCGGAATGGAGTAAAAACAGTATGTAGCAAGGAAAATATGTGCTATAATAAAAGGCACAGACACCAACTATTTTCTTAAAAGGACGATGCTGCCATGAAGCTTGTACTCAAGGACCTTACAAAAATATACCCACCCCGGGGCAAGGGCTCTGCCGGGGCTGTAGTCGCAGTGGACGGCTTTGATTTTGAGATACCCGACGGGAAGCTCGTGGGGCTTTTAGGCCCTTCCGGCTGCGGCAAGAGCACGGCTTTGAACCTTATCTGCGGCCTTCTGGAACCCACCCGGGGCCAGATATTCTTCGGGGATGAGGATGTGACCGAGCTGCCTCCGGAAAAACGTGGGGTTGGCATGGTATTTCAGCACTATGCACTCTACCCACATCTGACCGTGCTTAAAAACATTTTGTTCCCCCTTGAAAATCTCCGGGGCGCTGAGAAGCTTTCCAAACAGGAGATGCTCAAGCGCGCTTACGAGGCGGCAAAGGTGGTGCAGATTGAAAACCTGATGGACTCCAAGCCCTCGGAGCTGTCCGGCGGTCAGCAGCAGCGTGTGGCCATAGCCAGAGCCCTGGTAAAGCGCCCGAGAGTTTTGCTTCTGGACGAGCCCCTTTCCAATCTGGACGCCAGACTTCGCTTACAGACAAGGGAGGAGATACGCCGCATCCAGCGTGAGACGGGGATAACCACCGTGTTCGTCACCCACGACCAGGAAGAGGCCATGAGCATCTGCGACATGATAGTTGTGATGCAAAGCGGCAGGGTGTGCCAGACAGGGCATCCCCAGAAGGTCTATGAGGAGCCCAACAGCCGCTTTGTGGCGGAATTTCTGGGCACGCCGCCCATAAACATGTTCAATGCCGAAGTGAAGGACGGCGGACTCTACATCGGTGAGGACCGGGTATTTAACGTGGAGGGCGCAGAAGAGGGCGAAGTGGTGGTGGGCATACGGCCTGAGGGCTTTGAATATGACCAAAAGGGCGCACTTTGCTGCAAAATGAACAGAGTGGAGCGCATGGGCCGGGATGTGAGCGTGGTATTTTCCCATGCTGCCGCCATAAGCGCGGTGCTGCGCGCCATTGTGGATGCGGACGAGGCCCCCGGAGATGATGAGGAAATTGTGCACTTTGCGCTGGACAAGGATAAAGTGAGGCTTTTCGACAAAGAGAGCGGGCAGCGCATATACTGCCAGCTGAGGTGAGAAATGAAAAGGAACAATCTAAAGGCATGGCTGTACATGCTGCCGGCACTGGCCTTTCTGGGGGTATTTCTTGTATACCCGCTGATAGATGTTTTCATCTACTCTCTGGAGGAGGGCTATAACTCCGCCTCCCAGACCTTTTTCGGCGTGGGCCTTTATAACTTCGGCTATGTGCTGCGAGATCCCTACTTTTTGCAGGCGCTGAAAAATACCTTCATCCTTGTTATGATAACCGTGCCCCTTTCAACGGGACTGGCGCTTTTGATCTCTCTGGCGCTTTCTTCCATAAAAAAGCTCAAAAGTCTTTTCCAGACCATATATTTTCTCCCCTACGTGACAAACACTCTGGCTGTGGGTCTGGTGTTTATGATACTTTTCAAAAAGACTCCCTACTCTGACGGCCTTGTAAATCTGCTTATAAACTTCTTCGGCGGGCAGTCGGTGGACTTTATAACAGGGCCTTACTGGGCGAAGATGTTTGTGCTGTGCTTTTACACTGTGTGGGTGGTGTTGCCCTTCAAGATACTCATTCTCACAAGCGCTCTTGCCTCAGTGGATCAGCACTACTATGACGCGGCCCGGGTGGATGCCACACCCAAATGGAGGGTATTTACCCGCATAACCCTGCCCATGATTTCTCCCATGATATTCTACCTTGTTATAACCGGCTTTATCGGCGCGTTCAAGGCATATTCGGACGCGGTTGCCCTTTTCGGCACTGACCTGAACGCTGCCGAAATGAACACCATCGTGGGCTATATCTACGACATGCTCTACGGCAACTCCGGCGGCTACCCCTCCTACGCCTCCGCCGCTGCGGTGATACTCTTTGCCATCGTGCTGACCATAACCTGCATCAATCTTATCGTCAGCCGAAAGCACGTGCACTACTGAGGAGGCTCCTATGGAAAAAAGAAAAATCAAAAAGCCTCTGAGCCTTGGGCGCATCCTCTGTTGGGCGCTGCTTATATTCTGGGCGATTATGGTGCTCTTCCCCTTTTACTGGATGATACTCAGCTCCGTAAAATCCTACAGCGCCTATAACAGCGAATATATCCCCAGCTTTTTCACCCTGCACCCCACGCTGGAAAACTATTTCTACGCCTTTTCCACCGTGCCGCTGGGGGGCTACTTTGTAAATACCCTTATATTCACCATTGCCACCACCGGGATAATGCTCATGGTCATTATCCTCATTGCCTACGCCTTTGCCCGGCTTGACTTTCCGGGGAAGGACTTTATCTTTGCTCTTATCCTTGCCCTTATGATGATACCCAGCGAGCTTGTGGTAATAACAAACTTTGTCACCATTACCGACTGGGGCATGCGAAATACCTTCTGGGGGCTTATCCTGCCTTCTGTTACCTCAGTTTTCTATATCTACCTTTTGAAGGAAAACTTCTCACAGGTGCCGGAGGAATTATATAAGGCCGCCAAGGTGGACGGCTGCAGCGATCTTCGCTTTTTATTCAAGGTGATGCTGCCCGTGTGTAAGCCTACGGTCATCACGGTTGTGATACTCAAGGTCATCGAGTGCTGGAACAGCTACGTCTGGCCCAGACTTATCACCGACGATGAAAGCTATTTCCTCGTCTCCAACGGTATCCAGACCATAAGGGAAAGCGGTTTTGGCCGGGAGAATATCCCCGCCATGATGGCGGCGGTAGTGGTAATTTCCCTGCCGCTTATCGTGCTGTTCCTTATCTTCCGCAACAAGATAATGGAAGGCGTTTCCAGAGGAGGTACAAAGGGATGAAGATGCTTTTTAAAAGATTTGCTCTTTGTGCACTGGTGCTGGTCATGCTTTTGCCCCTTACTGCCTGCCACGGCTCAAGAGGTCTGCCGGAGTTTGAGATACCGGAGACTCTTGACGAAGACCGGAACTTTGAAATAAGCTTCTGGGCGAAAAACGACACCAACAAAACTCAGGTCAGTATCTATCAGAAGGCCATTTCGGATTTTCAGGCCCTCTACCCCAATATAAAGGTGAATTTGCGCCTTTATACCGACTACAGCCGTATCTATAACGACGTTATAACCAATATCGCCACCCAGACCACGCCAAATGTGTGCATAAGCTATCCCGACCATATAGCAACCTACTTAAGCGGTACCAATGTGGTGGCTCCGCTGGACGGGCTTTTTGCCGATGAAAAATACGGCCTTGGCGGCAAGGAGCTTCTCTACGAGTCCCCCACTATGGAGGAGATGATACCCAAGTTTCTGGATGAGTGCATAGTAAACGGGCAGCACTACGCCATACCCTACATGCGCTCCACCGAGGCCTGCTATGTGAACCGGGACTTTGTTGAAAAGCTTGGCTATGAGCTGCCGGAGGCACTCACATGGGACTTTGTGTGGGAAGTGGCGGAAGCGGCCATGGCAAAGGATGAAAACGGGAATTTCAAACTCAACGGCCAGAAGGTCATGATACCCTTCATCTATAAGTCCACCGACAATATGATGATCCAGATGCTTTATCAGCTGGGCGCACCATACTCAAACGCTGAGGGTGAGGCGCTCATCTTCAATGAGCATACAAGGGATATCCTCTCAACCGTTGCTTCCCACGCCGCTACAGGCGCTTTCTCCACCTTCAAGATATCCAGCTACCCTGCAAACTTCCTCAATGCCGGACAGTGCATCTTCGCCGTGGACTCCACCGCCGGCGCTACATGGATGGGCAGCTATGCCCCCCTTTCCGACATAAGCGAGGATAAATTTGTGGACTTTGAAACGGTGGTCATGCCCATTCCACAGTTTGACACACAAAATCCCAGAATGATATCACAGGGGCCGTCCGTATGTGTGTTCAACAAGGCAGACCCGCAGGAAGTGCTGGCCTCATGGCTCTTTGCCCAGTTTCTTCTGACGGATGAGGTGCAGATAGCCTATTCCCAGACCGAGGGCTATGCGCCTGTGACGGAAAAGGCAAGGCAGAACGAGGCGTATATTGACTATATGGCCAGAGCCGGCGAGGACAACGAGCTATATTACGATGTGAAGCTTGCCGCTTCAAGGCTGCTGCTTGAGAATACAGACAATACTTTTGTCACCCCGGTCTACAATGGCTCGGCCTCCTTAAGAGATGCCGCCGGACAGCTTATAGAGAACACGACCAAGTCCGTCCGCCGTGGCGAGACGGTGGATAATGCCTATCTGGACAAGCTCTTTGACAGCGTTACCAGTCTCTACAGGCTGGATCAGAGCGGGGCCGCCCAGAGCGTGGGAAAAGCGGAGCTTGGCCCTCTGCCCACGGCATCAAAGACCCTTTTGCTGTCTCTGGCAGGCTGCTGGCTGGCTATTGGAGCTTACGGACTTATAACGTTAATAAAAAAACGGGACAAAAAGCCTTAAATTGCTTGCGTTGCAAGGTTTTTGGTATATAATACTCATATCCCTATTTAAATTTTAAAAGGAGAACTAAGATGAAAAAATTTGCTGTACTGCTGCTTGCACTTTCTCTGGTCTTTTCCTTTGCCGCCTGTGCCAAGACTGCTCCTGCTGAGGATACCGCAGACGTTAAGGGCGAGGGCGTCATGACCTATGCCGAGTACGATGCCGCAGCGCTTGAAAGCGAAGTTGTTGTTGAGACCTATGTTCAGGCCAAGCAGAGCTGGTGGAACGATCAGGCCACCCTCTACACCCAGGACAAGGACGGCGCATACTTCATTTACAACATTGCCTGCTCCGAAGAGGACTATGCAAAGCTGAACGTTGGCACCAAGATCAAGGTCACCGGCTACAAGGCTGAGTGGGCCGGCGAGGTTGAGATCATCGACGGCACTTTCGAGATCCTTGAGGGCGAGTATGTTGCAGCTCCCGTGGATGTTACCGACAAGCTTGCCAGCGACGAGCTTATCAAGTACCAGAACCAGCTGGTCTCCTTCAAGGGCCTGACCGTTGAGCCCTCCAATGACGAAGGCGCAGCCTTCCTCTACAACTGGGACGGCTCCGGCGCAGAAGGCACCGACTCTGACCTGTACTTCAAGGCCTCTGTCGGCGGCAACACCTACACCTTCGTTATTGAGTACTACCTGTGCGGCGCAGACTCCGACGCTTACAAGGCAGTTCAGGCTCTCAAGGTTGGCGACAAGATCGACCTGGAAGGCTTCCTCTACTGGTATGAAGGCGTACAGCCCCACATCACCGCAGTCACCGCTGCAAAGTGATCTGACAGCGATAAAACGTGAAAAAACCGATGCCTCCGGGCATCGGTTTTTTTCGTATCAGTCTATAAATTCAACAATATCATTGGGAGTGCAGTTTAGTATTCTGCACAGTTTTTCCATAGTGAGCACAGTGATGTTTTTGCCCTTTTTGAGAGAGTCAAGGGTTTTGTTGTCAAGGCCGGATTTGAGGAGCCTGTATTGGCTTATGCCACGCTCTTCCATAGTTTTCCACAAAGGCTCATAGCTTATCACTGTCTCACCTCCTTATAGATACAGTAGGGGCGACTATCAGTCGCCCGCGGGCGTAATATCCGCCTCTACGACGACAGGACGTAGATCTTTGCATAAGGATAGGGCTTATTGCTTATTTTTGCAACAAGCCCTGAAAAACTTATTTCTCAAAATCGTTGAGGCGTCTGTAGGTTTCGGTATATTCTCTCAGCTTCTTTGCAAGCTTCTTGTCGGCGGAGCCGGGCAGCATGCGCCAGCGCCAGTTGCCGTAGGGGTTGCCGGGGGTGTTCATGCGGCAGGAACCGGGCAGCTGGAGAAGATCCTGCATCTGGATGACGAAAAGCTGGGAGCCGGTGGACATGCCGGCGCGGATAAGACCCCAGCACCAACCCTCGTCCTCAGTGATGTGCATGTACTTCTTGGCAAATTTCTTATCTTCCTTGCCGGTGGTATTCAGCCAGCCCATAATGGTGTCATTGTCGTGGGTGCCGATGTAGCAGACACTGTCATAGTCGCACTGGTGGGGCAGATAGTCAGAGTCGCCGTGGGCGTCAAAGGCAAATTGCAGCACTCTCATGCCGGGGAAGCCGGAATCACGCACAAGGTTTTTCACAGCATCGGTCATGTAACCCAAGTCCTCCGCGATAAAGCGCAGGCCTCTGAACCAGGAGGAGAGCACGCCCACAAGGCTCATGCCGGGGCCGGGCATCCACTGGCCGTTTCTTGCGGTCTCATCGCCGTAGGGAACTGCCCAGTAGCTCTCAAAGCCGCGGAAATGGTCGATGCGGATAACATCGTAGAGCTGGCCTGCGCCGTCCACGCGGCGGATCCACCAGCCGTAGCCGTCGTTACGCATACGCTCCCAGTGGTAGATGGGGTTGCCCCAGAGCTGACCGTCCTCAGTAAAGGCATCGGGGGGACAGCCTGCCACCACGGTGGGTACATTGTTTTCGTCCAGCAGGAAGAAGTGGGGCTCGCTCCACACATCGGCAGAGTCCAGCGCCACGTAGATGGGAATATCACCTATGAACTGAATGCCCTTTTTGTGGGCGTAGGCGCGCAGAGCCTCCCACTGGCGGAAGAACAGAAACTGCACAAACTCGTAAAACTCCACCTCGTCAGAGAGGGTGAGCCGGTACTGGGCAACAGAGTCAGGTCTGTGGAGGCGGATGCCCTCGTCAGGCCACTCCGTCCAGCTGACCATGCCGAAACGGGCCTTCACCGCCATATAAAGGGCGTAGTTTTCAAGCCAGAGCTTGGAGGCGCGGAAGGCGGCAAACTCCTCGGCAAAGGGCTTGCGGCCCCGCTCGTAGGCAAGTCTCAGCACCTTGAAGCGACTTTCATAGATTGCGCCGTAGTCAACGCTCTCAGGGTCGCCGCCCCACTCTATGCCCTCAAGGTCGGTTTTCTTGAGAAGCTTGTCCTTTATCAAAAGGTCAAGGTCTATGTAATAGGGGTTGCCTGCGTAAGTGGAGAAGGAGGCATAGGGGCTGTCCCCGTAGCTGGTGGGGCCAAGAGGCAGCAGCTGCCAGTATTTCTGACCGGCGGCACTGAGAAAGTCGATAAAATCGTATGCACATTTGCCCATGGTGCCTATGCCATAGTTGGAGGGCAGGGAGGAAAGGGGCATCAGCACACCGCTGTAACGTTTCATAAAAACTCCTGTCTGCCGCGTTCAGAACATAAAAACCGTCAGCGGCGATTTCACGGCAGGGCCCGCAAAGCGAGCCCTGTGACCTGTTTATTAACCCTTGACTGCGCCGGCTGCAACACCCTTGATGATGTGCTTCTGGCAGGTCAGGTAAAAGACTATAACGGGAATAATGCTCATGAGGATGAGGGCCATGGTTGCGCCCAGATCCACTGTGCCATAGCTTCCCTTAAGGTACTGGACATGGATGGGGATGGTGCGGTACTCGTTGATATCCAGAACAAGGTAGGGCAGCAGGTAGTCATTCCAGACCCACATTATCTCAAGGATGGCCACGGAGATCATGGTGGGCTTGAGCATGGGGAGAACAACCAGGAAGAAGGTGCGGACAGGGCCGCAGCCGTCAATGTTGGCGGCCTCTTCTATCTCAAGGGGAATGCTCTTTACAAAGCCTGTGAACATGAACACCGCAAGACCTGCGCCAAAGCCCAGATATACGATGGGAATAGTCCAGGGGGTGTTGAGCTTGAGAACGTCGGCGGTCTTGGAGAGGGTGAACATGACCATCTGGAAGGGAACCACCATGGAGAAAACGCAGGCGAAGTAAACGATCTTGCAGAAAAGGGAGTTAACGCGGTTTATATACCATGCGGCCATGGAGGTGCACATGATGATAAGGAAGGTGGAGAGCAGGGTGATGACAAGGCTGTAGAGGGCGGACTTGATAAAAGGATAGTTGCCGAAGGTCATGCCCTTGATGAAGTTGTCCCAACCGGCAAACATCTCGCCGCCGGGCCAAGCAAAGGTGTCGGTCTTGACGAAGGTGTTTATCTTGAAGGAGTTGAGCACAACCATGAAAACGGGGATAACGTAGATTACACAGAGAACCGCAAAGAAGATACTCACAGCGGTCTTTATTTTTTTTGCGGAGCTGAGGTTGTTCATTACTGCTGTACCTCCTTTTTACGGGTAGCGGTGAGCTGGGCAAGGCCGATGCCGGCGACCAGAATGAAGAACAATACTGCCTTGGCCTGTGCCACGCCTCTGGCGCTGGAGTTCTGACCGTAGAAGGTATTATAGATGTTCAAAGCCAGCATCTCGGTGGTGTGAACGGAGGTACCGTCGGGATTGATGATGTAGGGCAGACCGCCGGTGAGGGCCAGGTTCTGGTCAAAGAGCTTGAAGCCGTTGGTAAGGGTGAGGAACATGCAGATGGTGATGGAGGGCATGACGTTGGGAATGGTGACCTTCCAAAGAGTCTGCCAGGGGGTTGCGCCGTCAATGCGGGCGGCCTCCAGCATATCCTCCGGCACGGCCTGAAGACCCGCTATGTAAATGATCATCATGTAGCCTATCTGCTGCCAGCACATGAGGATGATAAGCCCCCAGAAACCCCAGGTACTGTCGGTGATGATGGAAGTGCCGTAGCGGCCGAGAAAACCGTCAAATATCATGCTCCAGATGTAGCCCAGGACGATGCCGCCGATGAGGTTGGGCATGAAGAACACGGTGCGGAAAAGGTTTGCGCCGCGGATCTTCTGGGTCAGGGCATAGGCCACTGCGAAGGCCAGCACGTTTATCAGTACCAGAGAAACGATGGCGAAAACTGCGGTGTAAGTGAAGGAATAACGGAAACTTTCATCAGCAAAAGCCTTCACATAGTTGTCAATGCCTACCCAAGTCCATTTGCTGGTGGTTTTGAACTTGCAGAAGGACAGGAAAAGTCCGTGAAGGAAGGGCCACACAAAGCCAATGCAGAAGGCCGCCACCATGGGCAGCAGAAACAACGCAAACCAGCGCCGGAGGCTTCTGCGCATCATAGTACTGTTGATCATTTTTGATTTTCTCCCGCTCGAAATAACATTTTTTCTCCCCTGCCCCTCCTGCGGAGCCCGGGGACATATACAAGCGGGGCGAGCCATAAGCTCGCCCCGTGCGAGGGTAAATTAACTAAAGCGTATGCTCAGTCAAATCAGCCGTTGGCTGCCTGATACTGAACTGCCCAGCCGTCAACGAAAGCGGTCTCAACAGTGGCCCAGGTCTCATCGGAGGGGTTGTTGTTGTACTCGTTCATGGCGGAAACTACAGCTGCGCGGTAAGCGTCAACATTGGGCTGGTAGTTGGTGGCCCACCACATGGTGTAGTGGCCGTTGGAAGCGTACTCGTTGGCATTGGCCAGGAAGGGGTTGGTGGAAACAGCGGAATTGGTGTAAGGCATGACACCGAAGGTGTCAACTGCAATACGGGAAGCCTCAGCGTCGGTAACGAGCCAGTACATGAAGTCGAGGGTAGCCTGGATGTCTTCCTCGGAAGCATCGCCGTTGACTGCCCAGTAGTTTTCGGTGCCGCAGTTCAGGCCGGCCATCTCTTCGCCTTCAACGCCGCAGTAGTAGGGGATCATGGTGAGGTCTTCAGCCTTCATGCCCTTGTCGGCCAGGCCGGACCACTCCCAGTTGCCCTGGCTGTAGAACACGGCTTCGCCGTTTGCAAACTCAGCCTGTGCATCAAAGCCGCCGGTAGCAAGCTCGGAGGGAGCAACGGTGCTGTTGTTGATCATGAGATCCCACAGGTTGCGGTAGTTGTCCATGTAAGCGCCGGTGATGGTGGCGGGGCAGGAGGTCCATGCTTCGGGATCGTCAACGGACTCGTAGTAGTACTCGAGGTTGATCAGGTGACCGGTGAAGCGCCAGCTGGAGGAACCGTCCATGCCGGCGGAGGTGAAGGCGGAGAAGCCCAGCTCGTCCTTGCGGGCGGTGATGTCTTCTGCAACTGCCTTGAGGGACTCGAAGTTGGTGATGTCAGAAACTTCGTAGCCTGCTTCCTTCAGCAGAGCCTTGTTGGTGATGATGCCGTAGCACTCATAGCAGTAGCCGATGGAGCAGAGCTTGCCATCTTCATCGTAGAGCATGTAAGCATCGGTGTTCAGCTCTTCTGCGATGGGGGTGCCGGTCAGGTCGTAGCAGTAATCTGCCCACTCATCAACGGCAGCCTGGTTGCCAGCCACGAACAGGGTGGGGGCATCGGACTTGTCCATCTCGGAGGTGAGGGTCTGGTTGTAGGTGCCGGAAGCGGCGGTAACGACCTTGACCTCAACACCGGTCTCTTCGGTGTACATTGCGGCGATCTGCTGCAGAGCTTCGTCGGATTCGGGCTTGAAGTTGAGCCAGTAGACGGAACCTTCGTCAGCAGCGAAAGCAGCGGGGCACAGTGCAACGACCATGCACAGAACCAGCAGCATTGCAAGGGTCTTCTTCATTGTGTACGTTCTCCTTTATAAATTTGTTTTCCACTCAAGGTGGTGGTATCTTCACGCAAAAATGCGGGAAAATCAGATTTTTCTCACCGATGCGCCAATGCGCAGGGCGGGCTTTACCAAAAGGTGACGGGTGGTCTTGGCCCCCTCCAGCAGGGAAAGGAGCATTTCCACGCTCTGCCTGCCCATCTCCTCCGCAGGCTGCACCAGAGTCGTGAGGGTGGGGTTTGCGTATTCGGTTACCACAAGGCCGTCAATCCCTATCACGGAAATGTCGCCGGGGATGGAAAGCCCCTTATCCTCAATGGCCTTCATGGCGCCGATGGCCACGGTATCGGAAGCGGCAAAGACCGAGCTGAACTCTACCCCGCTTTCAAGCAGGGTTTTCATGCAGTCATAGGCCTCCGGTATCTCAAAGCAGCCTCCCGCCTCGGCGATAAGCTCCCTGTCCGGTTCGATACCATGCTCCTTCAAGGCTGCACAGTAGCCGCAGTAGCGAAGCTCACTGACAGAGCTGTCGCTGAGACTGGGCACCAGCGCGGCGATGCGCCTGTGACCCAGAGATATAAGATGCTCCACCGCGCTGTAGCCCGCGGCATAGTCGTCAATGGAAACGGAGGCGTAGTCCTCCTCACTCAGTGAACCAAAACGGTTTGTGTATGTACAGCACACATAGGGCACGCCTATGAGACTCAGCTCAGCCGGGGTGTAGTCATAGCGGCCCCCCAGAAAAATAAGCCCGATGAGCTTCTTTTCCCGCTCCAGAATGGCCCCTGCCTTCACCTCGTCTGCGTCGGAGTCGATAAAGTGCAGCACCATGGTGTGCCCGCTTTTTTCTATAAGGCTCGATATGGTCTTGAGCATTTCGGCAAAGAAAAGATTGCCGGTGCCGCGCACCACAACGCCTATGGCATCCGAGCGGCTGCGCACCAGATCACGGGCGCTGTTGTTGGGTATGTAGCCGCAGTTGTCCACAAATTCCAACACCCGCCGACGTACATCATCACTGACATCGGGACGGTTGTTGAGCACGCGGGACACGGTGCTCACGCCTACTCCGCAGGCTTTGGCAATATCTTTAATAGTCACTGTTTTTCTCCCAAAAGTCTGCGTTTAACGGACAAATGTGTTCCGGAAACGTTACCGGAAACGTTTCCGACCCTTCGACAAATAAATATTATCAAGGGCATGAAGCAAAGTCAACCACACAAATTCTGCTGAAAGAAACTTTGTAGCTCTGCCTAAATTACTTGTCGTGTTTTGTGCAAAATGCCCATACAGCATTTTTGCTGTATGGGCATGGGGCTGGCGTTTTTTCGTGCTGAACAAATGGCAGCTTTCACACTTGCACATCAAGGCCGAACTCCTCCGGCTGGAAGCGGGGGCAGACATTTTCAGCGGAGGTGATGACGGAGGCTGCAAGGCGGGTGCCGATCTCCACTGCCTCAGCCATGGTCTTGCCGTAGGTCAGGCCAATGGCAACGCCGGAGCAGAAGGCGTCTCCCGCGCCGGTGGTATCGCGCACCTTCACGGTATCTGCGGGCTGTACGCCGGAATTGCCCTGCATATCCGCCCAGACTGCGCCCCGGCTGCCCATGGTGACAACCACGGCGGGGAACTGAGCCTGCACTATCTTCTCGGCGAGGATGGGGCGAAGCTCCTCAGGGCTGAGATTTGAAAAGTCGGAGACGAAGAGGATGCCCGCCTCCTCAAGATTGCATACAAAGCAGGCGGTGGACTGGAGAAAGTCCCGCCGCTGGGAGGCGATGCTCATATTGGCCACAACGGCGTACACAGGCTTATTATACTTTCTGGCGAACTTGAAAACACTTTTTATGACTTCCTTGTCCATGTCTATCTCAAGAACAATACTGTCACAGTCGGCAAAAATCTCATCGCCCTTTTCCTCGATAAGCTGCACCATTGCGCCCATCACGGGGCGCTTGGAGATGGAAGCCACCACGTCGCCGCCCTCGTTGAACACCGCCAGCCACATACCCATGCCGTCGGGAACAGTGACAACATAGCGGGTGTCAACCTTGTGGTTATTGAGCTTGCGGATGACCTCGGCCCCCTCGGGGCTTTCATCCACCATGCTGACAAATCTAGGGCGCAGCTCCACATTGGCAATGTCCTCCACCACGTTGCGACCCACGCCGCCGTGGACTATCATCACATTACCGGCGTTCCGGCCGTCGGGAATATACACATCCTCAGGGAAGCCCTTTATATCTACAAATACATTGCCTGCAACGACTATGGCCATGTTATAAATCTCTCTTTCTGTATTTTTATATGAATATTACAACAGTGTGGAATATTTTTCCAGCGCCTTTTTCCGCTCCTTCCAGTCAGGCATGAGCCTTGTCATAAGGGCGTGGAAATCAGGGGAATGGTTCGGGTGAACAAAGTGGCAGAACTCGTGCATCACCACGTAATCCACGCAAGCCTCCGGCACATGGGCCAGCGCAGTATTGAAGCTGAGGGAGCCTTTTTCATAGCGGCAGCTGCCCCAGCGGCTTTTCATGGCCCGGTACTTCACTTCCGGCATTTTTATGCCCATGGCGGCAAATACGGGATAGATGCGTTCAATGCTCTCTCCGATCCTTGCTATGGCCAGCTCACGGATAAACTTTTTCAGGGTCTTTTCCCGGCTTTCGGTGTCATGGACATTGCGAAGAGTCAAAACAAGCTGTCCGACACGGAAAGAGGCTTCGTCCTTTGCTCCGGTAAGGGTGACTATGGGGCAAAGCTGCCCGGAGAGATATATGCTGTTTTCCGGCAGGGGGGCTTTTTTGCGTCTGCGCTCCAGCGCGGCAAGGATTTTTTCACCGTTTGAGAGCACAAAGCGGTCAATATACCACTGAGGTGTGAAGTAGGGCGCGGAGACATGGACAGACCCGTCAGGCCGGATGCGGAGGTTGAGATTTTTGACCCTTTTGCGTATAAGCTCATATTCTATTGTGCGGCCGTGAAAATCAAGAGCTTTAATCATAGCATATATCTTCACATGAAGCTTACAAAATGTCAATAAGGGCTTTTCATATCACCACCGATATCTGCATATAAATTGAGCAAGTCAAACTGCGGCGGAGCGCCGCAGGCAGGGAGTGGTGAAATTGTACACGGATATAGAACAGCGGGTCTGCGATCTGGCTGAGTACATAATAGAAAATCAAAGCACCGTCCGGGCTGCGGCGAGGGAGTTTTGCATATCCAAGTCCACGGTGCACAAGGACCTGACTGAGCGGCTGCCACGGCTCAAGCCGGAGATGTATGCACAGGTGCGAAAGCTGCTGGACCTGAATAAGGCCGAGCGGCATATCCGCGGCGGCATGGCCACCAAAAGAAAATATAAAGAAACAGCGGCGAGATAACGCCGCTGTTTTGCGTTTAATTCAGTTTATGCCTTGAAAACCAGAGTCAGGCCAGACTTGACTTTTACCTTGAAGCCGCCGTCTGCATCCTCGTATTCGGCCTCCACTTCGTTGCCCTCGGCATCAATCCACAGGGGAGTACCGGTGCAGGGAAGGTCAATGTATGCCTCTGCGTCCTCCGCGCCTATAAGCTCAACAACAAGTCTGTCGCTGTACACCTTCAGGTCGATTGCACTGAGAACGGAAGCTGCCTGCTGTGCGGGAACACTGATACAGATATTACCGGCAAACCTGATGACAAGGGCTGTGCCATCGTCAGGGAAGCTGCGGCCTTCGCCCTGAGCGGGCAGCTTGAAAAGGGCAGAGTATACAGGCTCACCGGCTTCACCGCCGGTGTAGGGGGCGAGAGCGGGAGCACTAACAGGACCGGAACTGCCTGCGCTAAGCTCAATGCAGGACTGCTCAAGGGTAAAAGCATCAAGCTTGTTGAGCATCTGGTCCAGAAGCCATGAGCCGGGTGCGTACTCGTAAACCCCGTCAGCAGAAACCGGAAGCAAGTAAGTTGCAGCGGAAGCAAGCTTTTCACCGGCCTTGTCATAATCAAAGTTCAGCCTCCATATGGGCCCCATATACAGTGAATTGTCGCTTTCTTCGGGCTCAGGCTCTCTGGGACCGACGCCTCCTGGAGAAGGACTGGTAGATATATTATAAATTCCTCCCCCTGAATTAATATTCGTTGTCCCAAAAGCAGCAACACCCGGCAGGCAGCTGAGACACAGCATGAACACAAGGGTGAGGGCTAAAAATTTCTTCATTTTGTCATTCTCCTTTCGCGCTTGAAGTATGGTGTTCAATGTAAAAACGATTTCAAGGCTGGCTATATTATAAAATTGCGCAGCAAATCAGTCAATATTATCCAAGGGGGGATTAATTAATATACGCATTAGAATATTTAATTAAAACAGCACAGCCAGAGTTTGTACATGGCTGTGCTGTGGGGGAAATTTTTATTTACTTGCCTGCTTCATGGAAAGGGAGATGCGGTGCTTCTTTTCATCCACTTCCAGAACCACAACCTTTACCACGTCGCCCACGGCTACGGCCTCGCTGGGGTGGCGGATGAACTTGGAGCTTATCTGGGAGATGTGGACAAGGCCGTCCTGATGCACGCCGATATCCACAAAGGCGCCGAAGTCAATGACGTTGCGCACTGTACCCATAAGCTCCATGCCGGGCTTAAGGTCCTTTATCTCCAGAACGTCCTTACGGAGAAGTACGGGAGGCAGCTCGTCACGGGGGTCACGGCCGGGCTTCAAAAGCTCGGAGACGATGTCGGCAAGGGTGGGAGTACCCACGCCGCACTGGGCAGCGGCATTCTCCATGCCTATAAGCTCAAGGCGCTGGGGCAGCTCAGAAATTCTGCCTGCCGCCACGTCCTCAAGACTGTAGGAGCAGATTTTCAGAAGGGTCTTTGCAGCCTCGTAGCTTTCAGGGTGGACGGCGGTATTGTCCAGCACCTGAGCGCTTTCAGGCACACGCAAAAAGCCAGCGCACTGCTGAAAGGCCTTGGGGCCAAGCTTGGGCACCTTGGAAAGCAGCTTTCTTTCGGTGAATGCGCCGTTTTCCTCACGGTAGAGGACTATGTTTTTGGCTGTGGTCTTGGTAAGGCCGGAGATGCGCTGCAAGAGCGAGGGAGAGGCGGTGTTTACGTCCACACCTACGGCGTTTACACAGTCTTCCACCACGCCGTTGAGAGTCTCCTCCAGCTTGGCCTGGGGCATATCATGCTGATACTGGCCCACGCCTATTGCCATGGGGTCTATTTTCACAAGCTCTGCCAGAGGGTCCTGCAAACGCCGGGCAATGGACACGGCGGAGCGGAGATTAACGTCAAAGTCCGGGAATTCCTCCGCTGCCAGCTTTGAAGCGGAGTACACGGAAGCGCCCGCCTCGTTGACCATGGCATAGGCCTGCCCGCCGCCCAGCTGCTGGAGCATTTCCACAACCATCTGCTCAGTCTCCCGGGAGGCGGTGCCGTTGCCGATGGCAAGATGCTCAACGCCGTGCTTTCTTATGAGAGCTGAGAGGATGCGGATGGCCTCGTTTTTGCGGGACTCGGAGAAGGTGGGGTAGACCACGGCAGTGTCCAGCACCTTACCTGTGCCGTCCACCACTGCTACCTTGCAGCCGTTGCGGTAGCCGGGGTCAAGACCCATGGTAACCTTGCCCTTGACAGGGGGCTGCATCAGAAGGGGCTTGAGGTTGAGGCCGAACATCTTTATAGCGCCCTCGCAGGCCATGTCGGTGAGGGCGCTTCTGGTCTCGCGTTCCATGGAGGGCCAGATGAGCCTGTCATAGGCGTCATCGGCGGCGGCGCGGACAAAGGCCATGGCGGGGCTGCCGGGGACTATCACCCTGCGGCGCACACGCTGCAGGGCAAGCTCACGGTCAAGCTCCACATCAACTTTCAGAAATTCTTCCTTCTCGCCCCGGTTGAGAGCCAGTATCTGATGGCCCTGAAGCCTGTCCAGCTTCTGGGAAAAGTCATAGTAAAGGCGGTATACGCTGTCCTCGTCCTTGGCGGCTTTGGAAGTGACAGAGGCGTTCTTCTCAATAAATGCGCGAAGCTGCTGGCGGATGGTGGCATCGTCGGAAATGCGCTCGGCAATAATGTCGGAAGCGCCGGCAAGAGCGTCCTCCACGGTTTCAACGCCTTTCTCCGCGTCCACATAGTCCGCTGCCAGCTCCTCCGGTGCGGGCAGGCTCATGCTCTGGGAGAAAAGAGCATCCGCCAGAGGCTCAAGACCCTTTTCCTTTGCCACGGTGGCGCGGGTGCGGCGCTTGGGCTTATAGGGGCGGTACAGGTCTTCAAGGGCGGCGAGAGTCTGGGCCTCGTCGATGGCGGCGTCCAGCTCATCAGTCATCTTGCCCTGCTCGATAATGCTGTTTTTAACCGTCTCCCTGCGCTGGGCAAGAGAGCGGAGATATTCAAGGCGCTCTGAAAGGGTACGCAGGGCGGTATCGTCCATTGCCCCGTGCATTTCCTTGCGGTAGCGGGCGATAAAGGGAATGGTGTTGCCCTCGTCAAGAAGCGCGATAACATTTTCAATGTGGCTCAGTTCCCGGTCAAGCTCCCGGGCGAGAATTTGGGATATAGTCTCCAAAACGCGGATCTCCTTTGATTGATTTCGCCCTTGAGTATAGCACAATTTACCCGCGCTGACTATTGTCAAATACGCCTAATAAAAAGGCGGAAACAGTGCGTACAAACACACTGTTTCCGCTTTATAAATTATGCGCCCAGTACGCTGAGGGGGTCGATGCTCTCACCGTTTACGCTGATGGCAAAGTGCAGGTGTGTGCCCTGAGCCACCTCGCAAAGTGCGGTGTCGCCCACAGCGCCGATGATATAACCCTGCTCAATGCGCTCATTTACGTTGACGGCGGGAAGCTCCGCCAGATTTGCGTACATGGCCTGACTGCCGTCATCATGCTCCACGGTGACGACGGTGCCGTAAAGGTCGTCATCCTCCACGGAAATCACTGTGCCGCCCCGGGTGGCGGTGACGGTACTGCCCAGAGGGGCTATGATGTCAATGCCCTCGTGGGTGCGCCAGTCGCGCATGGTGACATCGTACATGAGACGGGAGGCATCGTGCCCCCGTTCAATCTCGCCGCTGACGGGCCAGATATAGTCGGGCGCTGCCACCACTTCTTCCACGCTCTCTTCAAAGACCTCCACGGCCTCAGGGGCCTCCTCGGCAGTCTCAATTGTCACCTCGGGAGGGTCCAGATTGATGACCTGCGTGGTCTCGTCCTGAGCGGGGGGAATGATGATAGTCTCCACTCTGTTGACAGAGCTCTCACCCATTGAGCCAAGCTCTTTTTCCATAGTCTCGTTTCCGGCCGCAAGCATCCATGCGGAAACGCCGATAACTGCGGCGCACAGGAAAAGGACTATGTAAAAGCCCTTGCCTGTGAAAAATCCCTCCAGCCTCTTGCCGGAGCTGTTGCTGCTCATATTTTTTGACCTCCATATGCAGTAGTTCTTTGGCTTACAAGCCTATTTTTGCCTGCATTGGAGTGGATTATACATAAAAAGAAAAAAATGCATCCGTCGGGTGACGGATGCAATAAATTTATCTGATGGAGAAGAAGGCCTCCATGCCCGGGTACTCACAGGCGTCGAAAAGCTCCTCCTCAATTCTGAGAAGCTGGTTGTACTTGGCGACGCGGTCTGTGCGGGAGGGAGCGCCGGTTTTTATCTGGCCGGAGTTTACGGCCACGGAGATGTCGGCAATGGTTGTGTCCTCAGTCTCGCCGGAGCGGTGGGACACGATGGCGGTCCAGCCGGCCCGGTTTGCCATCTGGATAGCGTCAAGAGTCTCGGAAAGAGTGCCTATCTGGTTGAGCTTTATGAGAACGGAGTTGCCGGCTTTAAGCTCAATGCCCTTTCTGATGCGGCTGGTGTTGGTGACAAAAAGGTCATCACCCACAAGCTGCACACGGCTGCCAAGGCGCTCGGTCAGCTTCTGCCAGCCTTCCCAGTCGTTCTCGCCCATACCGTCCTCAATGGAGATGATGGGGTACTTGTCAACAAAGCTCTCCCACATATCCACCATCTCATCGCTTGTCATCACGGTGCCGCGCTTGGGCAGGTGGTAGCATTTGTCATCGGCGTTGTACCAGTCGGACACAGCGCCGTCAATGGCTATCATAAAGTCCTCTCCGGGGGTGTAACCGGCAAGCTCTATGGCCTCAACGATGGCCTTCAGCGCATCCTCATCGCTTTCAAGGGAGGGAGCGTAGCCGCCCTCGTCGCCTATGCCGCAGGGGGGCAGCACCTTCTTGAGTGCGTGGAACACCTCGGCGCACATGCGAAGGGCTTCCTTGAAGCTCTCAGCGCCTACGGGCATTATCATAAACTCCTGAATGTCCACATTGCTGCCCACGGCGTGAGCGCCGCCGTTGAGGACGTTCATCATGGGCACAGGCAGGGTGCGGGCATTTACACCGCCGATATAGCTGTAAAGGCTCAGACCCGTGGCCTGGGCTGCGGCCTTGGCGCAGGCAAGGGACACGCCAAGAATGGCGTTGGCACCGAGCCTTGTCTTGTTGGGAGTGCCGTCTATATCAATGAGCATTTTATCAATAGAGCTCTGGTCCAGCACATTGAGGCCCAGAAGAGCCTCAGCCAGCTCACTGTTCACGTTCTCCACCGCAATGGAAACGCCCTTGCCGCCGTAACGGCTCTTATCCCCATCCCTGAGCTCACAGGCTTCGTACATACCGGTTGAGGCTCCCGAGGGAACGGAGGCGCGGCCTACAGTGCCGTCATCCAGCGTGACCTCCACCTCAACGGTGGGATTGCCTCTGGAGTCAAGTATCTCACGGGCCATAACGTCAACTATTTCAAAATACTGCTTCATATTGCATGCCTCCCTGAAGTTTTTCTTGTTAATTTAATTATACCCCGAACAGGAAGAAAAATAAAGATAAAAAATCCACCCTATTGGGTGGATTTTTAAAAGCAATAAGGAATAAAGCTCTATTACTTGAGCTCGACCTTTGCGCCAACAGCCTCGAGCTGAGCCTTGATGGCCTCTGCGTCTTCCTTGGAGATGCCTTCCTTGATCTTGGCGGGGATGCCTTCGACCAGTGCCTTTGCATCTGCAAGACCCAGACCGGTGATGCCGCGGATCTCCTTGATGACCTTGATCTTCTCTGCGCCGAAGTCGGTCATGACAACGTCAAACTCGGTCTTCTCTTCGACTGCTGCGGCTGCTGCGCCACCAGCTGCGGGAGCTGCGACTGCTGCTGCGGAAACGCCGAAAGTATCCTCAAGTGCGTGTACGAGCTCGGACAGCTCGAGAACAGAAAGAGCCTTGATCTCTTCGATCATAGCGGTGATTTTTTCGCTCATTATAATTTCCTCCAATTAAAATCTTTGTTTCTGCTTATTCAGCAGCTGCTTCGGCAGCGGGAGCCTCGATGGAGCCGCCCTTCTGCTCGAGGATCTGACCGAGACATACGGCCAGGCCGGTGATGGGAGCGATCATGGTGCCCAGAACCTTTGCGTACAGAGCGTCCTTGGAAGGAAGCGCTGCCATCTCTGCGATCTCAGTCTCATTCAGGACCTTGCCCTCCATGAAGGCGGCCTTGATGTTGAAGCGGTCATTGAGCTTCTTGCTGTAGTCGCTGAGGATACGGAAAGGAGCTATGGGATCATTCTCGGCGGTGGCCAGAGAAGTGGTGCCGTTGAGAATGTCGTCAAGACCGGTCATTCCCAGCTTTTCCAGAGCCTTTCTGGTCAGGGTGTTCTTAACAACGGTGTACTCCACGCTGTCCTTGCGCATTTCGGAACGAAGTGCGGTATCTTCGCTGACGGTAATACCCTTGTAGTCAACAAAAACGCCGGCGCTTGCATTCTGGATACGTGCGGCCAGAGCTTCGACCATTGCCTGCTTTTCGCTAAGAACCTTTGCGTTTGGCATGTGTGGTTTCACCTCCGTAACGATGGATCACGCTCATAAAGAAAGCCTTTGCGTCAAGACGCAAAGGCACAAAAACAATCAAAATTGTTGATGTCCTCGGCAGGATTTACGGCCTTCGCCACCTGCTGTCTTCGGAGCGCTCAGTTAATATACAATATTCTATCCCCTTTGTCAAGGGATTTTTTCCTTGTTTTTCAATAGTTTTTCCGCTTTTTGCAAGGTTGGGGCAAAGCAGGCGAACAAAGCCGCGTGCATGAAATTTCCCGCCGCGGGAAATAATTAGTCCTGCGGGAAATAAAATCATGCGCAGAATGTTCCCGCCGGACAAGCTTTCAAAAAAGCGGATTGGAGAAAGACTATGCAGGGAAAAGTTGAGATCTGCGGTGTGAACACGGCGAAGCTGCCTGTGCTCCGGGGCGAGGAGACAAGAAGACTGCTGGAAAAAGCCCAATCAGGGGACATGAAAGCCAGAGAAGAGCTTATCAGCGGTAATCTTCGCCTTGTGCTGTCGGTGGTGCAGAAGTTTGCCAACAGGGGTGAGAGCATGGACGACCTTTTTCAGGTGGGCTGCATCGGGCTTATCAAAGCCATTGACTGCTTCGACCTTAACCAGAACGTACAGTTTTCCACCTACGGCGTGCCCATGATAGCCGGGGAGCTGCGCCGCTTTCTGCGTGATCACAGCGCTATACGGGTGTCCCGATCCATGAGGGACACGGCCTACAAGGTTTTGCAGGCCAAGGAAAAGCTCACAAACGAAATGGGTCGGGAGCCGGATATTGAAACGATAGCAAAGACCATAGGAATGCCGCGGCAGGAGGTGGTGTTCGCCATGGAGGCCATTTGCGACCCCGTTTCCCTCTATGAGCCTGTGTTCAGCGACGCGGGGGAGAGCAGCACCGTCATGGACCAGATAGGCGACACAAGAAATACCGACGAGCACTGGCTGGAGCAGATAGCGCTTGAACAGGCCATGCATCGGCTTTCGCAGCGTGAAAAGCGTATACTTGCCCTGCGCTTCTACGACGGCCACACCCAGATGGAGGTGGCAAAAGAGGTGGGCATATCCCAGGCTCAGGTGTCAAGACTGGAAAAAAACGCTATCAGCCAGATAAAAAAGAACATCAGCGCGTGAAAAAGCCCTTGGGGGAAACTCCAAGGGCTTGAATGCTCTTTACTTCAAATTCTCACTCAGGCGTATCAGGGTCATTTCAAAGTCCTGACGGTTTTTCTGCTGGATGTTCTCAAGAATCATGCCTGCGAAGAAGGACTGCACCGCCGCTATCACAACAAAGCCGCAGACGATGAGGGTGGGGAAACGCTCCACAAGGCCGGTCCTGAAATAGTCCACCAGAATGGGCACAAAGAAAAGTGCGGCCAGAATTACCAGAACCAGAGCCAGCAGGGAGAAGAAGGCGAAGGGCTTATAGGTGCGGAAAAGGCGGATAATGGTCTTTATGACCTTGAAGCCGTCAGACACGGTGTTGAGCTTGGACTCGCTGCCCTCCGGGCGGTCACGGTAGTCGATGATGACGTTTTCAACACTCATGTTCTTGTCTACCGCGTGGATGCTCATCTCCGTCTCTATCTCAAAGCCCTTGGACAAAACGGGGAAGCTCTTTACAAACTGGTAGGAAAATGCCCGGTAGCCGGTCATAATATCCTTGATGCTGCTTTTGAAGAGGGTGTTTATGCCAAAGCGCACTATCCAGTTGCCGAAATTGTGGAAGGGGCGTTTGTTCTCTTCAAAATATGTGGAGGAGAGGCGGTCACCTACCACCATGTCAACCTGACGGTTGAGCACCAGATCTATCATCTCGGGGGCATGCTCGGCGGGATATGTATCGTCCCCATCTGCCATGAGATAGCACTCAGCATCTATCTCCCTGAACATGCGGCGGATAACATTGCCCTTGCCCTGCTGGTACTCATGGCGCACCACAGCTCCTGCGGCCCGGGCTATCTCGGCAGTACCGTCCTTGGAGTTGTTGTCATATACATACACCACGCCGCCCTCGGGCAGAACGCGCTTGAAATCCTCCACCACTTTCTTTATGGTGGCGGCCTCATTATAGCAGGGTATCAAAACTGCGACCTTGTCCATATGCTTGCCTCCGTGAAAATGCAATTACGTGGCTATGTTAACATGAAACGACAAAAAAGTACAGAGACATTTCAGGGAAAACGAAGCTATGCCTTGCGAAATCTGCGGAGGATATATATAATGTAGCTGAGAATATGCTGCTTTCCGGAGGATAATCAAATGTCTGGCTCAAATGTCAAACAGTTTGGAAAAACAAGGATATATGGCGCGATGTACATAGCTGCGGCGCTGCTTTTTGCCGCCTTGTGTGCGCACCGGTGCGCGCTGCTTTTTGATCCGCAGCCGGGGCTTGCCCTGAACGGGCTTATGTTTATACTGACGCTGGCAGCCTTTCTGCTTGTTCCCCGCCTTGTATGCGGAAAGGATGAAGCCGGGAAAGCTGTGCTTGGTATGCTTGCGGCGGCACTTTTCTGCACCTACGGGATGAGCTTGTATGTTCAGGCGGAAAAGAGACTTATATGGCTTATTATATACGCTTTGCTCGTCTTTTTCATAAGCTATGCCCTCAAAAAGCCCTGCGGGAAGAACAGCCGCGTTGCCGCTTTCGGACTGGGGCTTTTGTTTGCAGTGTTTGTTTTTCTGGGTGCGCAGCTTGAAAATTTCGGGAGGCTGGAGATACTCTATGTGCTGGGTGAGCCTCTTACGGTGCTGCGTATGCTCGTCTCCTTCGCCGGACAGGCAATGCTGCTGACCTTGTGTCTGAATACGGCTTTTGCGGAAATACTTGAGCGCGACTATGCCGCCCCGGCGGTGAAAGAGCGGAGCCTGAAAGGAAAAGCGCTGACGCTTGCCGTTTTGACGGCGGGGATATTTGTGTGCTATCTCCCCTATTTTTACGCATTTTATCCGGGAAATCTTTCACCGGACTCCCTTTATGAGCTGCGTATGCAGCTGGGGCTGGACCCCTTGAGCAACCACCACCCCTATGTGCATCAATTGCTTATAAAACTGGCTCTTTTCATCGGCGGCGGCTCTCTTGAGCTGGGCGTAGGAGTATATTCGCTGATACAAATGCTGCTTTTGTCGGTTTGCTTTGCCCTTTGCGTGTACTTTCTGGGCTCGATGGGAGTCAACAGATATATTCAGGCGGCGGTATTCGGCTTTTTTGCCCTTTTCTCCGTAAACGGCTTTTACAGCGTGACCATGTGGAAGGATGTGCTGTACGGAGCGGTGAGCCTTGCCTTTATGATGCTTCTTATTTCTCAGGCAAGAGGCGGACGGGAAAAAAATCTGCCCCTGACTGTGGCGGTGGCCCTTTTCGCCTTCCTTTTCTGCATATTCAGAAATAACGGTTGGTACGCCTTTCTGCTGGGCTTCCCCTTCTATATTATCTGCAACAGGAAAAACTGGAAACGGCTTTCGGCAGTATTTCTTATAGTTATCCTGCTTGTCAGCGGCTATAATCACCTGATTTTCGACATAATGGGGCTGCGAAAGTCCGCCACCGGTGAGGCGCTGTCTGTGCCTTTGCAGCAGATAGCGAGAACTGTGAACAAAAACCCGGAAGACCTCGGGGATGAGGATTTTGTCATATTGAGCGAGGTTTTTTCCGATCTTGAGGGGCTGGGGGACATATACCACCCCAATATTTCAGACCCGGTGAAAGCCAGAGACACTTTCCTTGTGGAAGTTTTTGATGAGGACCCGGTCAGATACCTTAAAAGCTGGGCCAAAATAGGGCTCAGGCACCCGGTGACCTATGTGGAAGCCTTTTTGCTGCAATGCTACGGATATTGGTATCCGGATGTGACTTACTGGATAGTCCACAATGACATTGAGGACAACGAGCTGGGGCTGGAGATGAAGCCGGAGAGAAACGGCACGCGCTTTGAGCTATCCATGCTCACAAGGGATATTTCCCAGAACCTACCCACGGCCATACTTTACAGCCTTGGACTTATGGTGTGGCTGATGATGATAGCGGCGGCGCTGCTTATCCTGAAAGGACAGGGGAAATACGCCTCTCCCATATTCATCCTCGCCGGGCTCTGGCTTACCACCATGGCCTCGCCGGTCTACTGCGAGTACCGGTATATGTACGGCTTTGTTAGCTGCGTGCCGCTGTTTCTGGGGCTGGCACTGGGCTTGAAGAATAAGAATATAGCAGAGAATTAGACACTGAATAAATGTTAAATGCCCTCGGGATTTCCCGAGGGCATTGGTTTTGTGTATAGCTTTTTTTACACTACTGCGTTGAGCTTCTTGCTGCCGAACTTCTCTATGAGAAGAACGACCACCAGAAGGCCGATGCCGATAAAGTCGGTGGCGGAGCCGGGTATCATCATCAGAAGGCCGCCGGCAGCGCACATGATACGGGTGATCCAGTGCATCTCGGTCAGCAGATAGCCCTCAAGGGCGGCGGCGACGCCGAACATGCCCACAAAGGAGGTGACGATTATCTGAATCATGTTCCATACGGTAACGTCAATGAGCAGCATGGCGGGGTTCATGCAGAAGATGTAGGGCACGATGAACGCGCCTATCGCCAGCTTCGTGGCGTTTATACCCGTCTTCATGGGGTTGGACTTGGCAATGGCGGAGCCTGCGTAGGCGGCCAGAGCAACGGGAGGAGTGATATCAGCCACGATGCCGAAATAGAACACGAAGAAGTGGGCTGCCATCTTGGGCACGCCGATGGTGATGAGGATGGGGGCGCAGGTGGAAGCCATGATGCAGTAGTTGGCAGTGGTGGGTACGCCCATGCCAAGGATGATGCAGCAGATCATGGTCAGGAACAGGGCCACGAAGGTGGGGTCAATGAACTTGACGGCTTCGCTGGCGGAGACAACTGCGCTTATCAGCTTGGAGGCAAGGCCGGTTGCGGTGATGCAGCCGGAGATGATGCCTGCCATGGAGCAGGCCACAGCAACGGTGATGGTGCTCTTGCCGCCGGCTTCCAGAGCCTCGAATATCTTACCGAGGGTGATGCGGTTATCCTTGTCAAAAAGGCTGACCACAACAGAGCAGATGATGGCGATGGAAGCGGAGAACTGCATGGTGCGGGTATTGGTGGTGACCAGAGCGACCAGCACGATAAGGGGCAGCAGCAGGTAGCTCTTTTTCATAAGGGGGAGGATCCTGGGCAGTTCGCTGCGGTCGATACCCTTCAGACCAAGCTTTTTGGCCTCAAGGTGAACGGCGATGAATATGCCTGCAAAGTAGAGAACGGCGGGGAGAATGGCGCGGAGAGCAACCTCGCCGTAGGTGACGTTCATGTACTCTGCCATAAGGAAGGCGGCAGCGCCCATAATGGGGGGCATTATCTGACCACCGGTGGAGGCGGCAGCTTCGACTGCGCCTGCAAATTCGCCCTTGTAGCCGGTCTTTTTCATCATGGGGATGGTGACAGAGCCGGTGGTGACGGTGTTGCCCACGGAGGAGCCGGACACCATACCGCAGAGAGCGGAGGAGATGACAGCCACCTTGGCAGGACCGCCGGAGAAGCCGCCAACCAGGGAGTTGGCGAGGCTGATGAAGAAGGCGGCGATGCCGGTACGCTCAAGGAAGGCACCGAAGATGATGAACACCACTATGTACTTGGCGCAGACCTGTACGGGAGTGGCCATGATGCCGGAGGTGGTGTAGAAGAGAGTGTAGAGCATTCTCTTGAGAGCTACAGCCACAGTGCCGTTGGAGGAGAGGGTGATAAAGGTATATGCGATAAGAGCGCCAGCCACACAGAGAATGGGGATACCCACACAGCGGCGGCAAAGCTCAATAAGGCAGAGAATGCCCACGATGCCTATAACTATCTGCAAGGTGCTTATTCTGGCGGCGCTGGTGAGAACTCTGACAAGAGAGTCGTAGCTGAAGCAGTAATAAAGGAAACTGCCTGCGCCCAGAGCCATGAGAATAAAGTCATACCAGGGAATATAGTTGTGGCGCACATGATGCTTGCTGGCGGGATAGGTCAGATAACCCATGATGACGACCAGAGCGAGAAACGCGGTCATGCGCTTTTCCAGCGCGGCAACGCTGAAAAGGGTGGAATATATGCAGTAAAGAGAGAAACAGACCATTATGGCACGCACAACGATGGCGGGAGTACCTTCCCAGATACGGGTCTGAGACTCCTTGTCGTACTTGCGCATAAGATTATCTACATCTTCGGCGGTGCCCACATCAACGGCATCACCGTCAAGCTGAGACTCAAGCTTCTCAACTATGTCCGGATTGGTCTTTTTGGACATTCACAGTGCCCCTTTCGATATTTTGTAGGTGAAATTTGCGGTGGTCTTTGCAGTTTTTAAACACATCAATAACGCACAATGACTACGGCGCGCTTTTTAAGAGCGCCGTAGTCAGACCTTTCAAAGGACTATTTGCGCGGTATCAGCAAGACTTATTACTTGACTGCTGCAACCTCGATGCCCTGCTCGGCAAAGTACTTGGCTGCGCCGGGGTGATAGGGAACATCGGTGATGCTGGAGGCAAACTCCAGACTCAGCTCTGCGGCCTTACCGTGCTGGAGCTGATCCATGTTGTCAAACACGGTCTTGGTGAAGGTGTAGATTGCATCCTCGGAAGCATCGTCGCGGGCCAGAACAACTGCTGCGATAGCAACGGTCTGTGCATCCTCGGGCATGCCGTAGGTGTCAGCTGCGATGGTGTTGGGGGAGTAGTAGGGGCTCAGCTCGATGAGCTCTGCAATCTTGTCTTCCTCGATGGAGACCAGATACACATCGCCGCTGGTGCTCAGGTCGGTGATAGCGGTGGTGGGTGCGCCTGCAACGATGAAGGCGGCGTCGATCTTGCCGTCCTTCAGGCTTTCAGCGCTGTCGCCGAAGCTCTGGTAAACGGGGTTGATGTCATCCTCGGTCATGCCGTACACGCCGAGAACGTCGATAGCGTTGAAGTAAACGCCGGAGCCCAGAGCGCCGATGGAGACGTTCTTGCCCTTCAGGTCAGCAACGGTCTTGATATCGGGGTTCATGGTGACGATCTGGACCTGCTCCATGTAGAGAGCGCCAACAACGGAGAAGCTGTCGATAGCGCCGATGTCCTCAAAGAGGTTGGTGCCGGCGTAAGCATAGCTCATAACGTCGGACTGGCAGAAGGCCAGCTGATAGAAACCAGCGTCCATATCCTCAACGTTTGCCTGAGAGCCGTTGCCGGTGACAGCGGTCACGTCCACGTCGGAGTTGGTGGAAACATACTGGGCGATAACGCTGCCGAATGCATAGTAGGTGCCGGTCTCGCCGCCGGTGGTGAAAGTCAGGCTTTCAGCTGCAAAAGCGGTGGAGCTGAGGCACAGTGCGAAAATCATGCACAGAGCCAGGGTCATTGCAAGCATCTTTTTCATTTTTCTTACCTCCATATATAAGTAAAAAAATAAATTACGAAGAGTCGCAGGCTATTGACTTACGCCTTTTCTGGATTTATAATACAACCAAAAGTTGATTTATGCAAGCCCTTTTTTCACTTTCACCAATTATTACAGAAAAGTATTGTTGAAATAAAGCCCGTTTATGTATATTTTACAAATGTCAGGGGAACTAAGTTTCCAAAAAAGGCAAGAAACGGGGAAAACTTGCCAATTTTGCATATTTTCGACTTTACGGAATTTTTTGCTCTTCCATTGATATAGCAGATATGTACAGGAGAACGCAGTATGGATTTCGGATTATTGAAAAGCTTTATAGCCGTGGCCGATGAAAAGAGCTTTTCCACAGCGGCGCAGCACCTTTTTATCTCCCAGCAGACCCTTTCAAAGCAGATAGCCAAGCTGGAAGAGGAACTGGGTACCCATCTTTTCGTCAGAAGCCGCCCCCTGGGGCTGACACCGGACGGGGTGAACTTTCTGCGTACCGCCAAGGGAATAATGGCGCTCAAGCAGCAGTATGAGGACAGCTGCTCAAAGCGTATGGGCAACGGGGAATTTGTGCACCTTGGCATAGAGCACAGCATTGCCCGGGCCATTCTGCCCCATGTGCTGCCGGACTTCGTTGAAAGAAATCCCGGCACCTTTGTCAAGCTCAGCGAGGCATCGCCCGAGGTTTTACAGAAGGCCGTCAGCCACGATGCGGTTGATCTGGTGATAGGCTCCATATATAACCCGCCGGAAACCCACGAGACGGTGAAGCTTTGCTCAAAGCCCATGCTTCTTGTGGTGCCGAGAGTTATCATGGAGAGACTTGCCGGAGACGAGCTGGAGAAAAAACTGGGAGAATTTGAAGAATGCGCGGATCTTACTTACTTCAAGGACGAGCCATTTATCAAGACTGCAAGGGTATCCTCCGGCGGACGTGCTCTCAGCAGTTATCTTAAATACTATGACATGGAGCCTAAATTTGTCTGCGAGCTTACAAATCTTGAAAACGGATTTCAACTGGCCAACAGCGGCATGGGTATATTCCTCTATCCCAAGTTCTTCTGGGATATGCTGGATGTGGAGCTGAGGGAGGACTACCTTAAAAATATCTATGTATTCCCCCTGCCACACCTTGCCGAGCTTGAAAGCATCTGCGCCTACTACCATAAGGAAAACGGCCTCACCGGCAAGACCAGAGAGCTTTTTGACAGCATTGTGGAGTTTTTCGCCTGCTACGAAAAGAGCTTCATGCCATAATAGAACAAAATACAAAAAATGTTACAAGCCCGATGGATGCACCATCGGGCTTGTTTTTGCGTTTGTATATGCGCCTTTATTCAAACTGTGCCAAGGCTGCCAGAAATTCGCTCTCGCGGGCGCGGTAGGTATTCATGCCTTGGTTGGCGGTTTTCATCATATCCACCACGAGACTTGCGGAATAATTGCCCAGAACGGCGGCGTCTATAAAGCAGTCCATGGCTGTATCATAGTTCTGCGCCACGTAGGAACCGTCCCGGTACATATGGCCAAGCATACACATGGCATCGGTATTGCCCAGCTCCACGGCTTTGCTGTACCACTCAAAGGCGAGGGGCAGGTCGATTTCCGTGCCTTCGCCGGACTGATACATACTGCCCAGCATATACATGGACTCGGCGTGACCAAGGCCGGCAGCCTTGCCAAACCAGTCAAAGGCGAACTGTATGCCGGATTCCACCCCTTCATAGTAATTGAAATAGTGCTTAAGACCGAGAGAATACATGGCGGGGGCGTAATTTCGCGCAGCCGCCTTTTCGTAAAGCGCTATGCAAAGCTTCCCCTTGGGGCTGACCATATAATAGCCGTCGAGCAGGGTGGCGGCGTTCACCATGCTTAAAACGCTGTTCTTCTCAGCGGCTTTTGTATAATAATTGAGCGCTTCTTCCTCATCCTGTTCAAGACCGAAGCCCAGCTCGTGCATGAAGCCTATCCAGAAAAGCCCGTCCGCACCCAGCTCATCGTCGCTCATTTCAAGAAAGCCCTCGGAGAAAGCGTGGTTTAAAAGCTCGTCGGATTTTTGTGGAGATTCCGCGAAGCTGTTGAGAGCGGCGCCCACATAGGCCTTGAGTATGCCGCCTTCCATGGCCTTTTCGTACCAGTTGTAGGCTTCAAGCTCAGTCTCCATATTCTCTTCCAGCTCAAAGTCGTATATCCAGCCGCAGTAATACTGAGCTTCGGCATCGCCGGACTCAGCCAGAGGCAGCAGCAGTTCAAGGGCTGCATCAGGAGCGCGGCTGCCCTCGGCGGGGAAAAGCCGTGCCACGGCCTCGGCAAAGACTGCATCCCGGTCCTCTGCGGCGGCAGAGAGCGGCATTGCAGCGCAAAGACCTGCCATTATTGCAAGGCTCAGCAAAACCGAAACAAGCTTTTTCATTGTTCTTCACCTTTATAAATCAAAGTTTTAGGCCCTTCTGGGCGGCAAGACGCCTGAGATAATCCCCAAGCGCACTTTCCGAGTGAAAATGGGCAATCTTCCCCTCCGGCGGGTGCAGCACGATGTTCAGCGCCTCTCCTCCCGCCTGCTTTTCCATGTGCTCTACAGGCATATCCACATAAAAATGCTCCGAGCGGATATGCCTCAGCTCATGCTCCAGCACCTCATTTTGCTTTTCCTGAGACAAAAGCTCATTTATATAAATGCTGAAGGTTCCGTCGGAATTGGGCACAGTGACACCCTCCACCTTTACGGGCAGACGGATAAGGCGGACAAAATAGTCAGTCATTGTGCAAGGCCTCGATTATCTCCACGGCCCTGAGCACATCCTCGGGTGTGGCATCCTTGGCCAGCTTGAAGAGCATGCGCATATCCTCGCGGTTTCTCAAAGTCTCCAGAAGCGCGTTCAGCTCACCTGTCTCCTCAGAGGGAGGGGAGACAAGAGTGTTCATATCAACATTGAAGAAGTCGCTCAAAAGCTGCAATACCTCAATCTCCGGCTCGCGCTTGCCGGTCTCGTACATTCCTATGGCGCTGCGGGAAAGCCCCAGAGCCTGGGAAAGCTGCTGCTGGGAAAGCCCACGGGCTTTGCGCAGCTGAATAAGCTTTGCGCTGAAATGAGACATGAAAATATCACCTCACTGACACATTATCACGTTCCGTGACAAAAGTAAAGAAAAATTTTGTCACAGAACGTGACGGCGGGTATTGACTTTCAGCTGCACTATATGCTATATTGCGGGTGTCACGAAACGTGACAACAATTTATTCCAATGCCGGAGGGGAAAACCACAGCCGGCAGTTTTTTCACCCGTTTTGTCACAATACGTGACAAAAGAGGCGGCAGGAGGCGGCTTGAAACAGCTAAGAGACTCAGAAGCCATACGTCAGGCGCAGAGTATGGGCTATCCCGTGGGTACGGCGGGAGGGCGGCTGGATGCGGGGGATTGCCCGACGATGCCGGTATGGCTTTGGACTGAAGGAGGAACTACCATGGGAAGACATTTTGTCAGCTATGAGGCCCAGTGTCCTTTCTACAAGGCAGAGGACAAAAACATCATCTACTGCGAGGGGGTCAGGGACAACAGCAGCATACATAACGCATTTCCCGGCAGCGCTGCGGCCTATAAAAAGGAGTATTGCTGCGCCGGCTGGGAAAACTGCCTCATAGCAAAGGCCTTGTGGAGCAAGTATGACTGAAAAGAAGCTTGAGGCGGCAATGGAGAGAAAGGAGGAAGGCGGAGCGGTTCCCGGACTGGGAGAGCTCGCCAGTGCAGCAGCAGAGCTTTTGCAGCAGACCATCAAAAACACCGACCCCCACAACCTCGATTTCAAGGAGGTAAAGCAGCTGACCGGAGCGCTGAAGGATCTGGCAGAGCTTATGGAGCATGGGGCTGAGGGCGGCCCGAACGAGGACGGACTGGTCATACGCATAGAGGGCGACCCCAGTATATGAGCGCAAAAAAGTATATAGACATCCCGGCCCCAAACAAAAAACAAAAGCTTTTTTTCACAGATGAGCACAAGTACGTGGCCTACGGCGGAGCCCGCGGCGGCGGCAAGAGCTGGGCTGTGCGGGTGAACGCACTTTTGCTTGCGGCAAAGTATCCGGGCATAAGTCAGCTTATCATACGCCGCAGCTACCCTGAGCTTTACGCAAACCACATAAAGCCCTTCCTGAAGCTTCTGCCGAAAGGCAGCTATAAGTATAACGACACAAAAAAGGAGATACGCCTGCCAAACGGCAGCACCATCAGCTTTCGCTACTGTGCATCAGACAAGGATCTTCTGAACTTTCAGGGTACGGAATGTGACGTGATGTACATAGACGAGGCCACCCAGATAACGGAGGAGCAGTTTCGCGTGCTCTCCGCCTGCGTGAGAGGCGCATCCGACCATGTGCCGAAACGCTGCTACATTACCTGCAACCCCGGCGGTGTGGGTCACAGCTGGGTAAAGCGGCTTTTTGTGGACAGGCAGTACAAAAGCGGGGAAAAGGCGGAGGAGTACAGCTTCATTCAGGCGGGGGTACGGGACAACAAAGCCCTCATGGAGTCGCAGCCTGATTATATAAGCCAGCTTGAGGCCCTGCCGCCAAAGCTGAAAGAGGCATGGCTGGAGGGCAGCTGGGATGTGCATATGGGCCAGTTTTTCGAGGACTTTTTCGACAGGGGCGAGCACTACACCGACAGACAGTACACCCATGTGATAGAGCCCTTCGAGATACCGGAGGGCTGGCGGATATATCGCTCCTTCGACTGGGGCTACAACCGGCCCTTCTCCTGCGGCTGGTGGGCCGTGGACTTTGACGGGGTGGTGTACAGGATACTGGAGATGTACGGCTGTACCGGTACGCCCAACGAGGGTGTGCGCTGGACTCCGGAGCGGGTTTTTTCCGAAATCGCCCGGACAGAGCGTGAACACCGCTGGCTGAGAGGAAAGAGAATAGGAGGCGTTGCCGACCCTGCCATATGGGATGCGGAGACCGGTGAGAGCATTGCAGAGTGTGCAGCCCGGCACGGGGTTTATTTTACAAAGGGTGACCATGCCCGTGTCCCCGGCTGGATGCAGCTGCACTACCGTCTCAGCTTTGACGAAAACGGCTTTCCCATGCTCTATGTGTTCAAAAACTGCAAGGCCTTTATCCGCACCCTGCCCCTCTTGCAGTATGACGCACAGCGGCCCGAGGATCTGGACAGCTCCGGCGAGGACCACATTGCCGACGAGACCCGCTACTTTCTCATGTCAAGGCCCATAAAGCCCCGCACAAAGGCAGAGGCTGGCAGAAACGGCGGACTGAAGCTGCTTTTGGATATAGACTCCGCGGCTCTCCCGCCGCCTTCTAAACTACAAAGGATGGAGATAATTGATGAATAAACTGGATAGCGCTCCTTTTGATGTGGAAAATGTGTCAAATGGGGCGGAAAGCGATTTGCCCATAGGCGAAAAGGAAGTACAGCAGGCCTACAGCACCCTTTTGAAGTACAAGGCGGCCAAGGCCAATCTGGAAAAGCGCATTGTGGACAATCAGCAGTGGTACAAGCTCAGGCAGTGGGAATGTCTGAGGAAAAACAAAAAGGAGCAGATCGAGCCTGTCAGCGGCTGGCTTTTCAATGCCATTGCCAACAAGCATGCCGACGCTATGGATAATTTCCCCTCGGTGAGTATTCTGCCCCGGGAAAAAGGTGACGAGCAGGAGGCCAGAATGCTTTCGGCCATTGTTCCGGCGGTGCTGGACGAGTGCGATTTTGAAAGCGTGTACTCTGAGGTCATGGACGATAAGCTCATTGCCGGTACCGGCGTGTACGGCGTATTCTGGGATGCTTCCAAGCTCAATGGTCTGGGGGATATCGAAATAAGCCCCGTGGACGTTATAGACCTTTTCTGGGAAAGCGGCATTACAGACATCCAGCAAAGCCGCCAGCTTTTCCACCTGAGCCTGAGAGACAATGACCTTTTGCAGCAGGAATATCCCCAGCTTTCCGGCAAGCTCTCGGGTGCTGCCATGGATGTGGCCCGCTATGTGTACGACGAGGCTGTGGACACAAGCGAAAAGAGCGTGGTTGTGGACTGGTACTACAAAAAGCGTCAGAGCGGGCGCACGGTGCTGCACTACTGCAAGTTCATCGCAGGTCACGATCAGCCCCTCTTTGCCAGCGAGAATGAGCGCGAGCCCTTGTACGATGAGTTCGGCGGTGTGCTGAAAGCGCCCATGTGCGAGACAGGCTGGTACGAGCACGGGCTTTACCCCTTCGTGTTCGACCCGCTTTTCAGAACCAAGGGTACACCCTGCGGCTTTGGCTATGTGGATGTGGGTAAAAATACCCAGGAATACATAGACCGGGGCGATCAGGCCATCATGCAGAATATGCTCTTCAACTGCAAGCCCCGCCATTTTATAAGAAACGACGGCAGCGTCAATGAAGAGGAGTACGCAGACCTGAGCCGGGATTTTGTACATGTGGACGGAGCTCTGGGACAGGACAGTATCCTGCCTGTGCGCTCAGGCAGTCTTGACGGCATATATGTCACTGTCATCAACAACAAGATAGACGAGCTCAAGGAGACTACCGGCAACCGGGATGTGTCCTCCGGCGGAGCCACCGGCGGCGTTACCGCAGCCTCCGCCATTGCTGCCATGCAGGAGGCGGGCAGCAAGCTCTCCCGCGACGGCAGCAAGGCTGCCTACAGGGCATACAAACGGGTAGTGCTCATGGTTATAGAGCTTATCCGCCAGTTTTACGACAATCCCCGCTGTTTTCGCATAAGCGGGGAAAAGACAGGCTATGAGTACGTGCGCTACTCCAACGCCGGGCTTATACCCCAGAAACAGACCGCCCTTGCGCCCTTTGCAGGGCTTGAGCTGGATCTGGGCTGCCGCAAGCCCCTTTTTGATGTGGTGGTTGCGGCTGTGAAGGCCTCTCCTTACTCAAGACTCAGCCAGAACGAGCTGGCAATGCAGTTTTACGCGGCAGGCTTTTTCAATCCCGCCTCCGCCGATGCGGCCTTGGCCTGTCTGGACATGATGGACTTTGACAGGAAGGACTTTGTTGTATCCAAAATCTCAGAAAACGCAAGGCTGCACGAAAACCTGATGTATGCAGGTAAGACTGCGCTGGAGCTGGCAAGAGCTTTGGGCGATGAGGAGCTTGCAGCAGCGCTCCAGGCCCGGTTTGGCCCGGAAGTTGACGCCGCGGCCAGAAGAAAAGCTCCCGCCCTCAAGGGTGAACACCCTGCCATGCGCCGGGCGAGGGAGCGGACAGCACTGGGGGTAAGTCCCGCATGATAATGGTAAATCTTTCCGGGGACGGCAGGACTTTTACACTTGAGCTTGAAGGCCATGCAAATTATGCACGGCCCGGGGAGGATCTGGTCTGCGCCGCCGTGTCCACCCTTGCCTATGCTGTGGACCGCTATCTGGACAGGCTGGATAAGCAGGGCCTTCTTATAGAGAAGCAGAACACGGTAATGGAAAAGGGCAGGGCAAAAATGACGGCAGTGCCGGAGGCGCAAAGCCGAGAGAAGTTTGAAGGCGCATTTGAACTTGCGGGCTGCTTTCTCAGTATTCTGGAGGAAAATTATCCGGAAAATTTAAAAATATCTGCCAAAGGGCAGGAAAGGAAAATTTATGACAGACAAGCTTAGCCATAGCTTCAACATACAGCTTTTTGCCGGCAAAGACGAAGCACAGGGCATTGCGGGCGATATGAAGGCTCTCGCCGCCGGAGAGCAGACTACGGGCGATATGTTCCCTCCCGCCGCCGGGGAGGATACTCAGGCACAGCGGGCCGAGAGATTTGAGGCGCTCATACGGGGCGAGTACAAGGACGTGTACAAGGCCCATGTGCAGCACATCGTAAAGCAGCGACTGAAGGGCAGCGAGGAGACAGTCAGAAAGTATAAGGCCCTCTCCCCGATCCTGCAGCTTCTTGAAAAGAAGTACGGTGTGCCCTCCGGTGATGCCGCCGCTCTCTTTGCAGCGCTGGAGAAGGAAGACTCGTCCAGAACACAGAAAACCGATGCACTGGCCAGGGAGCAGTATGAAAAATGGCTCTCCCAGGCCGGTGAGCTCCGGGAGAGTTACCCGGACTTTGACATCAGGGCAGAGCTTAATGACAGCCGTTTCAGAGAACTTCTGAAAAGCGGAGTGCCTATGGCGGATGCCTATGAGCTGGTGCATCGCAGCGAGCTTATGGAGAAGGCCGCAAGAGATATGGAGGACAGGATCAGCCGCCGCATACTCTCCGGCACCGCCCGTCCCCGTGAAAGCGCACTGAAAAGTCAGAGCAGCGCCATGATGAAAAACGACGTGTCCCAGATGAGCAAAAAAGCCCGGCAGGATATTATCCGCCGGGTACAGCAGGGCGAGAAGATATCCTTCTGATCCGGCCCTGCCCACAAAAAGAAAGGAGCAAAGCATATGAACTTTGACATTCAGCTTTTTGCTGAAAATGTACAGACCACTCTTTCCGCAGGCCTCAGCGCGGAAATGAAGACCTTTTACGACATGACCCTCATTGATGAGGCCCAGGCCAATCTGGTCCATGACCAGTTCGGCCAGAAACGCCCCATTCCCGCCAACGGCGGCAAGGTCATTGAATTTCGTAAGTTTGCACCTCTGGCCAAGGCCACCACTCCCCTTACCGAGGGCGTGACCCCCGACGGCAAGCAGCTTTCCGTCAGCACCGTCACTGCCACCGTCTCCCAGTACGGTGACTATATCACCCAGTCCGACATGCTGGAGCTGACCGCTCTGGACAACACCATCCTTGAGTCTGCAAAGCTGCTGGGCCGTCAGGCTGGCGCTACCCTTGACACTGTGGTGAGAAATGTGCTCCACAGCGGCACAAACGTCATGTACGCCGAGAAAAAGACCGATGCCGGTACCGAGGAAGTGCTCAGCCGCGCAGACCTTGACGAAAACTGCGTGATCACCGTGGAGCTTATCCAGCGCGCCGTTGCAAAGCTGCGCGCCCAGAACGCCCCCACCATCAACGGCAAGTACGTGGGTATCGTCCACCCCTATGTGGCCTACGACCTGATGCGCGACCCCGAGTGGATCGACGCACACAAGTACGCCCAGCCCGAAAACCTCTACGAAGGCGAGATCGGCGAGATCGCCGGTGTCCGCTTCGTGCAGACCACCGAGGCCAAGATCTACGGCAATGAGGGCGGCCTCGCCGTATTCGGCACCCTCATTCTGGGCGACGGCGCCTACGGTGTTACCGAGGTAAACGGCGGCGGCCTTGAGATCATCGTAAAGCAGCGCGGCTCTTCCGGCGCAGCCGATCCTCTGGATCAGCGCTCCAGCGTGGGCTGGAAGGCCATCAAGACCGCAGAGCTGCTCATCGAGAACTATCTGGTGCGCATCGAGTCCGTATCTCCCCGCTTCTCAGCCTCCGCGAAGGAAAACTGATATACCGAAGGGGCGGTTCGACCGCCCCTGACTGAAAATACATATTGAAGGAGAATTGATATGGCAGCAAAGAAAAATACAGAAAACGGCGAAAAGACCGTAAAGATAAAGCTCCCCAAGGAACGCCGCGATCAGGAGGATGTTTTTGTGGGCGTCAACGAGCGCACATGGCTTATAAAGCGCGGCGTTGAGGTGGAAGTGCCTCAGTGCGTTGCAGAGGTGCTGGTCAACCGCGAGCATATGCTGGAGACAATCATGGCCTTTCAGGATGCCGCAGGCGCAGTCAACTGAGCCATGACTCTGGGTGAGGCCATATCCCGTCTGGATGAGCTCAAGCCCAACGGCTTTTCCAGAGGGCAGAAAATATTCTGGCTGTCCGCTTTGGATGCTACGGTGAAAAAGGAGATAATCGACAGTCATGAGGGCGGCGGGGACATGGGCTTTGCGCCCTATGACGAGGGCAGCGCCGACGATACGGCGCTTCTGGTTCCTGCACCCTATGACGAGGTATATCTGAGATATCTGGAGGCGCAGATAGATTATTCCAACGGCGAGTACGACCGCTTCAATAACTCCAACGCCATGTACGCCGCCGCCTACACCGCCTTCTCCAGAGCCTACAACCGCAGTCATATGCCCATCGGCGGCAGAAAAAAATACTACTGAAAGGGGGCAAAGGAAACTGCTGTACCCAAGACTTGACAAAAAGAAAGTTTACCGAAGCACCATCAGCAGCTTCTACGGCTATGACCGACGCCTGAGACCGGCCGAGGGCGCGTTCACATACACAGAAAATCTCTCAACGGACGCCTTCCCCCTTCTGACAAACAGAAAGCCCAGAGCTCTTGTGGAAAAGCTGGAGGCCCCTGCCGGACTTATTGCAAGGGATGCTCTGGCGGTGGTGGATGGGGGCTGCCTTTACTATAACGGCTACCCCACGCCGCTTATGGATCTGAGAGAGGGAGAAAAGCAGCTTGTGAGTATGGGCGCTTACATATGTATTTTTCCCGACAAGCTTTATTACAACACCCAGGACCTCGGTGACTTCGGTTCCATGGAGGCCAGTTTCCACTATGAAGGGCAGATAGAATACATCATGTGCGACTCAGAAGGCACTGAGTACCCCACGCCTGTGTTCAGCGCCATAGAGCCGGCGGAGCCTGCAAACGGTGACTTGTGGGTGGACACCAAAAACGGCGTACTCTGCTCATACAGCCAGGAGAGCGCCATGTGGGTGAGCATAGATAGCGTGTACACAAAGCTCCGCTTTACCACTCTCGGTCAGTTGCCTGCCGCCTTTTCAAAGTTTGACGGGGTGGAGATTGAAGGCACAGCCATTCCCTCCCTCAACGGCTCCAAAATCATTTACGCCATAGGCGGCGGTGAAGAGGAACAGGACTTTATCGTGCTTGTGGGAGAGCCGGCGGAAAACCGCGTGGATCAGGCAGGGACAATAAATATAAAAAGAACTGTGCCGGACATGGACTATGTATGCCAGTGCCACAACAGGCTCTGGGGCTGCTTTTACGGCAACAACGGCGAAGAAAACCTCAACGAGCTTTACGCCTGCACCCTTGGAGACTTTAAAAACTGGAATCAGTTCATGGGCCTTTCCACGGACTCATGGCGGGCCTCAGTGGGCTCGGACGGGGTGTGGACAGGGGCGGCAAGCTATCTTGGCAGCCCCATATTTTTTAAGGAGGACAGGATACACAGCATAGGCGTGTCCTCCGTGGGCGCCCATCAGGTGGGCGAGAGGGTCTGCTCCGGCGTGCAGAAGGGCAGCCACAAAAGTCTCGCCGTCATAAACGAGACGCTTTTTTACAAGTCCGGTACAGGGGTCTGTGCCTATCAGGGCGGCTTTCCCCAGAACATTTCCGGGGCTCTGGGGGATATACGCTATTTTGACGCTGTCGCCTGCGGCCTTGGCAGCAGGTACTATATCTCCATGCGTACAGCGGACGGTGAGTGGAACCTTTTCGTGTACGACTGCGAAAAGGGCATCTGGATGCGGGAGGACGGGCTGAAGGCGGACTGTTTCGCGGCAGCAGACGATGAGCTCTACTGCATCAGCGGGCAGAATATGTACGCCATGCTGGGCAGCCGGGGTGAGCTTGAAAAGAAAGTGGACTGGCTGTGCGAAAGCGGCCTTCTGGCCTGCTCCGAGCCTGACAAGAAGTACATAAACCGCCTGAGCCTCAGAGTGGCCATGGATGAGGGCAGCGAAATGGACGTATTCATCGAGTACGACTCCTCCGGAGTGTGGGAGCGGGCAGGCAGAGTGCATCTTGTTAAAACCGGTACTGCCCGGCTGCCTCTGCGCCTTCGCCGCTGTGACCATATCCGCCTGAAGCTTTCCGGCAGAGGGAACATGAAGCTTTTGTCCCTGACAAGGGAAGAGTGCAGAGGATAGGGGGGCGGATACCATGTTTGATCTTCCTCCCATCCTCTCCGGCAGCTCCTCGGATAAGCTGGCGGCGCTGAGAAACTACCTTGTGCGCCTTGCCCAGGAGCTCAATAACCTTGAAAATCAGGCGGTGGAACAGACCGTTTCCGTAAGTTCCGACGGAAAACGCGGCTTTTCCACAGGGGAAACGGCCTCAAAAGACATTGAGGCGGTGCGGAAAAATGCCGCCTCACTGCGGCAGCTTATCATAAAAACCGGAGACAGGCTCTCCGGGGACATACAAAAAAGCGAGCAGAGCAGTATGCACTACGCCGACGGGCAGATAGATGCACTCAGCCAGACCTATCTTGCAAAGTCGGAGTTCGGTTCCTTTACGGAGAATATCGAAAGCCAGATCGCCAGCACCGCCAAGGGTGTTGTGGAAAGCTACGACTACGAAAGCCGCATTATCTCCAATCAGGAGAGTCTTGAGCTTTTGCAGTACTACGTAAGCAGCATGGACGGGCAGATACGCCGGGGCATCGTCACAGACCCTGAAACCGGGCTTGAAGTCACCGGCATTGCAATCTCCCAGAACCTGCAATTTACGGGAGCCGTTGTGAAAGGTGAGGACGGGGCCGATTACTATCAGCTCTCCTCCGGACAGACCTTCGGTCTTTACACCTCAACAGGCTGGCAGTTCTGGATAAACGGCTGGAAAAAAGGCTGGTACGACTCTGTTGACGGCATGCTGCACATTGCCAATGTGGCGGTGGAAAACGCCCTTCAGCTGGGCGGACAGTGGCAGCTTGTCAATTCAGACGGCCTTGGCATCAAATACACGGGAGGTTGAGTATGGCGGCTTTGTTTTTTCAAAACGGTGTGAGCATAGGCAGCAGCGCAGGCTGGTGCGGCTACACCGGCAACAACAACTACGTGGTGCGCTACCAGTTTTCCACGCCAGCCCAGGGCGCAAGCGCCGTTTCCATCGCATTAAGCGGAATATACTACGGCAGCGGCGCCTCATCTCAGGGCTTCGGCTTCAAGGTATCCACCAGCTCCGTGGCCTATGCCAATGCAAGAAACACGACGCCCGACTCAAACTACGGCGTGATGAACTACTCCTCCGACTCGGGCTACGGCTGCATCATGAGCGCGGAGGGGCTGAACCTTACACCCAACACGGTGTATTACCTTTTCGTGTTCGTGGCTACGGCGGGCATGGAATACTACTCCGGCTGGAACTGCGTAAATCCTTCCATAGTCTGCTATGGTGCGTACACGCCGCCTCAGGGTGCAATAAGCTCAATCACCGCGCAGGTGAACACCCAAAGCCCTGTGTCCCTTATCGTAAACGGCAGCCCATGCCCATGGCACAAGGCCACATTCACCCATGAGGGCAAAATGCTGGGCGTGTCGGAGGCCTTTGCAGCCTCCCTCTCCCATATATGTCCCAGAGAATGGATGAGCGCGGACACAAAGGCGCAGACCATAGAGGTGGATGTGAGCGTGCAGGGTTATTCCGACAGCGCCTGCCAAAAGCCCTATGGAGGCTCCATGTCCGGCTCTTTCCTGCTGAAGGCGGATTCGGCCATGCGCCCCATAGTACCGGCGCAGGCGGTATCAGCCGCGGCACTGAACGAAGGCGCTGCAGCCGCCTTCTCCCAGCTTATTTCCGGCATCAGCCGGGCGCGGATAAGCTTTGACACAGCCGGGGTGGATCTTAAAAACTGCGCCGGAGCCACGATAGAGAGCTTTGCCCTTTCCTACAAGGACCGCAGGGAGCAAAGCGACAGCGGCACTGTGGACACGGCAGTGCTCAGCGGCGAGACTGTCATAAACTGCATAGTCGTAGACTCCCGGGGCCGTGAAGGCAGCGTGACTCTGGTTTTGAAGTGCGAGCCTTATGTGCCGCCGTCCCTCTCCTCCGTCCAGCTCAGGCGCTGTGACCTGAGCGGAAACGATACGGAGAGCAGCTGGTATTTCAAGCTCAGGGCGGACAGCGCTTTCACTTCACTCAACGGGAAAAACAGCATAAAGGTCAGCACAAAGGTGCAGCCTGTAGGCGGCGCCTGGGGCAGCGGCTTTGTGCTTGAATATTTTGAAAGCGGGGTGTGGTCTGACAAGTGGTCACAAAAGACCATTCTGGGCGGCATAAACCCCAGCCAGAGCTTCAAGGTGGCCGTGACCGTAAGCGATGCGGTGGGCTGCAGCGCCACCTACACGCTGGGTCTGTATCTTGCAAACTGGGCCATGAAATTCAACAGCAAAGGCACGGCGGTGGCCTTCGGCATGGAGCCCACGGTGGAAAATGCGGTGCAGATGCCGGATATCTGGCGCTTTTACGCAGGCACAATAGTCCTTTCCGACAGCTCCTACGGCTATGCAGAGCCGGAACAGTCCCTTGCAGACCCGGTGGAGGGACAGCTGTATTTTCAGCTGAGCCAGTGAGGTAAGCGCAATGGGATATTTCGGACGACTGAGAGCAAGGGCGAGAAATACCGAGGGCTGGTCGGAGTACAAGTACACAGGCAGCGCCTCCGCCGGGGCAGATCTTGTCAGCGAGAGCACCTGGTGCGTTGTATACACGGCGGATGTGAACTATCAGGGAGACGGGGAGAACCTTATATCCCTGAGCCTGTCCACAAACTTTGTAAACCCTCTCTCCAGCGGCAACCCCTGTACGGTCAGCTGCTACCTTTATACCTTTGACCCCACAAACAACGGCAGCTTCGATGCGGACGCTCCGCCGGCCGGATTTTATTCCGCAGTAAGCCAGAGCTTTGAGGCCAGTACCGTAGGCGATTATGTGACATTCTCCTTCGGAACTACCGGGATAAGGCCCGCACAGGTCTGGCTGTGGTTTACTTCCACCGTCACTTACGAAAGCTACGGCAGCAACCGCATTTACCACTACGCCACCGGAAACTATGACAGCACTGTAAATTCCGGCACGAAAACGCCCCTGCTGACAGGCGGCTTTGAAGGCGGCGATACGGGAGAGTCCGGCGGCAGCGGCAGCGGCGGGGTCAGCGGCACATACAGGGCCATCGCCTCCGGCAGCTATTCCAGCATATACACAGCCTGGGACTTTTCGTACAGCCGGACCCAGCATGACGCCAGCTATACCGCGCTCAGCTTCAGCAGCGGCGGCAGCGTCAGCTTTTCCTGTCAGCACGGCTCCGGGGGCGACAGCTTTCTTCAGATGCGCTGCTATCTAACCGTGGGCAGCGGCTTCAACTCCGCAAACGGCACGCCTACAGGCACTGTAGTGGCTTCCGTCTCCGGGGGCGATACCCTCGGCTTTTCCGCACAGGTCACAAGCGGACAGACCTATTATCTCTGGACGGTGATAGACTACTGCGGCACTGAGCTTGTACCCTTGAGTATCGGCATAGACCCGGGCGGCTGGAATTACAGCATTGCAGACAAGGGCAGCCAGCTCAATCTTGACCGCAGCCAGAAAAGCTTTTCCATGAGCATGGGAAAATTTCAGACCGGGCGCATGAAGCTGAGCTTTGCCTACTCTGCCGGGGTGGATGTGTATGTAAGTGCATCGGAAGGCGCTTTTACAGGGGTGCTTTATATCTCTGAACAGCCGGATATAGACAGCAGCACAGGCAGACCCCTCAGCTACATAACAAGCTTCAATGCCTCCAGCACAGGCTACTTCAACGTGATGCGTGGAAAGAGCTATTACTTCTTTGCCGTATTCAACGGAGGCGCCGATGCAGGCAGCATAAGCTTTACGATAACGGCGCCGGAGCTTATGTGGTATCAGGGCGGCAGCACCAGCTACCAGCTTCTGGCAGAAAACAAAAGCTTCTCTGTGTCCCTTGGCAGCTTTCGCTATCACAGACTCCAACTCAGCCCGGCCTATACGGGCAAGCTGAGCATAAGCTGCTCCAATGCCTCAGCGGGCGGCGGCGAGATCTGGCTGTACTACGGAGAGAACGCGGACATAGACGAAAGCAACGGCCTTGCTCTGGGCTGGGAGGACACCTTTGCAGGTACATCCCTGTCCGTATCCGTGGACGTGACGGCGGGAAAAAGCTACAACTTCATTATCCGAAACGCATTTCCCTCGTCCTCACTCAGCGGCACATTCACTATAAAGCCGCCCGCCGCAGCCCAGTCCTACGTCAAAAAATCAGAGAGCTACCGCTATGTGGAGACAGATGCCTCAGAGACACAGGAACTTGACCGCTTCAGCTTCACGGAAAACAAGCTGAGCTTTAAATATCGCGGCACGGCAGTAATAAGCGGGGCAAAATCCTCTGCCGACGAGGATAAAAAGCTGCACTTGAGAGCTTACCTTACAAGCGTACAGGGGATGGAGCTTACAAGCGGAAAGCCTACGGGTACGATCCTTGCCTCATATACCGGCGAGGGCGAGAGCTTCAGGATAGAAGCTTCGGTGCAGGAGGGGCTTGACTATTACTTGTATATAGTCTCTTCCGAGATACACTTTGATACCATGGGGCGAGTGGATGTGAACATCACCGCGCCCACGGAGCGGTTTTTCAGCATCACGGAGAGCGGGGAGCTTTACGCACTCAAGGATACCGCAGTGTACAGCGCTGCCCCCGGCGAGAGCGGGGTGCTGCGCCTTGAGCTGAATTTCGGTATAAGCGGCAGCTGTATGATCGGCGTAAAACCCAAAGTTCCGGGGCTGTCAGGCCTCTGCGCCTACCTTGCGTATACCCCGTATCTGGACATTCGCACAGGCGCACCCTATGAGAGCATAAAAAAGGCGGAGGGCGAGAGCCCTGACGCGGAGCTGAGTCTGGCCCTGTCGGTGAAAAACGGCGGCAGCTATTATCTTTTTGTCCGCTGCTCAGAAGTTTACGACAGGGCGGAGTTTGATGTGACTGTAAGCTGCCTTTCTGCGGCAATGCAGATATATTCTCAGGGAAAATTTCTGAGAGCCCAGCCCTTTGTATACCACGATGGCGCATGGCATGCGGCGGCGCCTTTATGCAGGCAGGCCCAGAGCTGGACCGGCGGCAGCTGAAACAATGTTAGGAGGAATTTTATTGGCACAAAATCTTATAAAAAAAGAGGAAGAAAAATATAGCTACTCTCTGGAAAAACCCCAGTATAAAAACAGCTACGAAACTCCGCTGCAGGAGACCTACGAGCAGATAAGCTCAAGACCCCGGTTCAGCTATCAGCCCGATACTGACCCTCTCTACCGCAAATATAAAAGTGACTATATAAAGCAGGGCCAGCTTGCCATGAAAGACAGTGCCGGACAGGCTTCTGCCCTGACCGGCGGCTATGGCTCAAGCTATGCCCAGAACGTGGGACAGCAGCAGTATGACGCATATCTTGAGAAGCTGGGGGATATAGTTCCGGAGCTGTATCAGCTGGCCTACAGCAGATACAGCGATGAAGGGGACAGGCTTGAAAGACAGTACGAGCGTCTGCAAAAGCTGCGCGACGAGGAGTACCGACGCTATACTGACGAGCTGGACAGATATGAAGACGAGCAGCAGCTTGCCTACGAGCGGGAAAAAGAGGCTCAGGCATACAGGGAAAAGCAGGCAGAGCAGGAATACTCAAGAAAGCAGCAGGAGGCTGCAACTCTGGCCAAGTACGGTGACTTCAGCGGCTATGCCGCCATTTACGGTGAGGCTACAGCAAAGAGCATGAAGGAGTACTGGATCGCCTCAAATCCCGACGCTGCATATAATCTGGGCCTTGTGGACGCAGGCAGATACTTTGCGCTCACCGGAAAGTATGCGCCGGGACAGGCACCCGCGGCACCTGCAGGCAATTCTTCCTCCCGCAGCTCAAGCTATTATCCCGGTACTGCCCCCGACGGCAGGGGTGCCAGAGAGGTGCAGCGGGAGCTGAGAAACATGGGCTACAACATCGCCGTAGACGGTGCATGGGGGCCGAAAAGCCAGTCTGCATGGGACAAAGCCTATGGCGGCGGCAATTCAGCTTCTCTGCCAAAGCTTGGCAATGACGCAAACTATCTTGTCCGCGTATAGGAGGGGCATGAAATGGATGCGGCAGTATTTTACCTGACTTTGGACATAGACGACGCGCTCTCCGGCGCCTGCGTCAATTTGCGGCAGGGCGAGAGCGGCAGAAAAATAATTGCAGCGCTCAGACAAAGCGGCAGACCTTATCCTATAGGCGAAGGCTGCACTGCCGTGTTTGCCGGAACACGCCCTGACGGACAGGTATTTTTCAAGCACTGCAAGCTGAACCAAGGCAAGGCGGTGTGTGATATTTCATCCCTGATAACAGCCCTGCCCGGCTGCGTAAAGGCGGAAATTCGCCTGTATGGAGAAAACGATGTGCTCATTGCCTCCCCAGCTTTTAAAATAGACATACTGGAGTGTGCAATGGAGGAGGGCGAAATAGCCGAAGGCCCTGAAGCAACAGCCCTGACGGAGCTGATATCCCAGGCGCAGGAGGCTATTGAAGATTGCAGAGCCACTGCGGTAAACAAAGTGGAGGTGCTGCTCACAGAAGATCAGGGCGGGACATCGGCCTTCGTGGAGCTGGACAAAAGTGAAGATGAGCGCATAATGCGCTTTACTTTCTCCAATCTCAAAGGTGAGAAAGGTGACACCGGCCCACAGGGTGAGCAGGGCATACAGGGCCCCAAGGGCGACACAGGAGAGCGCGGCCCACAGGGCGAGAAAGGTGACACCGGCCCACAGGGTGAGCAGGGCATACAAGGCCCCAAGGGCGATACAGGAGAGCGCGGCCCTCAGGGCGAGAAAGGTGATACCGGCCCACAGGGTGAGCAGGGCATCCAAGGCCCCAAGGGCGACACAGGAGAGCGCGGCCCACAGGGTGAGAAAGGTGATACCGGCCCACAGGGCGAACAGGGCATACAGGGCCCCAAGGGCGACACAGGAGAGCGCGGCCCTCAGGGTGAAAAAGGTGACATCGGCCCACAGGGCGAACAGGGCATACAGGGCCCCAAGGGCGATACAGGAGAGCGCGGCCCACAGGGTGAGAAAGGTGATACCGGCCCACAGGGTGAACAGGGCATCCAAGGCCCCAAGGGCGATACAGGAGAGCGTGGCCCTCAGGGCGAGAAAGGCGAGAAAGGCGATACCGGAGCCCAGGGCCCGCAAGGTATACAGGGTCCGAAGGGTGACACGGGCAAAGGCCTTGACATAGTAGGCCGTGTAGATACGACAGATCAGCTCCCCCTGACGGCTGAACAGTCGGAGTTCTGGAACGTGGGTTATGCTCCGCCTTACAACATCTATATGTTCAATAACGGCGTCTGGGAAAATCAGGGCCAGCTTCAGGGCGCTAAGGGTGATCCCGGTGAACAAGGCCCCAAAGGCGAGAAGGGCGACACTGGTGAGCAAGGCCCTAAAGGCGAGCCCGGAGAACAGGGACTTCAGGGCCCTCAGGGTGAAAAAGGCGAGAAGGGCGACACTGGCGAGCAAGGCCCTAAAGGTGAGCCCGGAGAACAGGGACTTCAGGGCCCTCAGGGCGAAAAAGGCGAGAAGGGCGACACTGGCGAGCAAGGCCCCAAAGGCGATACCGGTGAACAGGGGCTTCAAGGCCCTCAGGGCGAAAAAGGCGAGAAGGGCGACACTGGCGAGCAAGGCCCAAAAGGAGATACCGGAGAACAGGGACTTCAGGGCCCTCAGGGTGAAAAAGGCGAGAAGGGCGACACTGGCGAGCAAGGCCCTAAAGGAGATACCGGTGAACAGGGACTTCAGGGCCCTCAGGGCGAAAAAGGCGAGAAGGGCGACACTGGTGAGCAGGGTCCTAAAGGAGATACCGGAGACACAGGCCCGGAGGGCCCGCAGGGAATTCAAGGCATACAGGGGCCTAAAGGTGACCCCGGCGAACGGGGAGAAACCGGAGCTCAGGGACCTAAAGGCGACAAAGGCGATACAGGAGCTCAGGGGCCTCAGGGCGCTGCCGGAACAGACGGCAAAAGCCCCTACCAGATTGCGGCAGAAGAGGGCTACGCAGGGACTCAGGCAGACTTCAATGCTGCCTTGATGCAGTTTCCTTCACACCACAGCCGCCACGAGGCTGGAGGCCCGGATCCCATAAGCGTGACCGCAGAGATGATAGCGCCGCAGGCCAGAACGCAGTATTTTACCGTCAGTCTTGGCACATCCTGGAGCGGCACTGCAGCGCCATACACCCAGACTGTGAATGTCTCCGGCATGCTGGCATCAGACAGACCCAAAGCCTTCTTTACCGCACCTGCCAGTGCAGGCAGTGCGGAAGACTGGATGGAGGCATTTTCCCTTTTGTACAAGGTCATCGCTGCGGACGGCAGCGTGACATTCTCGGCCTATGAAAAGCCCGGCACTGCAATAAATGTGACACTGGAGGTGAGCCGCATATGAGCGAGGGCTTTATAGTTCCAATCCCTGGCTACAAAAGAGCCTATGCCGCAATCTCCGTCACATATCCTTCGGGCAGCGTGTGTACCTGTACTCACAGCGGCAAGGGCAAGGTGCTCACAGCCAAGGACACCAGCGGCAGCTGGATATTTGTGGTGCCCTACGGCGGCACATGGACAGTGAAATCGACCCAGGGCAGCAACAGTGCAAGCCAGAATGTCAGCATCACAGCCGAGGGCCAGACACAAAGCGTGACCCTCAGCTACTGGAACGGAGAGCTGTTTGTATCCGGCGTAGGCCAGTATACCGACAAGACCGGAGGCTGGGCGCTGTACAGGCAAAACAGCTATGTTACGGGAACTGTCAGTAATACGGAGCTTAAAGTGGGCTACACCGTCAACACGGTTGAAAACGGTTCAGGTCATGTATACACAAAAAAGGCCGTGGATTTTACGGGCTTCACAAAGCTCAATGCAACGGTCAGCCTTACAAAGCGTGCCGGCTGGTCTGACAGTGCGTGGATTGCAATCACAAGAAGCGGCACACAGGTAGCAGGCGTGGACATTTCCAACAGGAACACATCCTCATATAACGGTACGGTTTCCCTCAGCATATCCGGGCTTTCCAACGGCGTGGTGGAGCTGCACATATATAACTCCACCCTGCGCACCACCAAGGTATGGATGAGTAAATAAGGAGGGAGAAATGAAAATATATATCGACACTCAGGACAATTTCAGATGCTATCCCTCTGACGGGAGCGGTACTCTTCTACCCTATGAGCCCGGCCGCAATACACATGTAAATGAGGAATTTTTCAGCGGCAAGAGTGATGAATTTATAAAAGGCTACCAGTGTGTGCCTGACGGCTATACATGGACCCGCGCCGACGGGGAAACTTTCACCGGGGAAATGATAGCGCCCCTCAGAGACTATAACGAGCTTTACATCGCACAGCTTGAGTATGAGCTTGCCGATGCGGACGAGGCATTGCGGGAGGTAGGTGTACCTAATGGGATATAGACTTGATGCGGCGAGAGAATACCGCAGGAAGATAGATGCAGCGGGGGCTATGCTGACGGATGCACAGGCCTCTTCCGTTACTGCGATCTACCCCCAGTTGAAGTATGACGGTGCCCTTATTGCAGGCGGTACACGCATAAACTGGAAGGGTAAACTGAAAAGAGCCGCGGCGGACATGTGGGACAGAGAGGAAAACGATCCGGACAATGCCCCGGCTCTTTGGGAGGACATCCTGTATCGCGAGGGACACAGGATAATCCCGGATGTAATATCCGTGGGTCTGGCCTTTTCCTGCGGTGAAACAGGCTGGTGGGGAGATACACTTTACCGCAGTGTCCTTACTGCACCTAATACATACACGCCGGAACAGTATCCGGCAGGCTGGGAGGTCTACGATGGATGATGAAAAAAGCTGTTCGGGGCTTCTGACGGAGGATTGATCATGAGCATACAGACTATTTACACGCACCTTGTACGAGCCGGAATGTCCCCGGTTGGAGCCTGCGCAATGATGGGCAATATGCAGGCCGAGAGTGCAATGAAATCGGACAATGTGCAAAATGGCATGGGATACAGCGACGCAGACTACACCGCCGCTGTGGATGCCGGTGCGATTGACTTTGTAAGCGACGGGCGCGGCTACGGCCTTTGCCAGTGGACATACCCTGCACGCAAGCAGAATTTGCTGGCTTTTGCCCGCAGCCTGGGGGTGAGCATAGGCAACGAGGATATGCAGGCAGACTTCTGTATACGGGAATTGCAGCGGGAGTATGCGTCCTTGTGGAACTACCTTTGCTCTGCCACAGGTGTATACGAGGCGGCGGGTCGCATCTGCCGGGAGTATGAGAGGCCGGCTGTGAACAATGTGGACGTGAGAGCGGCCTATGCCAACCAGTTTTACATGAGCCTTGGGGGCATGGATGTATCGCAGACTGGTGCGCCCGACAACAGCCCTACCGGAGAGCCGGAGGATGCTATATTCCACACCCCGGCAGGGGAGCCCTCTCAGTCAGCGGGAGGTGCAAGCCCCTCCCCTACGGGGGAACCGGAGGTCTATTGGCCGCCAAGGATGCTGGCGTATGGCATGTTTGGCGGAGATGTGGTGGCCTTGCAGGGGCTGCTCACTGCCCACGGCTGTTTTGTGCCCGTCAGCAGTCAGTTTGACAACAAGACAAGGGCGATGGTTCTGGCATTTCAGGCTGAAAAGGGTCTCAGCACGGATGCCGTTGTGGGAAACCTCACATGGTCTGCCCTGCTGAGGAGGTAGAGGCTTGAGCGAAACCATAATTGTTGCGCTGCTGGGCTTTCTGGGTACTCTCTGCGGAGCCTACACGGCAAACAGAAAAAGCAGCGCCCTTATCGTGTACAGGCTGGAGCAGCTGGAAAAAAAGGTGAACAAACACAATCAGGTCATTGAACGCACATATGAGCTGGAAAAACACGCGGAGGTCATAGACGAGCAGATCCGCGTAGCCAACCACCGTATCGGTGATCTGGAACACATAATCGTATAGGAGGTACAAAATGAACTGGAAAAATATTGCGGAAAGAGCGGCATGGACCTTTCTTGAGGGCTTTCTTGTGGCGCTGCCTGCCGCGTCCGGGCTGGGCCTGGATGCAGCTGCATGGAAAGCGGCGCTTCTGGGTGCACTGATGGCGGGACTGAGCGCTGTCAAAACCCTTGCAATAGAGCTTTTGCAGGCAAGAGGCTGATACATAATGGAAAATCTTGGGTAAATTCAATAATTTTCCTGGCGAAAATTTGTGTAGCATCACAAGATGTCTGAAAATGAGGAAAAGGGGTTGTAATAAAAGCGGATTTTGGGGTATTATGTAAAGGAAGTAAAATAGTGGAACTATGCTATATGGAGATATAACAATGAAAAAGATCCTGCTTCCTGTTTTGATTATAGTGCTGTGCCTGGGACTGTGCGGCTGCAAAAGCGGCTTTTTCGGCTCAAGCTCGGCTCCGGTGGTGCTGCCTACCGAGCCTGTTTACTCAGCCCCGGCAGCCCAGAATAATACCAGCAGTCTGCCCACTTTCGGACAGAGTGTTGAAGCCCCGGCATTGGAGGGGACTTTCCAGCCCGATATGTCCATGTCCGGCAGCGGCACAAATCCCAACCCCTCCGTGGGGACCGTGATATTTGACCCTGCGGCTGTGGCAACACCTGCGCCCACCCCGGAACCCACACCCCCTCCCACTCCTGTACCAACGCCCGTACCTACTCCGGCGCCTACCCCCGCACCGGCAAAGGTCTACGCCACCAAAAGCCCCACCAGTGAGCTGGTTGTGCAGGGAGGCAGTGCCCAGTTTGTGGCCTACGCGGAAAACAGCACCTCGGTTATCTGGTTTATGGCCTCGCCCGACGGCAACACTGTCCTGACCGCCGCCGAAGCGCCCCGCCTTTTCCCCGGACTTCAGGTCAGCGGCTCCAACTCCACAAGACTGACCCTCAGCAATATCCCCCTGAATATGAGCGGCTGGAAGGTGCAGGCCAGATTTGAAGGCTACGGCGGACCGGTACATACCAATATGGCAACCGTCTGGAGCGTGACCTTGCAGGAGGCCATCGCCAACGGCTGGGTAGCGGCGCCTACCCCCACACCCAACTACTACTACCCCAACGGGCAGTATAACGGCTATCCCAACGGTGCCTTTTACCCCAACGTTTTCCAATAATAAAACAGCTGATAAAACAGCAAAGACCGGAGATTTTTCTCCGGTCTTTTTCAGTTCTTAATATTCAGATTTTTTATACAGCCGACCCACGCATCAAGGCTTTCCGTGTCTGACTCACGCAGGGCTTTGTCGTACAGGGCGAAGGCTGCCGGGTGTTCTTTTTCCATCCATTTCAAAGCCTTTTTAGGCCCCATGTACGGATGCTGCACCGCATTGCAGAATATCTCAAGGCTGTCCGTCAGAAGCCAGTGCCATCGAAACATTCCCTCAGTGTCGCCCCTTTTTACCCTTTGGCACATTTTAAGACACCAGTCAATATCTGCCCGGATATCTGAATAAGACTTTGGAGGAAGGCTTTCAAGATACTTTGAAACACAATGCTGCAATGAGCTTCCCTTGCCATCTGTGTCCATGATGATTTTGCCATCCGAGAGCTGAACAAAGTCCTTGCAGTCAAATTTGCCATCAAAGCAGTCTGTAGGGTATATAAATACATCCAGCTGAACACCGTCCACAAAGGAGGTGTCATGGCTTTGACCGCGGCAGGAGGATATGACAAGCGCGTCAAAATCGCTGAACGGGCCGTTTGTCCCATCTGCGTATGAGCCGTACACAATAATGGAAAGCGGGGAGTATTTTTCTTTTAAATAAGCAATGATATTATCCAATGCAGGAATCTCCAAGTGTTGATGTGTTTACTATAACATGAGCGGACTAATTGCACAAGAACGCATGATCGGCGGGCTATTTCTTTTGCAATTTGACTTAGATTTCACATCCCGTGTATTTTTGATTTCACATGGCAATCCTAAAATGATAACTGCACCAAGGAAATCCAAACGCAAACAGTTGTCTGAAAGGAGACATTGAAATGAAAAAGATGATTACTATTATGATAGTCGCAGTTCTGGCTCTCTCCATGCTTGCAGGCTGCGGCATCAATAAGGCCGTCGGCTCCGTTGCCACCGATGGATCCACCTCTATGGAGAAAGTGATTGGCGCTCTGGGCGAAGCTTTCCAGAATGACACCGGTATCAGCTTTACTTACAATCCTACCGGCTCTGGTTCCGGTATCAAGGCTGTTCAGGATGGTCGCTGCGACATCGGCCTGTCTTCCCGTGATCTGAAGGACGAGGAAAAAGCCGCTGGTCTGACTGGCACCGTTCTGGCCTATGACGGCATCGCAATCATCGTACATCCCGAAAACCCTGTTTCTGACCTGAGCGTTGAAAACATTGCCAAGATCTACACAGGCGAGATCACCAATTGGTCTGAACTTGGCGGCAACGATGTTGAGATTGTTCTCATCGGCCGTGAAGCCGGCAGCGGTACTCGTGACGGCTTTGAGTCCATTACCGACACCGAGGATGCCTGCAGGTACCGTCAGGAACTGACCTCCACCGGTGACGTGATCACCACTGTTTCCCAGAACCCCGGTGCTATCGGCTACGCTTCTGTGGCCTCTGTGAAGGACACCGTGAAGGCCGTGACCGTAGATGGTATTGCTCCTGCCGAAGCTACCATCAAGGACGGCAGCTATGTGGTTCAGCGGCCTTTCGTTCTGGTGACCAAGAGCGATGCTGAACTGAGCGAAGCTGCTCAGAAGTTCTTCGACTACATCACCTCTGCTGACGCAAACGAGATTATCGCTGCAGCCGGTGTGGTCTCCGCCAACTAAGAAAAACGCAGATGCGACGGTCATACTTCTGGCCGTCGCTGCTCTGCTATGAGAAAAGACTTATGAAGAAAAATCAAGTTTTAGAAAAAGTCATCCACGGAATCTTTATGTTATTGGGTCTGATTACTGTCTGCTGTGTTCTGCTGATTACGGTCTATCTTGTGATCTCCGGTATTCCCGCAATCCGTGAGATTGGTTTGGTAAACTTCCTGTTCGGCAAGGAGTGGGCATCTACTGCATCCGACCCGAAATACGGCATTTTGCCCTTTATTCTGACCAGTGTTTACGGCACTGCCGGGGCCATCCTGATCGGTGTTCCCGTTGGGTTTATGACAGCCGTATATCTGTCAAAACTTGCATACCCGAAAGTGAAATCCGTCATGCAGTTTGCGGTCAGCCTGCTGGCCGGTATTCCTTCCGTGGTTTATGGTCTGGTGGGTATGCTGGTACTGGTTCCGGGCATCCGAAAGATTTTCAATGTGCCTGACGGCGCAAGTCTCCTTGCCGCGATCATCGTTCTGGCAATCATGATTCTGCCCTCCATTATCAAGATGTCCATTACCGCTCTGGATGCAGTTCCCAAGGAATACGAGGATGCTTCTCTCGCTCTTGGTGCAACACCTATCGAGACCTACTTCAAGGTTTCCGTCCCTGCCGCAAAAAGCGGTATCGCAGCAGCTGTTGTTCTGGGCGTGGGCCGTGCCATAGGTGAGGCCATGGCGGTTATGATGGTAGCCGGTAATGTGCCCAATATGCCCGATTCTCTGTTCCAAAGCGTCCGTTTTCTCACCACTGCTGTGTCCAGCGAGATGGCTTATTCCAGCGGCTTGCAGAGACAGGCGCTGTTCTCCATCGCACTGGTATTGTTCCTGTTCATCATGCTGATCAATGCCACGCTGAACTTCTTCCTCAAACGGGAAAAGGAGTAAATTATGTTGAATAAATCTCTGTCCAAAAAGAGAAAAGGCTTTGAAGTGCTGATGAAAGCACTGATGCTGTTGTCGGTCGGTTTGACTGTCGCACTGGTGCTGTTTCTACTGATCTATGTGCTGGGGCAGGGGGTTCCGAACATCACTTGGGAACTTCTCTCCACCAAGCCCAGTTACCTGACCGAGCGAATTGGCATCCTGCCTGATATTCTGAACACAGTCTATATCGTGCTGGCAACACTGCTGATCGTTCTGCCTTTGGGCGTTGGAGCTGCCATTTATCTGACCGAGTATGCATCCAACAATAAGCTGGTCGGCATCATCGAGTATGCCGCCGAAACCCTTTCCGGTATCCCATCCATCATCTACGGTCTGGTGGGTATGCTGCTGTTTTCCAACAGCATGGGAACTTGCCTGATGGCAGGTGCGCTGACGCTGGTGATTATGAATCTTCCCACCATCATGCGTACCACACAGGAGAGCTTGAAAACTGTTCCTCAATCCTATCGTGAAGGTGCATTTGGCTTGGGAGCCGGTAAATGGCGTGTTGTCCGTACCGTTGTCCTTCCCGGCTGCGTGGATGGTGTGATTACTGGATGTATCCTGTCCGTAGGCCGTATTCTGGGCGAGTCCGCAGCGCTGCTCTTTACCGCAGGCTTTGCTCATGCAGTCAACGGCATTATTGACGGCTTGGCAGCACCGGGCGCAACACTGACTGTCGCCCTCTATGTTTACGCAAAAGAACAGGGCGAGTTCGGTGTGGCCTTTGCCATTGCAGCCATCCTGATGGTTCTGACTGTTCTGATTAACTTTGCAGCTGCATTGGTGCAGAAGCACTTCGCAAAAAGGAGAAGTTTATGAGTATTATCTTTGTAAAAGATATGTGCCTGTGGTACGGTGACCATCAGGCATTGAAAAATGTAAATATTGAAATCCCCGAAAAGAGCATTACCGCATTTATTGGCCCTTCCGGTTGCGGCAAGTCCACGTTTCTCAAGACCTTGAACCGTATGAATGACCTGATTCCCGGCGTGAAGATCACCGGTGATATTTGCTACGAGGGAACGGACATTTTCTCCAAGGAAGTGGATGTGAATAATCTGCGCAAGGAGATCGGCATGGTGTTTCAGAAGCCCAATCCCTTCCCCATGAGTATCTACGACAATGTTGCCTACGGACCCCGTACCCACGGCATCACCAACCGTGTGCAACTGGACGAAATCGTAGAACGTGCCTTGCGTGATGCGGCGATCTGGGACGAGGTAAAGGACAGACTGAAGAAAAATGCCCTTGGTATGTCCGGTGGTCAGCAGCAGCGTCTTTGCATCGCAAGAGCGCTGGCTGTAGAGCCCAAAGTCCTTTTGATGGACGAGCCTACATCTGCCCTTGATCCCATTTCCACCTCCCGCATCGAGGAACTGGTCATGGAGCTGAAAGAAAAGTACACAATCGTCATGGTGACTCACAATATGCAGCAGGCCGTCCGTGTATCGGACTATACGGCGTTTTTCCTGCTGGGAGAACTGGTGGAATTCGGCAAGACCGATGACGTCTTCTCTCAGCCGCGGGAGAAGCGTACCGAAGATTACATTACCGGCAGATTTGGTTAAGGAGGAAAATATGAGAAGTCGATTTGATGAACAGCTTTATGAGCTGAACCGTGAGCTCATAGAGATGGGTGCTATGTGTGAGGAAGCCATTGCATCTGCGGCCAAAGCCCTTAGTACAGGAAACATGGAGCTTGCTGCCAAGGTACGTGCAAACGGGGCTGCTATCGACCAGATGGAAAGGGATATCGAGGGTCGCTGCATGAAGCTCCTCCTGCACCAGCAACCGGTGGCACGTGATCTTCGCCAGATTTCTGCCGCATTAAAAATGATTACCGATATGGAGCGCATTGGCGATCAGGCGGAGGACATTGCAGAGATCGTCACCTTCCTGAACGGACATACCATGGAAGGTATGGAGCTGATTGAGGAAATGGCACGAGCGACCATCGAAATGGTCATGTCCAGCGTTGATGCATTCGTGAAAAAAGATGTGGAGCTGGCGGAAAAGGTGATTGCCCAGGATGACGTAGTAGATGACTATTTTTCAAAGGTGAAGTATGGTATAATCTCGATGATCACAGAAAATTCCACTGACGGCGAGTTTGCTCTTGACCTTTTGATGATCGCAAAGTATTTTGAACGTATCGGCGATCATGCAACCAACATTGCCGAGTGGGTGATTTACTCTGTAACAGGCAAGCATAAGGAGGTGTAAATATGATTTGGTATGTTGAGGATGACGCCAGCATCCGTGACATCGGTATTTATGCCCTGAACTCTGCCGGCTTTGAAACCAGAGGCTTTGAAGATGGCCTTTCTTTCTGGGAGGCGCTGAAAAAAGAAAAGCCGGAACTGATCGTTCTGGATGTGATGCTCCCCGGCATGGACGGAATTGAACTTCTGTCCAAAATGAAGGAGTCTGCCCAACTGAACGATATCCCCGTGATTATGGCTACCGCCA
>JAFQFH010000028.1 GCA_017398685.1 Oscillospiraceae bacterium
ACGCCGCTGCTGTTTTTTTTGATACCCGCCTTTACCTTTCTGATAGTATATCTCTACTATCCCTTTATTCAGAATATCATCAACACCTTTATGCACATCGGCGGTCTGGGGCGTACCGCTGAGGGGCTGAATACCCCATGGTATGCAAACTACAAAGAGCTTTTTACAGACCCGGATCTGCGCACTGCTCTTAAGAACACGCTTATTCTGACCGTGTTCACCGTAGTATTTCAGGTGGGCATTGCACTTATTCTGGCACTGCTTGTGGACTCTATAAGGGTCGGCTCCCAGGTGTTCAGAACGGTCTACTTTTTCCCCATTGTTATTTCCGCCACCGCCCTGGGCCTTATGTTCAACCTGATGTTCCTCTACAAGGGAGGTATGATAAATCAGCTTCTTCTGAACATGGACCTGCTTGAATACGAGGTCAAGGCCAACGGCAGGATGATAGTTGACTGGATTGACTGGAAGGACAAGAATCATTTCCTTATGACCATGTTTATGCCTGTTATATGGCAGTATGTGGGATTTTACTTTGTTATCATCATCACGGGACTTAACAATATTCCCGAGGATATTTACGAGGCCGCGGCCCTTGACGGCGCTTTCGGTCTGAAAAAGATTTGGTATATTACGCTGCCTATGCTGCGGAATGTGCTGTGCACCTGCCTTGTGCTGGCTATCACCGGCGCACTGAAGGTTTTTGATCTGCCATGGGTCATGTTTGGTGCAGGCATGCCGCAGAATATGGGCTGGCTTACCGGCACATATATGTACGACCAGACCTTCAACAAGATGAATGTGGACTATGGCTCCACTATTGCAGTGCTGATAGTGGTACTGGGCGTGGTGCTGTCCAATGTGGCAAACCGGGTTTTCAAGCCCACGGAAGACTATTAAGGAGGGCAATGACATGAACAAAAAAGGTCTTAGCCCCGCAAAAATAGTGACCTACGTGGTTTTGTGCCTGTGGGCGCTGACTACCGTATACCCTTTCATCTGGGTCATTCTCAACTCTTTCCGCAAAAAGGGTCTTATCCTCAGCGACTCTTTCTCCCTGCCTCTGGGTGAAGCTTTCACATGGGATAACTATCTGACGGCAATGGAGCGCTCAGATTTTGGCAACGCATACTTAAACTCCATCCTTATCTCCGGAAGCGTGACCATCTTTGTAGTCATCTTCGCCGGGCTTGCAGCCTACGGCATGTGCCGTTACCGTTTCAAGGGTAGAGGGATTTTGTACAGCATGATAATGGCCGGCATGATGTTCCCTGTATTCTCCACCATTATCCCTGTTTTCCGTATGCAGGTCATGATGGGCATTGCCGGTACAGGCAACCGCTGGCTGAGCCTGATCGCGGTCATTTTGCCCCAGATTGCGGGTAACCTTTGTTTTGCCACAATCATCCTTATGGGCTTTATCCAGTCTGTACCCATTGAGCTTGAGGAAAGCGCCTATCTGGACGGCTGCAATGTTTTTCAGATTTTCTTCCGCATTATTGTTCCTGCTGCAAAGTCCTCCTTTGCCACTGTTGCTATCTTCGCCTTTCTCTGGAGCTACAACGACCTTTTCACTCAGTCCTTCTTCCTGCGCTACCCACAGGAGCGCGCCATAACAGGACTTTTGAACGAGATAAGCTCTCAGGCTGGCGTCAACTACGGCCTTATGGCAGCATCCGTGGTCATCGTGGTGGTGCCTGTGCTTATCGTGTATGTCTGCCTGCAAAAGCACATAATAAAGGGTCTTACCGCAGGCGCGGTGAAGGGTTGATTTCAAAAAAAATCTGAGCTTATGATGACTATATCGGTTGAAAGGGGGCGAGGGCCATGTACCGTGTTCTGCTGATAGATGATGAAAACATCATAGTTGAGGGCCTGCGCCGTGTTGTAAAGTGGGAGGACTATAACTGTCAGGTGGTGGGCACCGCTCAGGATGCCGCTTCCGGGAGAGAGCTTATCCAATCCCTCAAGCCCCACATTCTCTTTACCGACATACGTATGCCGGGAGAGGACGGGTTGAGCATGCTGGCAGGGCTTCGAAGCGAGTTTCCGGATTTGCAGGTTTCGGTGCTGACAGGCTACCGGGATTTTGCCTATGCCCAGGAAGCCATACGTCTGGGTGTGGCCAGATTTCTTCTCAAGCCCTCAAAAATGGATGAAATAAACGAGGCGCTCAGAACCATGGTGGAGCGGCTTGACAAGCTGCCCCGGGTGGATGAGACTGATGATCAGGACAACAATGCCGGCAGTTTCATCGTAAATCAGGCCCGTGCCTTCATGGAGGAGCATTACAGCGAAAAGCTCACCTTGCAGATGGTGGCGGACTACTGCTATGTCTCCCAGTGGCACATGTCAAAGCTCCTCAACCGCTTCGCCGGGAAGAGCTTTTATGACATTCTCAATGCTATCCGCATCCAGAATGCCAAAAGACTTCTTGCTGACCCTAAGCTGAAAATTGGCGAGATAAGCGAGCTTGTCGGCTACGCCGATACAGCGCACTTTGCCAGAACCTTTAAAAAGCTGGAGGGCATGAGCGCCAACGAATACAGAAACACGTTGCAGCTATAGAGCAACCAAGAATGCGCTTTGCACAGTCTCTTTTGTATTCACTTGGCATCCCCTTCTTGTGATTTATCTCAGATAAAGTTCAACAAAATTTTTGATATTTCGTGTGATATATTGCTCAATCACAAAATCCTCTTGATGCCTTTAAGTTACTCAAATATCTCCATCATATAGCCATAGCCTTCCTGCTGCATTTGATCATAAGGAACAAAGCGCAGGGAGGCGCTGTTTATACAGTAGCGAATACCGTTGGGAGACTCTGGGTCGTCCGTGAACGCATGGCCCAAGTGGGTGTCCCCTGCCCGGCTGCGCACTTCTATGCGGCGCATGCCGTGACTCAGATCCTGAAGATGTGTCAATGATGGCTCTTCAATTGGTCTGGAAAATGCAGGCCAGCCGCATTCACTGGAAAATTTGTCCTTGGAAGAAAACAGCGGCTCGCCGGTGACTACGTCAACATATATGCCTTTTTCAAACTGATTCCAATACTCATTTTTGAAGGGGTACTCTGTTCCCTGCTCCTGCGTCACATGGTACTGTTCCGTACTCAGTTTTTTGCGGATCACATCATCCGCAGGCTTACGGTAATTTACCGGGTCTATGCGGCGTTTGGAAAACATTTCGATCTCATGGCGTGGTATATGGCAGTAGCCGAAGTTATTCTTCTCAAGATAATTCTGGTGGTGTTCCTCTGCCGGGTAATAGTTTTTCAATGGGCCGATCTCCACATGAAAAGCAGGGCTTCTCCCCCGCTCTATGTCGGCTATACGCTCTACCGTCTTGCGTGTCTCCTCGTCAGTGTAGTACACCCCCGTCTGATACTGCGTGCCGATATCGTTCCCCTGACGGTTTTTCACCGTAGGATCAATTACATAGAAATATGCCAGCAACAAAGCGTCAAGGCTTACCCGCTCCGGGTCATACAGCACCTTAACCGTCTCACGAAAGCCGGTTTTACCGCTACACACCGCCTGATAGTTGGCCTCGCTCTCGCCGCTGCCGTTGGCATAGCCGCTTTCTGCGTCTATCACGCCGGGGATTGACTGCATCAGGTGCTCCAAGCCCCAAAAACAGCCACCTGCAAGGTATATAACATCAGATTTACTCATAGGCAAACTCCCCCATTTATATTTTATGTTTACATTATAGGAGGATGCTAGTATATTAGTCTGTGACTTAATTACAATGGATTAAGGTTACAGGATAGTTATGCCTCCGCAGAAATGAAACCATACCTGAAGACCTTCCGCCTTTCAAATTCCTCTGTTGCCACCGCTACTGCCCCCACTGGCGAAGTCTTCTCCGGATAACAGTATTTTAATTACGAGGTTACAAAAATGTTTGATGTTGTTGCCCTTGGAGAGTTGTTGATTGATTTCACCTGCAACTCCGTAGATAGCAGCGGATACCCAACGATGACGGCTCATCCCGGAGGTGCTCCGGCCAATTTCCTGGCAGCGCTCTCCAGATTCGGCGCAAAAACCCGTATGATCGGCAAAGTCGGAAATGATGCATTCGGAAAGCTTCTTATAAACACATTGAAAAAGAAAGGCATTGACACTGACGGTATGCTTGTTTCTGACGATGTATTCACCACGCTTGCCTTTGTCACTATCGACGAGAGCGGGGACAGAGAGTTCTCCTTTGCCAGAAAGCCCGGAGCCGATACCTGCATCTGCTTTGACGAGATAGACTTATCCATAATAGATTCAGCTAAAGTTTTCCATTTCGGCACCCTTTCTCTCACTCACGAGCCTGCAAAAAAGGCAACTATTTGCTCTGTTCAATATGCAAAGTCCAAGGGTAAAATCATTACATTCGATCCGAACCTGCGCCGCCCCTTGTGGAACAAGCTTGACGATGCCAAAGAGAGTATCATCTGGGGTCTTTCAATGGCTGACATTGTCAAAATAAGCGACGAAGAGCTTGAATTCCTTTTTGGCCTGGATGCAGAAGCCGGTGCAAAGCATATTGTGGAAAAATACGGTTGCAAACTGGTTTTCGTTACATGCGGGGCTGACGGTTGCTATTACAGGAATAAAATTGCCAACGGTTTTTCTCCCAGTCTGTCGGATGTAAAGGTAATTGACACAACCGGCGCAGGAGATATCTTTGGTGGTAGTGCCCTGTGGAAGATTTTGCAGCTCAAAAAAGATATTGATTCCCTGACAAAATACGATCTTGAAGAAATTTCTTCTTTTGCCTGCACCTCTGCCAGTCTTTCTACTACACGTTCTGGCGGCATTTCCAGTGTTCCGGAATTATCTGAAGTAGAAAAATTTCTTTCTTTAAGCATTTCAACAATATGATATAACTGCCCGGAGCCCCCCTGACGTAAGGAAATGACTGTACAAATCAGGGGGGATCTCTATATTCAATCCCTGAATGCGATAATTGAACGATGATAAAAAGAGGAAAATTTATCGCTATATTTCCATTTTTTATACTTCCGGTATTTCCCATCTTTTAAGGATGGTCTTTCTGCGGTTTTCGGGATAAAAAATTCGCGTTTTATTTTGGGCTCGGCAATAAAAGCTACCAAATATCCATAGCGCCCACCATTTTTTGCAGCCTGCTCCGCCATTAATTTTTCTTCATACCGTATCGGTAATGTAAAGCTTTTCAAATACATAAATAAAACCCCCTCCCCTTTATAAAACGATACTACAATGCCTGCACCATAAAAAGGACTAAAACATAAAACAACCCAAGATACCAGAAGGCATCTTGGGTCATACAAATTATTGATTTCAGGGCTTCATGGTGGGGAACAAAATAACGTCCCTTATGGAGGCGCAGCCGGTCAGGAGCATGACGCAGCGGTCAATGCCCATACCCATACCGCCGGTGGGAGGCATACCAAACTCAAGGGCCAGCAGGAAGTCCTCATCCAGCATTTCAGTCTCATCGTCGCCGCGCTCGCGCTGCTCAACCTGCTTTTCAAAGCGATAACGCTGGTCAATGGGATCATTGAGCTCAGAGTAGGCATTTGCAAGCTCGCTGTGGCAGACAAAAAGCTCAAAGCGCTCGGTGAGCCTGGGGTCTGCGGGAGAGCGCTTGGTGAGAGGGGAAACCTCAACAGGGTACATGGTGATGAATGTGGGCTGGATAAGCTTTTCTTCAACACGCTGGTCAAAGCAGGCATACAGGGCGTTGCCCCATGTCTTTTCAGCAGCATCGGCCAGTTCAACGCCGATAGCCTTGGCAGCGGCAACGGCCTCTGCATCATCGGATATAGCGGCAAAGTCTATACCAACATACTCACGTACAGCGTCAACCATGCTCAGTCTGCGCCAGCCGGGGCTGAGATCTATCTGCTCACCCTGCCACTCCACCTGGTAAGTACCGAGTATCTCCTTGGCGGCGCCGGAGATGATGCCCTCGGCAATGTCCATCATGTCATGGAAATCAGCATAGGCCTCGTAAAGCTCAACGGTAGTGAACTCGGGATTGTGCTTGGTATCCATGCCTTCGTTGCGGAAGATACGGCCTATCTCGTAAACACGCTCAATACCTCCAACGATAAGGCGCTTGAGAGGAAGCTCGGTAGCGATACGAAGATACATGTCTATATCAAGGGTATTGTGATGGGTAATGAAAGGACGGGCTGCGGCACCGCCGGCAATGGTGTTGAGAACGGGAGTTTCCACTTCCATGTAGCCGCGGCCATCCAGATAACGGCGCATGAAGCTTATGAAGCGGGAACGAATTTCAAAATTGCGGCGGCTATCATCATTGACCATCAAATCCACATAGCGCTGGCGGTACTTAAGCTCGGTATTGGTCATGCCGTGGAACTTCTCGGGCAGGGGGCGCAGGGACTTGGAGAGCAAAGTGACCTTCTCAACGTGGACGGATATCTCCTCAGTCTTGGTCTTGAAAACAAAGCCAGAGACGCCGATAATATCGCCTATGTCGTATTTGCGGAAGTCAGCAAATTCCTGCTCGGAGACAGAGTCCTTCTTAATGTAGAGCTGAATAAGACCCCTATCGTCCTTGATATGGCAGAAAATGGCCTTGCCCATGCCGCGCTTGGACATGATACGGCCTGCAACGGCCACAGTTTTGCCGTCAAAGGCTTCATAATCGCCCTTTATTTCGGCAGACCATGCACTTCTTTCAAACTTGGTCTGATGGAAAGGGTCTCTGCCTTCACTCTGGAGCGCCGCAAGCTTATCACGGCGTATCTGAAGAAGCTCGGACAGCTCCTGCTGGGGCTGGGGAGCCTGCTGATTGTTATTAACTTCGCTCATGATGCAACCACCTAATAGTTATTTTTTTCTGAAACTCAGCAAGGGCGCGGCATTGCCGCGCCTTAGCATTTTAATCAATTGTTCTCCACAGAGACTATCTTCAGGCGAATAATGCCGCCGGGAGCCTCGATGCTGACCTCTTCGCCGGCTTTGTGACCGCGAAGGCCCTTGCCTACGGGAGAATCGTCAGAAATGCGGCCTTCTCTGGGATTAGCTTCCTGAGAACCGACTATCTCATAACGCTCCTCAAAATCGTCCTCCAGATCCAAAACTGTAACAACGCTGCCAAGGGTAACGGTGTCCTTGGGGGCGTTCTGATCCATATTGTCAACGATTTCGGCATTCTCAATGAGCTTTTTGATCTCGGCGATCTTGGAGTAGAGCTTGCCCTGCTCGGTCTTGGCTTCATCGTATTCGCTGTTTTCGCTCAGGTCACCAAAGCTTCTGGCTTCTTTGATCAGCTCGGAAACTTCTTTCTCTCTGACTGTTTCCAGATAGTACAGTTCTTCCTTGAGAGCGTCAAGGCGCTCCTGACTCATTTTAAATCTGTTAGAATTAGTCATCAATAAGTCCCCTTTTTGTTATTATAAGCAATTTTCTGTGCTTTGAAATGCTTTGTACACGAATGTATATTATATAAACAAAGTCCGCTTGTGTCAACTCAAATATTTGAGCGCTGCCATGAGCTGATCGTCTGCGGAGGTACTTGCGGTACCGTCGGAAACACCGGTAGTACCTTCAGTGGTACCGGTTGCGGAAGCATCGGTATTGAAAACGATGGAATCTGGCACTACGCCGCCGCTGGCGCTTATGTCATTCCCGTTGGGAGTGAGATATGTCTTTGTGGAAAGTCGGATAGCGCTGCCGTCTGCCAGCTCCACGGTGGACTGAGTTCTGGTTCTGCCACTGGTGGGCTCACCCATGAGAAGCGCCCAGTTATACTCCTGCAGGACTGCTGCAAATAGTTCCGCCTCGCTGTAAGTCTCGGTATTGAGAAGAACCACAATGGGAATCTGAACGCACATACCGTCGGACTCAACAATGTTGCGGTTTCCCTCCTTATCCACTTCGGAAAAGAGCATACCCTTGGGCAGCAGATAGTCCAGAAGCTTTGCAATCTCATTTTTCAGACCGCCCGGATTGCCGCGGACATCAATACAAAGAGCAACCGCTTTCTGGGAAAGAAGATCCTCAATGGCGTTGATAGCGTCCTGTCCGCTGCCTGCCTCGAAGTTATCTATTTTTATATAGCCTGCTTCGGTTTTCTCCATACGATAGCTGACAGGGCTTACGTAAAAGCCGGTGCAGTCAACGGTTATGGTGCTCTGGCCACGGTTTATACCGAGGGTAAAGACTGTATTGAGCTTGCCGCGAATAAGCTGACGGACATAGTCGGCATCATACACGGTTACATCCTCGCCGTCCACATCGGTGATGACCATGCCGGGAGTAAGCCCAGCCCAGGCTGCCGGAGAACCGGGATTGACGGAGATGACCTGATATCCGCCACTGTCATCCTTCATTATGCTAAGACCGATATCCGAATATTCATCGGAGGAGTACAGCTGATAAGTCTTGTATTCATCCGAGGACATATAGTAGCTCCACTTGTCACCAAGCCCTGCCACCATTGCAGCGGCCGCAGAGTCGCCCATAGCTCCCCTGTCCACCGTGTCGATGAACTTTTCGTCCACTATATCCTTGATCTCAATATAGCGCATGGCCTCGGCATAGTCGGCTGCTCCGCCCACATTGTCGATTGCCACCTTATTGGTTATAAAATAGGTGCCTGCAGTTAAAATGACGCAGACAAGGATGACAAACTTAAGTGAAATACCAATGTTGAAAAAGGCGCTGATAAGGCTGCCAAGATTGTACATCACTCTGCGGAATAATCTTTTCAATGCATCCTCCGTTCTGCCGCATATGCGGCACTCTGATGTTATTGCGGCTTTTCAGCCAAACCGGACAGTCCCTGAAAAGAGGCTGTCCGGGGCGATATGCTTTTTAAACGCCTGCGTTGGGTGAGAAGGTCAGACCGCTGTAGAACTGCTCAGGATCAATGCGGGATTCGCCGGACCATACCTCAAAGTGCAGATGTGGACCCGTAGACACGCCGGTACTGCCCACATGACCCACTACAACACCCTTGTCCACCACGGAGCCCTTTGCAACAGAAATGGATGAGAGGTGGGCATACAGTGTCTTATAACCGTTGCCGTGGTCTATCATAACGCAGTTGCCGTAACCGCCGTTCCAGCCTGCCATCGTTACCGTACCGCCATCAGCAGCCAGAGCATTGTCGCCTGCTCCGGCACCAATGTCAATACCGGTATGGCTTTTCTGAGTGCCGGTGACGGGATGGGTGCGAAGGCCGAATCGGCTTGTGAGATAGGTGCTGGTGGGTGCAGGCCAGATAAATGAGCCTGTCCCCTTGACCATGGCCGCCTCCTTGGCCTTGCGCTCTTTTTCAAGAGCTATGACCATATTGGCCACGTTTGTTTCCGCCTGCCTTTCGGCGGCAGCAAATTCCTCCAGAATGGCGGCATTGCTTTCAATATCCGCCGTAATCTGGTTTATCAGCTGATTTGCTTCTTCAAGCTCCGCTTCAAGTTCGGCCTGCTGGGCCTGAAGGTCAGCCTGTATAAGCTCAACGCTGATTTTATACTCCTCATACTCCGCGCGTACCTTCTCGGTGTTCATTCTGGCTGCAATATAGGCGTCCTCCAAAGCCCTGTCAGACTCCATTATCTCGCCCATATCATCCATGGCAGTGAGAAATTCACCAAGGTCAGAAGTGTTCAGCAGCAGGCCAAGAAATCCTGTATTGCCGTTTTCTTCCATTGCCCTGACGCGCGTACGGTATCTGTCCAGCTGCTCGGTCTCAAGCCGGAGAGCTTCCTGAACCTCCATGTCCTTTTCTGCAATCATGTGGTTGTAAAGCTCTATCTCCTGGCGGGTGAGCTCAAGCTGCCAGATAGTGAAGGTATTGCGTTCATCCAGCGCCTGCTTGACTTCAAGGACGCCGGCCTGCTGCTCACGCAGCTCGTTTACAAGTTTCTGCTGGGTCTGGCGCTGTCTGACAAGAGCATCACGCTCAGCTTTCAGCGCATCCAGCTCCTCCTGGGATGCCGCCTGTGCCGCAGTGGCCAGTACAGACACGAAAAGGAGCAGGGAAAGCATCCCACAAAAAAGCTTTTTCTTTCTGGAAAAAAGCATATTATCAACTCTTTATCAGCAATTGTAATATGACATGCCGCTGAAATATGCGGCGGGGTCAGTCCTGCTTTCGCCGACATACACCTCAAAGTGCAGGTGAACGCCGGTGGCACGGCCCGTATCGCCAAGATATCCTATCGTCTGCCCCTGACTGACAGTCTGACCTGTGGAAACGGCAAAGCCGGACATATGGGCGTAGACGGTTTTCATGCCGCCGTGGTCAATGATGACATAGTTGCCGTAACCGCTGTTGCTGGATGCGGTGACAACCGTGCCGCTGTCAGCAGCAATGATGGGGTTGCCGGCCTTGTTGAAGCCGTCTATGTCAATGCCGCTATGGTAGGCAGTAGCGCCGGTGAAGGGGTCGCTGCGGTTGCCGTAGCGGCTGGTGATGGTCATGCTGGAGGGCACGGGCCACACCAGAGTTCCCGTACCGGAGGGAGCTGAGGGCTGTGCGGGAGTGGTGACCTGAGTGACGGTGCCGTCGGGATTGACCACCTGCTGAGTCTGCTGCTGGGCCTGCTGCTGAGCGGCAAGGGCTGCAGCCTCTGCTGCCTTCTGGGCGTTGTAGAGGGCAATGATATTGGTTATTTCTGCTGCGGCTGCAGCTTCCGCTGCTTCCGCTGCCTTATACTCGGCAATAGCAGTTTCAATCTCTACTGCCAGAGCTTCCAGCATTGCAGTGGTCTCTTCCATCTGAGCCTTCAGCACTTCCTGTTCTGCGCGAAGCTCGGCCTGCTGGCCCTCATACTCGACTTTTTCAGCCTCGTATCCGGCCTTGATCTCCTCAGTCTCTTCGCGTGCTGCTATGTAGGCATCCTCAAGAGCTCTGTCAGACTCCATTATCTCACCCATATCGTCCACACCGGACATAAGCTCGCCAAAATCAGAGGAATTGAGCAGGATGGCAAGGAAATTATATCCGCCGTTTTCCTCCATTGCACGGACTCTGGTGCGGTAGCGCTGAAGCTGAAGCTCCTCACGGTTGATGGCTTCATCAAGCTCCTGAGCCTTGACCGCGATCATATCGGAATAGATGTCGATCTGGGTCTGGATAAGGTCTATCTGCTCCTGAGCCAATTTGTTCTGCTCGGTGAGCGCAGCCTTGGTTTCAAGAACATTGGCCTCCTGAGTTTTCAGAAGCTCAAGACGCTCCTTGCACTCATCCACCTTGGCAGAGAGCTTGTTTCTTTCACTTCTTACAGCGTCTATATCCGCCTGAGTAACCTGGGCGCTGGCGTATACAGGAACGAAGCTGACAAGCAGGGACAAAACCATCAGCACCGCCAGTATCATGGCAACGATATGGACAAACTTTTTGTTTTTCTTCATTGAGTACATTTCCTCCATTGTCGGGGAGGGCACCGGGTGCAGATACGCACCAAATACCCGGGGAATAAATTACACTTTCAGATAGTTCCTGATGGCGTTGGTGCCGCCCACAGCGCCGACTACAACGCCGGTGCCAAGGTAAAGGATGAGCACTACAAGTGCCACGGATCTGAAAGGAACTATTGAGATAAAGCTGCCGGTAAAGCTGGCCATGAGCTTGCCGGTGAGAAGCTCATAGATGCCCCACTCGGCAAAGAAGGCAAGACCGCCGCCCATAATGCCCAGAACAAGACCTTCTATAATAAAGGGCATGCGTATGAAGGAATTGTTTGCGCCGACCATCTTCATTATGGCTATCTCCTCACGGCGGCCGAAGGTGGCGAGCTTGATGGTGTTGGACATGATGAATATGGACACGAACACCAGCATGCAGATAAGGGCAAGGGACACCACTGTGACAACGTTGCGGATGGTAACAAAGGTCTTTGCGTATTCAAGATGGGCATTGACCTTGGCAATACCGGTAATGTTCTCCAGAGCGAGCTTTGTGTCTGCCATGGCGGAGATATCAAGAAGCGTGACCACAAAGCGGTGGCGGAACACTGTCTCGTCAATGCCTTCCATGAGAGAGTCATCGTACTTGCTCATGAATGCATCCATAGCATCGGTGCGGGAGACAAACTCAACATTGGCAACATTGGGAGTGTCCTCTATGTAAAGGCTGAGAGCGCGGGCCTCCTCCACATCAGTGACGGAGTCTTCCACAAAGGCTACCATCTCGTTCTGGTTTTCCAGATCCTTTATGAGAACGTCAATATTTACAGAAAGCAGTGACACGCTGCCCATGATGATAAGGCAGGCCATAATAATGGTCACTGAGGCGAAGGACATAAATCCGTGCGTGGTGATGCTGCGGAAGCCTTCGCGAATAAGATAACCGCTTCTACTCAAACTCATATCCGAAATACCCATCCATTCCGTCGCTAATGATGTGGCTGCCATCTATGGTGATGACACGCTTTGCAAAAGCATTGACCAGTTCCTTCTCATGGGTGACTACCATGATGGTAGTGCCCATCTCGTTTATCTTCTCGAAAAGAAGCATAAGCTCAAGACTGCGCACAGGGTCAAGGTTGCCGGTGGGCTCATCCGCCACTATCATGCGGGGGTTGTTGACCAGTGCGCGGGCAATGGCCACACGCTGCTGCTCACCGCCGGAAAGCTCAGTGGGCAGGCGCTTTTCGCGGCCTTCAAGACCGACAAGCTCCAGAACGTAGGGAACGCGCTTTCTTATAGCGCGGGCAGAAGCGCCCACCACGCGCATTGCAAAAGCCACATTGTCATACACAGTCATATTCTCAATAAGGCGGTAGTCCTGGAAAATAACGCCCAGAGTGCGGCGCACCTTGGGGAGCTTGGAGCGCTTTATATTGGTAATATCAAAATCGTTGACAATGACCTGACCGGAGGTGGCGCGCACCTCACCGGTGATGAGCTTCATTATAGTGGTTTTACCTGAACCGGAAGGGCCAACAAGAAAGACGAACTCGCCCTCATTTATGGTAAGGTCAACCCCGTCAAGAGCGAGAGTATTGCTGCTCTCGTAGACCTTGGTCACATTCCTCATTAGAACCATATCTTTATCTGTCCTCCAGAAAAATATCAGTAGAGATAATTTATTATATCAGTATATGCTTAATCCACACTTAATACTTGGAGCCGTTGAGAGAGTCAAGATACATCTTGACCATCATGGCCACCTTGAAAACGATGGCATGGTCAAACTCTCTCAGGTCAAGACCGGTGATCTTCTTGATCTTCTCAAGACGATACACCAGAGTATTGCGGTGGACGTAGAGCTTGCGGGAAGTCTCAGAGACGTTGAGGTTATTTTCAAAGAAGCGATTGATAGTGTCAAGCGTGTCCTCGTCGAGAGTGTCGATGGGGCTTTTCTTGAAGACCTCGTTGAGGAACATCTCGCAGAGGGTGGTGGGCAGCTGGTAGATAATACGGCCAAGACCCAGAGTCTCATAGTTGATGATGGTCTTTTCGCTTTCAAATACACGGCCGACCTCGATAGCTGCCTGAGCTTCCTTGTATCTGTCGGACAGCTCACGCAGGTGGCGGGCATTGGTGCTGATGCCGATAACGGTCCTGATGCCCAGTTCCTCATGGAGAAGCTTCTCTATCTCGCAGGCGGTCTTGTAAATCTCATCAGAGCAGTTGAAGTTGGGCAGAGCCTTGACGATGACGATATCAGTCTCATTGATGTTGAGAACGAAATCCTTCTGTCTGTCGGGGAAAAGACGCTGGATAAGCTCAACCGCTGCAACATCGGAATTCTCAAGCTGACGGACGAGGTAGACACAGCGGGGCTCGTCAGTGACAAAGTGCAGCTCCTTGGCGCGGACATAAACGTCACCGGGAAGAATATTGTCGGAAATGATATTCTTCACGAAAGCCGCCTTGTTGTGCTTTTCCTCATAGTTGCTCTTGGCCTCATTGAAGGCCACGGCGGAAACTGCACAAATCGTCTTTGCCAGAGGGTCATTACCGTCGGCAAAGGCGGCAAAGTCAAACTTGGAGTTGTCGGAGGAAAGCGGGCAGTATGTCCTGTTGTCGGTGACAACGGCGCTGCTCTCTCCGTCAAAATCATAAAGGTGGAAATCATCGAGTCTGGAGCCGATGATGGCAAGCTCATTGCTGGCCACTACAAAGCCCTGCTCATCTACAACGCCGATGGTACGATCAACAGCGTCCTTCATTTGAATGATCACATTCTGGAACAATTTACTGGACATAAACCTTTCCTCCCATGCCTGCGGCTATTATCCGCTACTCAAAAAAGAGTTATAGTAAAAATACACCATAATTCCGCATTTCTCTTTTTACATAATAACTCTTTTTTATGTGATTTTCAATAGAAACTTACATAATTTTTTGTGAATTTTTTTCACATTATGTCTCTTCCGTCGAAAAAGGCCTGAAATTTAAAGTGTTTTTTCGTTAAGTTGCATTATACACCAGCTGAATTTCTGTTTGGTCAAGTTCACGAAAACCGCCCGGACCTAAGCTGTCATCAAGCCTGAGAGCGCCTATTGACAGCCTGCGCAGCTCCAGAACCGGTGCGCCCCGGGAAGCCAGCATACGCCGCACCTGATGGTACTTCCCTTCCATGACCGTAACAAAGCATTCGTTTTCCCCTACGATCTCCAGCTTTGCCGGCAGGCACTGTGTACCGTCCTTCAGCACAATTCCCCCGTCAAAGGCCGCAATGTCCTTTTCGTCCAGTCTGCCATCCACCCTGGCATAATACAGTTTTTGCACTCCCGATTTTGGCGAAATCACCCGATGGGCAAAGTCGCCGTCATCGGTGAGCAGCAAAAGGCCGCTTGTGTCCTTGTCCAGTCTGCCAACCGGGAACAGCCCCATACGGCGCATCTCGGGCGTTACAAGGCTCAAAACCGTATCCTGCTTTTTATCCTCGGTGACGGACAATATGCCCGTAGGCTTATCCATCATATAATAATGGAAGCGGGTATAGCTCAGGGGCCTTCCGTCCAGCGTTACAGTACAGCTCTCTGCCTCCAGCTTAAATTCCGGCTGAGTGACTGCCGCGCCGTTTACGCAGACGCGCCCACTCTTTATTATCTGCTTTAGCTCCTTGCGTGAGGCTATGCCCATGTCTGCAAGGAATTTATCCAGTCTCATCTGTGCCATGTGCTCACTCCAAAAAATTTGTCCCGGATATTATAGCATAGCGGGGCCTTGCTTTGAATAGCTTTATTGTACAAAGCCAAAGGAGATGTGTCTATGCAAAAAGTTGCCGAATTCACCAGAAAAAGGGCATTGAGCATTGTTTTCTTCGCCTCGCTTATTATTTTCCTGCTTATTCTGGGCAGGTGGCTTTTGGCCTACAGAAATGAAAGCACCGGCCTTTCGACGCTGGAAGGACGGCAAATGTTCCTCTCCAGGCTGGGTTGGGAGATTGACCCGGGGAGCGAGGAAGTGAAAAACATCGTCATTCCAGAGGAACTCGACCCCGTACTGACAGAGTATAACACCCTGCAACTTGCTCAGGGCTATGATCTGAAAAAGCATCTGGGAAAAGAGTGCTGCCAGTACACTTATCTTCTGACAAACTATGAGAATGTCAGGGATGAGGATGTTTATATATGTATCTACGTGCGTGGACAAAAGGTCATCGCCGGGGATATACACACAAACTCCATGAACGGCTTCATGCACGGGATCAAGACTGTGCCGAAGGTGTGAAAAAGCCGCAGAGCCGAGGCTCTGCGGCATATTCTTTATTGTTGCTGCGTTCCGAACAGGCTTGCTATAGTTTCAAAAAAACCGGCAACGGAAGTGACCACTTTCTTCACGGTGTCAACAAAGCCCACTATCTGGGTTCTGGCGTTGGAAACCTTGCTGAGTGTGTCCTGCACATCCTCCACACGCTTCTTGAGCGAGTCCGGGTCAAGGCTTTCAAGAGAGCGGCAAAGGCTTATGAGCTGCCCATACTGAGTCTCGGTCAGGCTGACATTGTACCTGCCCGCAATTGCCTCTATCTGTCCGCGTATCTCAGCGTCCGTCATGTTGCGGGTATAGTCAAGCATATTTTTAAGCTCCGATACAATGGAGGTAGAATCCATCTGGCCTATCTCCTGAGCCAGTTCTCCGGTGATGGTGAGCTCCTGCGTACTGACAAGCTTTGCAACACTGTCCAGCTTCTGCCCGGTCAAATCCTCATAAGCCTTATATACGCCCGTAAGTCCGGCTGTCCCGCTGACAGGAATAGGGGCGGCCACAATTATACGGGCATCTGTAATACCGGCGGTTGCAAGAGCGCTTATATACATCTGGGGCGTACACCATGTTATGTTGCTGCAAGTCACATCCATGCCGGAGCCTGCGGGCAGCAGCTCCACATATACACAGGAGATGGAGCGCGTACCGATAATTGCTTCGTCCACCAGTCCCTCCAAATACATGCGCTCCTCGGAGTTTGTGACATATAGCTCTATTGCACTGCCCCGCGGCACACCAAAGGCCTGATAGACCTGTGCAATCTGGGTCTGATCCAGATTGGCACCAATAACGGCGCGGCTTTGTACATTAACGGCAAAGGCCGAAGCGGATAGTCCAAAAAGCAGCACCGCTGTCAATAGCAGGGAAATAAATTTCTTCATACACATATTATCCTTTCGTACTCTGCCGCATTTGACGTCAAAGTTTATGCCCTTGTTCCAGAGCATATGCGGAAAAGAATGTTTACATCCGTCTAAGAGATTAACATAATATCCGAAATAAATAAAGAGTTTTTTCGCATCACATGTGCAATGGCAAAATTTTATCGTCATTTTGGTCAATATGCGCCGATTTCACTGTTTCCATTTAAAGTGTAATGGTGCAAATCGACAAATTTATGTTTCCCCGTTGACTTTACCGGTTAAAAGTGCTAAAGTCAGCTCATCCAAGCAGGAGGAACAAAAGATGTTCAGACACTTTTTTGCAGTTGCATATTACTATTATTATTACTTTTTCAAAAAGAGTAATAAGAGTTTGTGCTGCAATTAGAGCGACTTGTTCTTTTATTTTTCTTCAGCTGCACAGACTGACTGTGCGGCTTTTTTGTTTGGTGATAACACAAAAACACAATAAGGAAAAATCAAGGAGAGAACAAAAATGAAGAAGATTACAAGTATTATCTGCGCTTTGACGCTCATCTTCGCGCTTTGCAGCGCATCCGCACTTGCAGCCCCCGCCGATGAATATGTTGTCGGTATCTGCCAGCTGGTACAGCACCCCGCTCTTGACGCCGCTACAGAAGGCTTCAAGGCAGCTCTCACCGACAAGCTGGGCGACAGCGTCCAGATTCAGGAGCAGAACGCCTCCGGCGACAGTGCAACATGCAGCATCATATGCAGTCAGTTCGTGGGTGATGAGGTAGACCTTATACTTGCAAACGCCACTCCCGCAATGCTGGCCGCTGCCTCCTCCACCAATGAAATCCCCATTCTGGGCACCTCCATCACCGACTACGGCTCAGCTCTTGCAATTGACGACTGGACCGGTGTGACCGGCACCAACATCTCCGGTACCTCCGACCTTGCTCCTCTGGACGGTCAGGCCGCAATGCTCAACGAGATTTTCCCCGACGCCAAGAACGTGGGTATCCTCTACTGCTCCAGCGAGCCCAACTCCAAGTTCCAGGCTGACACTATCACCCCCATTCTTGAGGAGCTTGGCTACACCGTATCAGCTTACACCTTTGCAGACTCCAATGACGTAGCTGCCGTCACTCAGACCGTATGCGACAAATGCGATGTTATCTACATCCCTACTGACAACACCGCTGCCAGCTGCACCGAAGCTATCAACAATGTTGCAATTGTTGCAGGTGTTCCCATCATCGCCGGTGAAGAAGGTCTCTGCGGCGGCTGCGGCGTTGCCACTCTGAGCATCTCCTACTACGATCTGGGCTACGCTACCGGTGAAATGGCCGCAGAAATTCTGGTTGACGGCGCTGACGTTTCCACGATGGAAATCCGCTACGCTCCCACCTTTACCAAGAAGTACAATGCAGCAAACTGCGAGACCCTCGGCATTGAGATCCCCGAAGATTACGTTGCGATAGGAGAATAAAACCTTGACTGTTACAGCTTACCTCGCCTCCCTGAATATACTGAGGCTGTTCAAAAACATGCCCGGCGGCATTGCGCAGGGTATAATATGGGGACTTATGGCCCTTGGCATATATATAACCTTCAGGCTGCTGGACGTGGCTGACCTTACAGTTGACGGCTCTTTTACCACGGGCGGCGCTGTGGCTGTAATGCTTATTCTCGCAGGGCAGAATGTGTGGGTGGCCATGCTGGCGGCGCTGCTGGCCGGTATTCTGGCCGGTCTTGTTACCGGACTTTTGCACACAAAGCTTGGCATTCCCGTTATTCTGGCCGGTATTCTCACTCAGTTTTCCCTCTATTCCATAAATCTGCGCATAATGGGTATGGCTGCAAATAAGGCTGTGAGCGTAGATAAATTCAACCTTATCCTCTCCTCCCGCCACGTACCCTCAGCCATACTCAAAGGCATACTAATCGCTCTGGCTCTTATCAGCTTTTTCTACTGGTACTTCGGTACAGAGCAGGGCTGCTCCATCCGTGCAACAGGCTCCAATCCCAACATGAGCCGGGCTCAGGGCATCAATGTGGACTCCATGAAGGTGCTGGGCCTTGCAATTTCCAACGGCATTGTGGCCTTTGCAGGCGGGCTTATGGCTCAGTATCAGGGCTTTGCCGACATCAATATGGGCCGCGGCGCTATCGTTATCGGCCTTGCGGCAGTCATCATAGGTGAAGTGCTGGGCCGCGCCATTCTGGGCAAGAAGCTTAACTTCTTCGGCACAATGAGCTTTACCGTGCTTGGCGGCGCTGTGTACTATCTGGTAGTTATCGTGGTGCTCTGGCTCAAGTTCAACTCCAACGACCTTAAACTCTTTACAGCTTTGATAGTGGCACTGTTTCTTGCTGTGCCATACCTGAAGGAGCAGTCCAGGAGCTCGTTCAGGGCGCTCAAGCGCAGGGAGGACAGCAAAAATGCTTGAACTAATTAACGTCAGAAAAACTTTCAACCCCGGCACTGTAAACGAAAAAAAGGCTTTGCAGGGCCTTGACATTAAGCTGAATGAGGGTGATTTTGTCACCGTCATCGGCGGCAACGGAGCCGGTAAATCAACCATGCTCAACGCTGTGGCCGGTGTATGGCCGGTGGACGAGGGAAGAATAATCCTGGACGGTCAGGATATCACAGCTCTTCCGGAGTATAAGAGAGCCGCTCTCATAGGCAGAGTTTTTCAGGACCCTATGATGGGCACTGCACCCAATATGTGGATGGAAGAAAACCTTGCGCTGGCGCTGCGGCGCGGAAGCAGGCGCGGACTGCGCTGGGGCATAAGCAAGGCAGAGCGCGAAATGTTCGTGGAAAAGCTCAGGACCCTGGAGCTGGGTCTTGAGGACCGTATGACCGCAAAGGTTGGTCTGCTCTCCGGTGGACAGAGACAGGCGCTGACTCTGCTGATGGCCTCACTCAAAAAGCCCAAGCTGCTGCTGCTTGATGAACATACAGCAGCTCTTGACCCTGCTACTGCCGCAAAGGTACTGGAAATCTCCGACCAGATAGTCAGGGAGAACAATCTTACCACTCTCATGATTACCCACAATATGTCCGACGCAATAAAGCACGGCAACAGACTTATAATGATGAACGAGGGCAGAATTATCTTCGATGTTTCCGGAGAGGAGAAAAAAAATCTTACCAAGGCGCAGTTGATGGAGCTTTTTGCCCACCACAGCGGTACAAGCCTGGAAAGCGATCAGGTGCTTTTGAGCAAATAATTTCAAGGACGAAGTTCAGTTTTGAGCTTCGTCCTTTTTTGCGGGAGCTTCCCGCCTTAGCAGGACAAAAGCTCAATATTTACAGTGAAGGTCAGCTGTGATATATTGGGTACAGAAAAAAATACGAAGTATAGGTGAGGAGCAGACTATGATTTATAAGAAATTCAAGGAATTCTCCCTCTCTGCCCTGGGATTTGGCACTATGCGCCTGCCGCTGACAGAAGACGGCCGTGTTGATCAGGTACGGGTTGACGAAATGGTGGACTACGCCATCGCAAATGGAGTCAATTATTTCGACACAGCGGTCCCCTACCACAGCGGTACTTCTGAAATCGCTATTGGGAAGGCCCTCAGCCGCCACCCCAGAGACAGCTGGTATCTGGCCGATAAATACCCCGGCCACCAGATAAGCAGCCACTATGACCCTGCCGCCACCTTTGCCGAGCAGCTTGAAAAGTGCGGTGTTGAGTATTTTGACTTTTATCTTCTTCACAACGTCAACGAAAACTCCGTTGCTACCTATATGAATAAAGAGCTTGGCATCATTGATTATTTTATCGAACAGCGTAAAGCCGGCCGCATAAAGCACCTGGGCTTTTCCTGCCACTCAATAGCACAGGGCCTTGAAGAATTTCTCGACTACTGCGGTGATGAGATGGAGTTTTGCCAGATACAGCTGAACTATCTGGACTGGACACTTCAGAACGCCAAGGCAAAATATGAGCTTTTGTGCGACAGAAACATCCCCGTTTGGGTAATGGAACCCCTCCGTGGCGGAAAACTTTCCAAAATGCCCGAGGAGTTTGACGCCAAATTCAAAGCGCTTCGTCCTGATGAGAGCATAAGTGCGTGGGGCTTCCGTTTTTTGCAGGGTCTTGAGAATGTCACCGTTGTGCTCAGCGGAATGTCAAACCTTGAGCAGATGATGGACAATGTAAAAACCTTCAGTGAGCATAAGCCTTTCAATGCTCAGGAAACAGAGCTGGCCTTTGCCGCTGCCGAAAAACTCAAGGCTGCCATCCCCTGCACAGGCTGCCGTTACTGCTGCGACGGCTGTCCTGCCGGTCTGGATATACCTACGCTCATATCCCTATATATGGACGCTGTGTACTACCCCAGTATAAATGTTTCCATGCAATATGAGGCAATGGACGCGGATAAGGTATTCTCCGCATGCATAGGCTGCGGTCAGTGCTCAGCCATCTGTCCCCAGAGCATTGATGTGCCCTCTGTTATGCAGGAGGCAGACAAGCTTATGGCCACGCTTCCCAAATGGGCAGATATCTGCCGCCAGCGTGAGGAGGCAGCAAAAAAAGAGAAGGCCGAAAAGGCCTAAGGAGTTTACATAATGTCGCCTGCAAGTAACCAGATCATTGTAATATTTTTTGCCATCATCACCGGCTTCGTATGCCGGAAGCTGAAAGTAATGAATGAAGACACGGCCTCCGCCATGTCCAACGTAGTGGTCAAGGTCATCCTTCCCTTTTACCTTTTCAGCGCCATAGTCAGTTCCGACGCCGGGGTAAATAACCGGCAGATGTTTACGGCCATATGGCTTTCTCTGGCATTCTTTGTGCTGTGCGGTATTATCGCGGTCATAACCGTGAAAATACTGAAGGCCCCCAAGAACGATGCGGGCGTATACATGTTTGAGATACTTTGCAGCAATGCCACTTATATGGGCATTCCCGTATGTGCTGCGGCTCTTGGTGCAAGCGCGGAGTTTTACGCCTCGGTAATGTGTATAGTTTACAATCTGGTGTGCTTCTCTCTGGGTGTATTTTTGCTCTGCGGCAAAGCCTCATTCAAAAAGATATTTAACCCGCCCTTTGTGGCCGGTGCAATTGCAACAGTGCTCTACGCGCTTAAAGTTCCTGTGCCCCAGGTAATAACCAATGCCACAGCCTTTATAGGACAGGCCACATCCCCCTGTGCAATGCTGGTTATCGGCTCCGTGCTGGGCAGCGTACCTTTGAAGGATATGTTTTCCGAGTGGCGGGCAATCCCCTACATAATCATAAGGCTTTTCGGCATTGCAGCAATAGTGTATGTTCTGGCGGGGCTTCTCAACGTGGATGAGACAATACGCGGGATGCTTGTGCTGATAGCCGCCATGCCCGCCGCAACCAATTCCACCATGCTCTGTACCATCTACGGTGGAAACCGGGCCTTGTCCGCAAAGCTCATTTTCCTGTCCACCGCACTCTCAGCCTTGACCATCCCGCTCTGGACAAATTTCCTCGTTTAAATTATGTAAACTATAATATGTATACTAAATTATGTTAATAGCCATATCTCAAAAGAGATATGGCTATTCTTATTTTAAAGGAACTGGCGGATATCCACTGCCAGTTTTTCTTCCATTGCAATAAGTTTTTTTGCAATGTCCTTGGCCTTTTCCTCGGCGGCCTTATACTGGTTAAGGTACATACTCAAAGACTTTACACCCATATTGCAGCCGTCGGTCATCAGGCAGGCTACGGTTTTGTCAGAGTCGTCCATGCCAAGCTTCATGTTGGTTTTAATCCAGGACATTCCCTTTGCAATGGGGTTGGGGTTCTTCCCCTCGTCGCAGAAACGGTGCAGCTCGTTTGCTATCTCGGTTGAAAGCTGCTTATGCTCTTTGCAGCTGTCGGTGAGTATCTGCTTGAAAAGCTCGCTTTGAACATCATCCAGCACTTCTTCAATAGAGTCTATGCCCATTTTTACTCCGGCATCACATTCACGCAACAGTCTAATGGTATCCTGTTCTATCATAATAAAAACCATCTCCTTTTAAAGATGGTTTTATTATGTGCAGAATATATAATTTTACTTATATGCAACAGTGTACACGCCGATTTGTTCAAACTTGAAGCCTTCCTCGGCCAGCACACCCATATCCACTCCGGTATGCAGCACATATGCACCATTGGGATCAGGAGTATGGGGATTGTACCACAGGCTGAAACGGCCAAATTCCACTGCCACAAGATAGGGCGATGGATAAAAATAGTAATCCACTTCTTCCCGGAACTGCTCCACCGGATATTCGGTATAAAAGAGTATCTTTGGATAATAGGTGCCCGGTTCAAAATACACTCTTTCCCCCTTTTCCATGGCGAGCTCCAGCGCGTCCTCCATGCCGTAGTCAAAGTGAGGCTTGCACTCCTCATTATACTGGGTGAAATAATAGTGCTCAAAGCCGGCAAACAGCACAAGGTATACAGTTATCACCGCTGTCAGTACATGGCGGAAGGTCAGCGAACAGGCAAAGTAGATACCAAGTGCAATGAGCATGACAATGGGGATAAAGAGAATATTGACTTTATTTACATTAATTTTTACCAGAATAAGCTGGGGCAGAGCCACCAAAAGCTGGATGAGCACGAAAACTTCCGGGCAGAAGCTTTTTGTACGGATAGATTTTATGATGCGTACTATACAGTAGCAAAGTCCGAAAATGGCAAAGGGCGCAGAGATAAAATAGAAAAGGCCGAATTTTGAGGGGCTGTTCCATATCCAGCCGTCACTTTGTTCAACAAATACATCCTTTATAAGCTCAAGCTTTCTGGTCTTTTCCTCAAAGCTTATTTCGCTCGTACGCATATAGAGAATTTTGGGAATTGACATGAAGGGAAGAACTATTTCCTCCATATAACCATTATTTATGGCCAGAAACAGCAGAAGCGGAGCCGCAAAAGCAGCAAGAACCACGCCGGAGAGGACAAAATATCTGTCAAAATGTATTTTGCCGCAGGCTATGGCGTAGATAAGCTGGAAGAGTATTATAAAGGGAATATATATCCAGTAAGTGGCGTAGGCATAGAGAGAGAGCCCGTACATCAAAGCCGACAACACCAGACAGCGGGGATTTTCAAGGCCCTTTACAAAAAAATACAGGCCGAAAAGGAGAAAGCCCGGCGCCATATTGGACTCAAGCCCCCAGCGGGACATGAGGATATGCCATGGGCAGATGGCAAGCATCAGCATGGCGATAAGCCCGGCCTTTTCATCCACAAGGCGGCGCACAAGAAGATAGACTACCCAGATGCTCAGGACAGCAACAATTAGCTGGGGCATACGGATTGCCCAGACCTCAAGGCCGAATATCGCTATAAACGGCATCATAAGGTAGCTTTCAAGCGCATTCATGCCGCTGCCCCACGCGGTCAGATACACGGGATTATGGTAGCCCGCCGTATCCACGCCGTATTTAAGAAGCGACCAGGCTTCATATGCGGCAAAGGCCTCATCCTGATTAATACCGCCGGGGACAGCACCAAACTGATACACTCTGGCAAAAATACCCATAGCCAGAATGAGCCAGAAGTACAGCTTTGCATATTTTGGCTTTTCTCTTGTTGACTGAATTTTTTCCATGCTGTCCTCCGTTTTTGTGCGTGAAGCTTATTATATCCCAAGTGCGGCATATTTGCAAGTTTGGCAGCTTAACACATTATTCATTTGCCTTTTCAGGCTTATTATGCTAATATGCAGAAAGTTAAAATCCATTGGAGGAACATAAATGAACAGACAGGAAGCTGTTTATCAATATAATACTGCCTATAAACTCGGGCAGAAATACTACAAAAACGCCATAAGCCGCGGCGAACACCCCTTCCCTCCTGTGCTGGACGAAATTCTGGATGAATCCACTGTGTCCGGCAGGGTGAAGCTGGGCGTTGTGAATGTGCCGTCTGAGCTTATCGTGGGCGTAAAGAGTGCAGGCCGCGTTTCCGCCCTGGCTGGAAATTTCATGCCTATTCTGGACGAAGGCAGCGAATTTGCCGCAAAGTGGATAAGCCTGTGCGATGCTCATCTGAGCGAAGAGGGCATACGCGATGCCATTGTATGCTTTGAATACATGGGCCGCTTTTATGTGCAGGAAGGCAACAAAAGAGCAAGCGTTCTGAAAAGCTACGGTGCTGCCACTATACCTGCGGTAGTCACACGAATAGTTCCGAAGTATTCCGACGAACACGATGTGCAGGTCTATTACGAGTTCATGAGCTTTTATCAGTTGTCAGGCCTGTACAGAATTCAGTTCAGGCGCAAAGGCCAGTATGCAAAGCTCCACGCTGCACTGGGCTATGAACCGGGCCACGTATGGACTGAGAGTGAACGCAGAAGCTTTTCCGCCGGTCTCTCCCATTTCAACATGGCCTTCGATAAGGTCAACACAGAAAATCTGGATATTCTGCCCTGTGAGGCGCTTTTGTCAATGCTGGAACTGTTCAGTTTTCAGGAGATAAAGGATCAGAGCGTCACTGAGCTTGTAAAAAATCTCTCCGGTATATGGGCCGATGTGAAAACGCAGCTTGAAAAACTGCCTCTTGAAGTCAGCACCGAGCCGGAGCAGCTTGAACAGAGTTTACTTACAAAGCTTTTTGGCGTGGGTAAACTGGAGCACAGTACAGTCGCCTTTATCTATGCTTTTGACCCTTTGACCAGCGCATGGACCAAGGGACACGATCTGGGCCGCGAAAACCTTGAAAAACGTCTGGGCAATCGCGTGGATGTACGGGTATATAACGCCTTTGACAAAGACTATGTCTCTGCAATGGAGAAGGCCGTGGAAGACGGCGCCGAGCTTATTTTTGCCACAACTCCGCCCATGATGGATGCCTGCCGCCGTATCGCCGCAGAGCACCCCGAGGTCAAGCTCTTCAACTGTGCACTTTACAGGCACTATTCCGGCGTGCGCACCTATTATAGCCGCATATACGAGTCAAAGTTCATAACCGGCGCCATCGCCGGAGCCATGACCGAAAGCGATGTTGTAGGCTACGTTGCAAACTACCCGATTTACGGCGTGCCTGCCAGCATAAATGCTTTTGCACTGGGTGTGCGTATGACAAACCCCAGAGCCAGAGTAAAGCTTTTATGGTCCTGCACCGAAGGTGACCCTCTGATGGAGTTTGCCGCTGAAGGCATCACTGTTATTTCAAACCGTGATGCAGCAAATCCCATATATTCACACAGAGCCTACGACTGGGGTACCTATAAGCTGCTGGAGGATGGAACGATGCAGCCTCTGGCAGTCCCCTACTGGGACTGGGGTACCTTCTATGAAAGGGTCGTACTGGCACATCTCAACGGCGCGCTTGGCAGCGGACACAGTGAAAAGGCTATTAACTACTGGTGGGGTATGGACAGCGGCGTTATCAATGTTCAGCTCAGCGACAGTCTCCCCAGCGGAGTAAAGACCTTGGCCGGAATACTGAAACATGGGCTTATGAATGGTGAAATATCTCCTTTCAAAACTCCCATGTTCGACCAAAGCGGGGTTCTTCGCTTCACCGGTGAGGCGGAGCCCGGCGCAGAAGACCTGATGGAGATGAACTGGTTCTGCGACAATGTGGACGGCGCTCTCCCCAGCTTTGACCAGCTCCTCCCCCATTCCCTTGACATAGTAAAGCTTCTTGGCATTATCCCCATGGATGAAACGACAGAAAGAGAGGAAAACAAGGCGTGAAAATACTTCTGGTAGCAGACGAAGAGAGCAGCTATCTCTGGGATCATTACAGGCCCGGTATGCTGAAGGACTATGATATGATTTTGTCCGCAGGTGATCTCAAAGCCAGCTACCTGAGTTTCCTTGTTACCATGGCTAACCGCCCGCTTTTGTATATACACGGCAACCACGACGTTTCCTACTCCCGGCGTCCTCCGGAAGGCTGCGAGTGTATTGAGGATAAGCTTGTTGTAGTGAACGGGGTGCGTATACTTGGGCTGGGTGGCTGCATGAGATATAACCTTGGCGCACATCAGTATACCGAAAGGGAAATGCGGCGGCGTATAAGAAAGCTGCGGCTGAAACTGTTTATGGCCGGAGGCGTGGACATTGTTTTGAGCCACGCACCTGTAGCCGGCTACGGCGACCAGGATGACCCTGCCCACCGTGGTTTTGAATGTTTTCTGGAGCTTATTGATAAATACAAGCCCAGATACTGGGTATACGGACACGTACACAAAAGCTACGGCAGCAATAAATTCCAGCGCATCATACAATGCGGCGACACACAGATTATAAATGCCTCCGGCAGATATGAATTGGAGATATAAAAAACCTGAGTTTCAAAAACTCAGGTTTTTTATCTATTTTACAAGGCCGAATCTGGCATATGCAGCGGGCATTTCATCCTCGCTCAGTTCCTTTACAGTAACTTCGCCGTCCTTAAATTCCTTGTACACATTGCCGTCCAGTGTGATGCGGCCTGTGGCAGTTTTGAGGGAGAACATCTCCGCATGGATGAAGGGAGAGTCGGGGTGCTTCTCGCAGTAGCAGCTTAGGGCAACATAGTCCTGGGGCAGCTGGGGTTCCTCCGTGAAGGAATAGAACTGCCGCCACTGGCCCTTATAATAGTCCATCAGTACCCAGCCGAGAAATTCGTCCTTATCAAAGCGGTAGCACTCGTCAAACTGAGGCTGCTCAAGGCCCTCAACAAGCTTGAGAGGATAGCGGGGGCAGACCTCGCCGATGCCCACATCCGCGCAGTACACGCCGTCGGCAGCCTCAACCCGAAGCACCCTGTGGCGGCGCATAGGTATGGAGCTTTCGCCGCGGAGGTAGCGGGAGGCGTACTCCGTGACCTTGTAGCCCAGCTCTCTCAAAAGCCACGCGAAAAGGCCGTTTAGCTCAAAGCAGTAGCCGCCCTTGCCTTCCTCTACCACCTTCTGATAGAGCCCCTCATCATCCAGTCTGAGTGGGATGCCGCGGATAATGTCCAGATTTTCGTAGGGGACAGTGGTGCAGTGGGCAAAGTGGAGTTTTTTGAGAAGCTGGCCGTCGGGGACTATGGTTTCGGGCATTTCAAGGCCGATGCGCTTGAAATACTTTTCTACTTTTACTTTCTCCATGGTGCAGATATCTCCTCCAGAAGTTCCATAACGGTCAGAAGCTGCTCACGGCTCACATAGGGCGTGGGCTTGTTTTCGCGGACGCACTCAAGAAAATGCTTGAGCTCATTGTAGTACCAGCCGCAGGGAGGTACGTTGATGCCGGTGGACACCATCACATCGTCAGTGCAGTCATAGACCCTCGGCTCGGAGCCAAACTGATAGGCGGTGAGGGTATTGCCGTCATTTATCATCATGCCGTTTTCAAAGTAGACACGCCAGCGGGCAGTCCATGGAATGTCGGCATTGAACCATGCGGCCTCGCCGCCCACGTGGAGACGGCCATAGTCATAAAGGGCGCGAAACTGCTCCGGATAGCTCTTGCCGTCACCCTGACAGGAGCTGATGCTGAACTTTTCAGGCTTGCCGAAAAGGGAGACGATCACGTCAAGATCATGGATATGCAGGTCATAGGGCAGAAGACCGGACTTGTTCACATCAAAGAGCCAGCCGTCCATAGCCCACTGGGGGCAGGCGGAAAGGCGCTCAAAGTAGGCATCCAGAGGCTTGCCGAAGCACTCTGTTCTGACTGCCTCGCGCAGATACTCCACTTCCTTGGTGTACTGCAAGACCTGAGCTATATAAAGCTGTACGCCCTGCTTTTCAGCCTCGTCGAGCATTTCTTTGGCATCCTTATAGGAAAGGGCGATAGGCTTTTCACAGATAGTGTGCTTTTTGAGCTTAAGGCTTTCCATGACCAGATCATGATGGGTATAGGTGGGGGTGCAGACATCCACAATGTCTATATCGCAGTTTTCCACCATGGCGGTAATGCTTTCAAAGCAGGGCACGCCCCATTTTTCGGCAGTGTCCTTTGCCCGCTTGGATGAACCCACCACAGCCGCCACACGGCAGCCTTCTATTTCCTGAAAGTTGGCGTAGTGGACGGCGCCCATGCCGCCAACGCCAACCAGACCGATTTTAAGTTCTTTCATGACCGCTCCTTAAAACTCAAAGCCCTGTGCACGCAGATACTCGGCTGAGTCAACGACGGCCTTGTTTATCTCGTCAAGGTCCTTGGGGCCAGCCTGGGTAAACTCTATCTCAATGGAGAAGGGACTGAGATTATCCTTCTCATCCAGCATGGCAAAAATCTCAGGAAACTGGACATAGCCCTTACCCAATGCAGGGAAGTCCCACTCCTGACGGCCTCCGGCCTTTTCCTTAAGGTGCACGTAGCCCACCTTGTCAATGCAGGCGGCAAAGTCCTCGGGGACGTTCACATCGCCGTAGAAGATGGCGTTTGCAGTGTCATAGTTGACCATGACCCTCTCGGAGCCTACAAGCTCCGCTATCTCCTTGAGGATCACGCCTGTGCCGTGGTCACCGTGAACCTCCAGCACCAGCTTCATATCATACTTTTCAAGATAGGGTACCAGGTTCTTGATATGCTCTGCCACGACCTCGTTGGAGGCAACGGCCTTGTCCTCAAGGTGAGCCTCGCCGATGGAAGAGACGATATAGTCACAGCCGAAGAAGTGGGCCATGCGGATGTTCTTTACGAAATCGCCGATGCGCTGGGTGTCCATGAGATTGGTGTGTCCGCTCATGGCAAAGGGGATGAGGCCGGCCTCATCCAGCATGTCCTTGACCTCAAGCAGTCTTTCAAAGCTCTGGTTGGGGAAAACATGCTCGGTCCAGCCCTTGGTGGCGGTAAGCTCTATATACTTGAAGCCTGCGGCCTTGATGCCAGCAATGGCCTCCTCAATGGAGTACCCGTGGTAGCAGTTGGAGTTGACGGCAATTATCCTTTTTTTCATGGAGAGCACTCCTTTACATGATGAAGTTGTTCAGATAGCGCTTGGAGAGCCTGATGGAAGTGAGGATATCCTCGCGGCAGCTTTCAAAGGCCTTGTCCTCAACTTCGATGACGGCACAGCCGTTGAAGCGGATATCGTTGAGAGCGGAGACGAATGCGCCCCAGTTCACATCGCCAAGGCCGGGGATCTTGGGGGACATATAGTCCAGAGGATAGGCCAGAACGCCGCAGTCAGCAAGCTTGTCTGGATAGAGCTTTATGTCCTTGAAGTGGATGTGGAAAATTCTGTCCTTGAACTCGTAGACAGTCTTGAGATAGTCCAGACCCTGCCAGACATAGTGGCTGGGGTCGAAGTTAAGACCAAAGTTGGGGGAAGGAATGAGCTCGAAGAGCTTGCGGTATATGACGGGGGTGCACATTAGGTTCTGTCCGCCGGGCCACTGGTCGCGTCCGAAGAGCATGGGGCAGTTCTCGATGGCGATTTTAACATTGCAGTCCTCTGCAAGCTTGATAAGCCCGGGCCATACCTGCATGAAAAGCTCAATATTTTCTTCAACGGTTTTATTCTGGTCGCGGCCGATAAAGGTGGTGACCATACCCACACCCAGCTTGCCGGAGGCACGGATGACAGCTTTGAGATGCTCAATGGCGGCAGCGCTCTTGGCGGAGTCTGCATCCAGAACATTGGGATAGAAGGCCAGAGAGGAGATGGTCATGCCCTTGTCAGCAATGTACTTATTCACATATGCTGCGTACTCATCGTCCTCGACGACGCGCTCACAGTCAATATGGGAGACACCGGCATAGCGGCGCTCTGCCTTGCCTGCGGGCCAGCAGGCTACTTCAAGGCACTCAAAGCCCATTTCGGCTGCGGTATCCACAGCTTCTTCAAAATTCCAACCGTCCAGAATGGCGGTGAGAAGACCAAACTTAAACATGATTATTCTCCCTTCTTACTTGTTCTCTTCTATTTCTACTGCCTGACCGATCTCGGAGGACTTAATGGAGGCAAATACAGCGCGCATGGCATAAAGAGCAGACTCGCCGGAAATTTCAGGTGCCTTGCCGTTTACAATGCAGTCCACCCACAGGTCGATAACGCCGGACTTGGTCTGGTTGTCGTTGGTCTGGATCTGCTCCACATCGTAGAACTTCTCCTCCCCTGTTGCAAGCTTGACAACGATGGAGTGGGCAGGATCATCATAGATACGCATGATGCCCTTGGTGCCGTAGAGGATGGTGGAGTTATCCTCAGCGCCGTAGAAGGTCCAGCTGGCGGTCATTGTGCCGACGATGCCGCCGGTCATTTCGTAGATGCAGAATGCGTTATCGTCAACGCCGATAAGCTCGCCGTCTTCGCCGCGCTTGTCAATCGTGCAGAGCTTTGCGGTGGTACGGATGACGCGCTGACCGGTGAGGAAGTGGATAAGGTCAGTTTTATGTACGCCAAGGTCGGCCATGACACCCATAGCAGCCTTGCTCTTATCAAAGAACCAGGTGTTTTTGCCGGGATTGATGGACCAGGTCTCAGGGCCGCCGTGACCGAAGGTGGTGCGGAAGGATACGATATTACCGATAAGTCCCTCGTCAATAAGCTGCTTTGCGCAGACATGTGCCCTTGCAAGGCGCTGGTTATGGGCGATCATGAGGTATTTGCCGCTTTCCTTTGCAGCCTTTACCATTTCTTCGCACTCCTCTATGGTGACGGCCATAGGCTTTTCGCAGAGAACGTGCTTGCCTGCTTTAAGAGCCTTGATGGTCAGCTCTGCATGGGCGTAGTTTGCAGCGCAGACGGAGACAGCGTCAATATTGGGGTCGCCAATAAGCTCCTCGGCGGTGGCGCAGACCTTGCCGCCGTACTTTGCAGCCATGTCCTCAGCTCTTTTTACGGTGGGGTTATAGAAAGCATAAAGCTGAACATTTGCGTTGTCTGCATACTCGGGGATGTGGCGGACCTGGGCGATTTTGCCGCAGCCCAGCATACCAACTCGGATCATGGTTAATTCCTCCGTTTCGATATAGTGTTAATATGTTTTGTGGGCGAGGGCAGAATTCTCCCCTCGCCCGTAATTACAGGTTGAAAATTATACGTTGTCCTTCTTCTGCAGCATAACGGCAAAGATGATGATAGCGCCCTTGATTGCGTCGCACAGGAAGGTGGGTACGCCCACGGAGTTGAGGATGTTGTTCATAACACCCATGATGAGCATACCGATGAATGCACCGATAAGGCTGCCGCGTCCGCCGGACATGGCGGTGCCGCCCACGATGACCGCTGCAATGGCGTCCATCTCATAGCCGGAGCCGGCGTTGGCAAAGTCCATAGAGCCGATACGGGCAAGGTATATAATGGAAGCCAGAGCGACCATTACGCCGGTGAGAGCGTAGATCTTGCACTTGACCTTATTTACATTGATACCAGAGAGCTTTGCCGCGCGCTCGTTGGAGCCGATGGCTATGGTCTGACGGCCAAAAGCGGTCTTCTTGAAGATAATGTGCATGATGACCACGATCAGTATCCAGTAGATAATAGGCAGGATGACCTGGCCTGCAATCTTGGTGGAGACAATGAGCTTGAAGCCAGCGGGAACCTTGGGATTGAAGGTCTTGGTCAGCTGCTGGGTAACGGAGCGGAATATCTTCATGGTACCAAGAGTGGCGATGAAGGGAGGCAGTTTCCCGTAAGCTATGAGGGAACCATTGAGAAGCCCCATGAGAGTACCGGCAGTAATAATAATGACTATTGAGATTGCATATGCAGGAGCACCCACAATGCCCGCAGCGGCAAGAGGACCTGCCTTCTCGTCAAGAAGATACATCAACATTGCGCCCAGAGCACAGAGCATGGAGCCAACGGACAGGTCAATACCCCCGGAGATGATGATAAAGCACATGCCCAAAGCAATAATACCGGCGTAGGTGTTGTTTCTGAGAATGTTGAGCCAGGCCATGCCCAGTTTGCCCCACATTGCACCGAAAGAGCCGGCCAGATTGTACATGACTACGCTCTGGATTAGTACCATAACCAAAAGGGCAAATAATGTGGAGAAAAGGGAGTTATGCGCCCACATGTCCTTGAACCAATCTATAATGCTCTTGTTTCCAAGTTTAGTTTTTTCCATATCAATCAAGCCTCTCTTTCATTCTGATTGCCGCCGGTGGCAAGATACATTATGTCTGTCTCGGTCATTTCCTCGCCCACAAGCTCACCGACCTGTGCCCCGTGGAAGAGTACGAGAGTCCTGTCACAGACGCGGATTATTTCCTGAGCCTCGGAGGACAGAACTATTACAGCCACACCCTCAGCGGCCAGACGCTGGATTATACCGTAAATCTCTTCTTTGGCACCAACGTCAACACCCTGGGTGGGGTTGTCAAGAATGAGTACCTTGGGATCGCTCATCAGCCACTTGGCCAGAACCACCTTCTGCTGGTTACCGCCGGAGAGACTGGTGATAAGATCGTACTTGTCACCCATCTTGATACGGAGTTCTTCTTCCTGCTTGGTAAAAAGCTTTTCCTGCTTGGCAAAGTCAATAAAGAGTTTGTTTTTTACAAGCTTGGGAAGGTATACGATAGAGCCATTATCAAGAATTGTCATGTCCTTGATTATGGCGTTTTCTTTACGGTTACGGGGCAAATAAGCAATGCCGGCTTCCAGAGCCTGATATGTATTGGAAGGATGTATGCTCTTACCCTGAAGGTAGATATTTCCGCTGTATTTCTTTCCCGCTGCACCGAAAACGGCCTGGAAAAGCTCGCTGCGTCCGTCACCCAAAAGGCCTGTGACACCGAGGATTTCACCGGCCCGGACAGAAAGAGATATATTGCGGAAGTTCTTAGCGTCGGAAAGGTTTTCAATTTTGAGCACTTCTTCGCCCAGCTTCACATCCCGTACCAGTACATCGGAGTTTACCTCGCGGCCAACCATGTGGGCTGCCAGCTTCTTGGTGTCGGTATCCTTTACAAGACCCTCGGCAACCATGTGACCGTCACGGAGAACCGTGTATCTATCGCAGATGCTCATAACCTCACCCAGCTTGTGGGAGATGAAGATGATGCCCACACCCTGATCCTTAAGGGCACGCATCATCTCAAAAACGCGCTCTATCTCAGGCTCTGTGAGGGAGGTTGTAGGCTCGTCCATTATAATAATGGAAGCTTCCTGCATGAGAGCGCGGCAAATCTCAACGATCTGCTTATAAGAAGCGTCCAGGTCACGAACCATAGTTGAGGGGTCAAGCTGAATGTTCATGCGTTCAAAAAGCTCGGCAGTTTTCTGCTGCATGAGCTTTGCATCCAGAAATGCACCCTTCCTGGGCAGATGGGTGATGAACATATTTTCATAGATGGTGAGGTCATTTATAAGGTTGAGCTCCTGATGGATGAAGCCTATACCCGCATCCAGCGAGTCAACCGGGTTTGCAAACTTCTTCTCCTCACCATCGATGATTATTTTGCCGCTGTTTGCGGGAATAACACCACCGAGTATATTCATGAGCGTGGATTTTCCCGCGCCGTTTTCACCTAAAAGAGCACAAATCTCCCCGGCACCCAGCTTGAAGCAGACATCGGTGAGAACATTATTGGCACCAAAGGATTTGTTGATCTTTTCCATTGAAAGATTCAAATGATCACATCCGTTTCGTATTATCTCAGTTTCATTTTTCGCCTACTCTGCAAAAAACTGCCCAGAGCCGCGGCACTCTTTTGCAGAATACAGCGTATGGCAGAAAAAAGGGGGCTATGGCTATTGAGCCATAGCCCCCCACAGCTAAACTAAATACTAGTAACCGTTTAATTAGTAAACGTTGTTGTCGGGATCGAGGAACTCTTCAACGTTCTCAGCAGAAACGATGGTGGTGGGGATAATGATTTCAGCCTCAACCTCTTCACCGTTCAGGAGCTGGATGGCGACCTGGATTGCATCCTGGATCATTGCAGGGCTGTAGAGAGCGGAAGCTGCGCCAACTGCTGCGCCTTCCTCAGATGCGATGATGTTGAAGTACTCCTGGCATCCGCCGCCACCGGTGATGGCCTTGATCTCAGTGCGGCCGGCCTCGTTGATGGCCTGGATGGTGCCGATGGAGGTCTCGTCGTCCATGGAGTAGAAAGCGTCTACAACAGGCATCTTCTCGAGAATGTCAGCTGCTGCTGCAAGACCGACATCGCGGGGGAAACCATCGAGCTGGAACTCCTGGATGTTGGAGGTGTCGTACTCGATCTCTGCCAGGTAGTCATAGAAGCCCTGCTTGCGCAGCTCGCAAACGGAGCCGGAGGAGGGAACGTCAAGAACTGCGATGTTGGCAGCCTCGCCGACCTTCTCAACGATGTACTTTGCGGACTGGTAGCCCATGTCGTAGTTGTCGCCGGTGACCTTGTAGATGCCTTCGCAGTCTACGTCAACGTCGAAGTTGACAACGGGGATACCCATGTCGATGATCTCCTGCATTGCACTCTCCATGCCTGCCCACTGGGGGAAGGAGACGATGACGGTGGCGCCCCAGTTGACCAGGTCGTAGAGACCGGACTGCATCTCAGCAGCGTCAGCAGAGGTGTGAACCTTGTACTCCAGGCCGTTGTCTACGCAGTACTTCTCAGCGTAGTAAGCAACACCGGCAACCCAACCGTGGGTCACGTCGGGAGCTGCGATACCGACCTTGATTTCGGGCTCTTCAGCAGAAGCGGTTGCGCACATTGCAAAAACCATGCAAAGTGCCAGCATCATTGCGAGAAACTTTTTCATTATGTTTCCTCCTAATTATTTTTTCATCGGTTTGTGACCGTTGAATACAGTTTTATACGGTGTACAGACCTGTTCTCTGCATAAAACCCCGTTCGTTATTGAACGGAAACATGCAGAATGCACAAATATTATTATAATAAATATACAATATAACCTAAAAAAATCCACTTTCGCAGGTATGAATTTCGTATAAAATCAACACAAATCTTCAGGACGTGATGAGTTTATCACAAAATTATCACAGTGTCAACAGAGTAATATTTATGTAAATCAAAACGGATTCTCTGCCCAGATGCGGCTGTAGGCGAGGGCCCAGGAACCAAATAATTCAGCCTTCTGAAGAGCCAGCACCTGCTCCTTTGTATACCAGGCGGCATCTATTTCCTCTCCGCCGGAGCGTCTCATCCTGATCTCACCGGAGGCCGTGGCAAAAACGCACACAGTCTGCTCGTCACCTATGCCAACAGTGCAGGCAGCCGATGGATAAACATGCATGATTTTTTCAAGCTTCAAGCCGGTTTCTTCCTCCAGTTCCCGTCTTGCGCATTCCTCCGCACTCTCCCCTTCCTCAATGAGCCCGCCGGGGAGGCCGTAGATATATCTGCCAAGCTCCATGCGGTACTCGTGAATAAGCAGAATATGTTCATCCTGCTCATCGCGCACTATCATTACCACCGCATCCGCCTTGTGGTCGCGGAGCTTTTCAAGGCTGTCTATATCAGAGCGGCGGCTGACCATCTCATAGCTGAGAGCCTCGCCGTTTTGGTTTACATAATTTATGTCATATCTGTGGAGAAAACGTCCGGCCTGCTTTTTCTCTATGGATTTAAACTGCATGGTATCTCTCCTTATTGAAACATCGGGATTTTAATAGTATAATGATAGCATAAAAAATACCGGAGTGCTGCAAAATGATTGAGAATGTTATAAAATTTTTTGAATTGTACAATAAGGATGAGGCTTTGAGAAAACGTGTGCTGGACGCTGAGGCCATGTATCCGGGCAGCCTTGAGATCCGTGAGGCTGTTGTTGAGGATGTGCTTTTGCCCATTGCAAAGGATATCGGCCTTGAATTTGACATCAGCGACCTCAGAAAATATGAGACGAGGCTGAAAATGAGCAAAGTCACCATGGATGACGAGGAATGGATTGCAATGGATGATGATGGCGGTGCAGCTTACTGGCTGCTTGACCGGGGCTGGGAGAGTAATATAGGATAATTTTCTTATCTGGGGGCTTTTGCTCCCAGATTTTCTTTTTTATTTACAGTGGAACTTAAAAAAATATTATGCGTCTATAAAAATAAATGCAAATAATGCTTTTCTTTTTCAGAATTATGCTGTATAATAATTATGTGAACGTAATTATGCTAACAAGCAAGTTTTCAATACGGAGGCAATACATATGAAAAAGGGTACTAAAATCTTTCTTATCATCCTTTGCGTCGTGTGTCTGCTGGTCGCAGCCATAAGCGCTTACAGACTCATCTCCATACTGGGCGAGTACAACAAGGCCGTTTCCAGCTATGAGGATATGAGCCAGAGCTTCGTCAACGCTGAGCCTGCCGCCACCCCCGAACCCACTGAGGTTCCTGTCGGCGAAGAAACTGCAGCAGAAGATGCAGCCGAGCCTGAACAGCCTGCTGAGCTCTCCCCCATTACTGTTGATTTTGACAATCTGCTGGCTACCAATGAGGATGTTGTGGGTTGGATCTACTGCAAGGACACTGTTATAAACTACCCCATCGCTCAGGGCGAGGACAATGATGAGTATCTCCACCATCTGCTGGACGGCACCTACAACTCCAGCGGCACCTTATTCGTGGACTGTGAGTGCGCACCTGAGTTCGCCGGTGCAAACACCATTGTATACGGCCACAACATGAAGAACGGCTCCATGTTCTACTCCCTGCTCAACTACCGTGAGCAGTCCTACTACGATGCACACCCTGTGCTCTATCTGAACACTCCCAGCCAGAACTACAAGATTGAAGTCTTCTCCGGCTACATCTGCAACTATGACTCTGACACCTACACCCTGTCCTTCCCCAGCGAAGAGGACTATGTGAAGTATCAGCAGAAGATGAAGTCCCAGTCCGACTTCAGCTGCAATGTGGAGCTTACTCCCACCGACCGTGTCATCACTCTTTCCACCTGCACCTATGAGTACGACAACGCCCGTTACGTTGTGCAGGGCAAGCTTGTTCCTCTGGACGGCTGATAAATGTAAATTACGCTTTGCGCTCACTCCCGGAGTCGGCAATTTTGCCGCTCCGGGTTTTTATTTTTTCAATAATAAACGGCGGGAGCAAGCCCCCGCCCTAGTCCAACGGGAGTTGGACTACTATGAATTTCACGAGTTGAGCTTCAATGTCATGAGCAGTTCATCATAATATTCTCCGCTTTTCAGCTTCAAAGAACGGGAACGCTCGCCATAGACAGCAAAGCCCATTTTTTTGTACAGGCTGACCGCTTTATAATTAGAGGACGCCACTTCAAGTTCAAGATATTCATATCCGGCCATTTTTGCATAGGAGATAAGTTCAGAGAGAATTTTCCCACCAAGTCCCTGTCCCCAGTCGCTTTTGAGTATAGCCATTCCAAAGCTGGCCCGGTGAAGTACTTTCTTTTTATCCATAACACAGGAAAGGCTGGCATTACCCACAAGCTTATCTCCCCGGAAAACCGATATCATGAGACTACCCTTGTCGTCAGAATAATTTGAAATAAACGCTTCTTCATCCTGTACGGTAAAATCCATTTCCTCCGGATAGCTGAGGCCGTACTCGGTCTCGTCAGCCGTGGCTTTGAGGTATTCTATCATCTTCTCAGCGTCAAGGGCTTCGGGACTTCTGAGAATATACTCAACACCGTTTTTACCTGTGAAACTTTCCTTTGGATAAATCATTTCGCTACCCTTCCATTCATATTTTTGTTGTAAAAAAGCCTGACCAGACGGTCAGGCTTTTTCAGTGTTAACTTAGTAGAAACGCTTATTCTTGTTCTTGCGTGCTGCTTCGGACTTTTTACGACGCTTAACGCTGGGGCTCTGGTAGTACTCCTTCTTTCTCAGGTCAGCCAGAACGCCGGACTTTGCGCAGCTTCTCTTAAATCTTTTAAGAGCGTTGTCCAGAGACTCGTTTTCCTTGACGTAAATTTCAGACATTTATTTCCCTCCCTCCAAATACGCCTTGCGACGCTTCAAGGGCCAACAATCGGCTTGTTAACGGACACATTATAACGGCTTCTTGCCAAC
>JAFQFH010000029.1 GCA_017398685.1 Oscillospiraceae bacterium
AAGAGCACAAGACAGTATTCATAATCGGTATCGGCGGCGTGTTAAAGTCCGGACAGCGTCATGACGGCCGCGCGCCCGACTATGACGACTGGAGTCTTAACGGCGATATCATGTTCTGGGATGATCTTCTGGGCTGCCCCATGGAGGTATCTTCCATGGGCATAAGGGTGGATCCTGAGACTCTTGACAGGCAGCTGAGCATATCCGGCTGTGATGATCGCAGGGAACTGCCTTATCACAAGGCACTGCTCTCCGGAGAACTCCCCCTAACCATAGGCGGCGGTATCGGTCAGTCAAGACTTTCCATGCTTATCCTCGGCAAGGCCCATATCGGTGAGGTCCAGGCATCTATCTGGGACGATGAGACTATGGATATTTGCCATGAGAAGGAAATTATACTTCTGTAAAAAACGGCAGACAGCCTTTAACTGTCTGCCGTTTTTTCTAGTGATTTTCGTTTTTCTTAAGCCCGTGCATGAAACCGTTTACTGCGGTGCTGTGTATGTCTGCGGCAATTAGTTCGCCGTCCTGGATGTATAGAGTGACGATGACTGTTCCTTCGCTGTCAGTATAATTTTTCAGCTCGTAGCTGTATTGACTGCAGCTTTCGCCCAAATGCTGCTCCAGATCATAGCCCTGAGCCTGCTGCATTCTGTTATACTGTGCCATTATTCCGTCTAGCTTATCCGGCACGACTACTGTACGAAATGTTTCGGTATCTTTGTCTATCTCCCAACCCAAAGAATTGAGGTAGGCTTCACGGCCATCGCTTGTACTGAGGTCATATTCTGTGCCGGGAAGAAATATCCCACGCGCCATGATGAAAAGAAGGATAAGCACAGCCGCCGACAGTATTATAAGCAATGCTTTCTTTCGAGTTGTCTTTACGCGTTTTTCCGCCATAAGCGCCTCCGTTATATGCTTTGATGAAGGGCCTCAAAGCCCTCGCCTGTAGATAAACTATTCAAATACTGTGCTAAGTATGATAAAATATAAAATCGGACTTAAATGAATTGAAAGGGGAATCCCCATGGCTTTGAAAAGACTTGATAAACTCCTTGCAGATATGGGTATTGCCAGCCGCAGCGAGCTCAAACAGATAATTAAGAGCGGCCGTGTCAGCGTTAATGGTGCCGCGGTAACTTCGCCCGAGGCAAAGTTCGACAGCGACAGCTGCAACATAGTTCTTGACGGAAAAAGCCTGAGTGTTCAGAAATTTCATTACTATATAATGGATAAGCCGGCGGGAGTTCTCAGTGTCACTGAGGACAGAAGACAGAAAACCGTCTTGGACCTTTTGCCGGAGGAGCAGCAGCGTATGGGGCTTTTTCCTGTGGGGCGCCTTGATAAAGACACAAGCGGCCTTCTGATTCTTACTAATGACGGTGACTTTGCCCACAAGGTCATATCTCCCAAATCCGGCGTTGAAAAGCTTTATTACGCCCGCGTTGACGGAAGCGTTGATGATGCGGATGTGACAGCCTTTGAAAAGGGAATTGTGCTTAAGGATGGAACCGAGTGTCTGCCTGCAAAGCTTGAA
>JAFQFH010000030.1 GCA_017398685.1 Oscillospiraceae bacterium
CCAACCGTGGCGGCTGCCATGTCCGCGGCTACACCATCGCTCCCGAAGTTGTCGGCCTGCCCGTACAGCTTGACCGTACCATCACCGATGAAAAGGCATTCTGGTCCAAGACCTTCCAGGATCTGACCGCTGTCATCGACTCCATGGGTATGTGCCTGTTCACCTCCTTCGCTCTGGGCGCTCCCGAGTACACCAAGATCCTCAACGCCGCCTGCGGCACTGAGTACACTCCCGAGCAGGTTCTCGAGCTGGGCGAGCGTATCTACAACATTGAGCGTATGTTCAACAAGGCTGCCGGCATGAAGCCTGAGGATGACCGTCTGCCCAAGCGTCTGCTCACCGAGCCCATCCCCGATGGTCCTTCCAAGGGTCTGGTCTCCAAGCTGGACATCACTCTGCCCGAGTACTATCAGGTCCGTGGCTGGGAGAAGGCATTCCCCACCGATGAGACTCTTAAGAGACTGGGTCTTGACGAGTGCGTAGGTAAGTAAGTATTATATAGCTTAAGGTGAGGGGTTCATCCGAACCCCTCACCATTTTTTAAAGGCAGGTAACTGTATGATTGAAGTGAGACTTTTTGCCGGGCTGAGAGAGGGCAGAGGCAAGGTTTTTGAGCTTGAAGCCAATTCCGTGTCCAATGTTCTTGACGTTATGAAGCATTTTTCCATTCGCCGTGAAGAGGTGAATATACTGCTGGTCAACGGCTTTCACCAGAAGCCGGAGTATGAGCTCAAGGACGGGGATGTAGTCTCCCTCTTCCCTGCCGTGGGAGGCGGCTGATATGCAGGCGCGCTATGAGAGGAATGTTCCTGCGCTTTCGGAGGCGGAGTGCGCTCTTCTTGGCTCGAAGCGTGTGGCGGTCATCGGCTGCGGCGGCCTTGGCGGGCATATAATCGAGCTTTTGGCCCGCGTGGGTGTGGGGTACATAAAGGCAGTAGACGGGGATAGCTTTGATGAAAGCAATCTCAACCGCCAGCTTCTGAGCGAAACGGCGCTTATCGGCAAGAGCAAAGCTCAGGCCGCAAAAGAACGGGTGCAGCGGATAAACCCGGATGTGGAAGTCACAGCTGTTGAAGCTTTTCTCACGGAGGAAAATGCCCTTGATATAGTCTCCGGCTGTGACGTGGTAATGGACGCGCTGGACAATGTGAGCGCCCGCCGGGTGCTCTCCCGGGCCTGTGAAATGGCCGGGATACCCTATGTTTACGGAGCTATAAGCGGCTGGGTGGCCCAGTGCGCGGTTTCAATGCCGGGAGACGGACTTATCGAAAAGCTTTTCGGGGCAGAGCCTGAGATCACTGACAAAAGCGTTCTGAGCTTCACTCCCGCTCTCTGTGCCGCAGCCCAGTGCGCCCTTTGCGTGAAGCTTCTTTGCGGGCGGGACGTGCAGAGCGGACAGATATACTATTTTGACCTTCTGAATATGGAGTTTGAGAACATTTCAATAATATAACTGAACCACCATGGATTATTTCCACAGCGGTTCTTCAGTGTGTCAAGAATCCTGCATTTTCTTGTTTTGAAAATGCAGGATTCTTATTTTAATTTATATAATCCGCATTGCTGGATTTTCCAGCTTCACAGCAGCATATATGCTAATCAAAGCTGACCATTACCTTAAGAACAGGCTCAGGTCTTTCATCTGCCATGATCATTGCTTCTTTAAACTGCTCAATAGGATAACGCTGTGAGACAAAATGGCTCAGGTCCAGTTTACCGTCCGCAATTGCCTTGCAAAGGATTTCAAAGTCCTCGTAAACATACATCTGATATGCCTTGAAGTCGAGCTGATGCTGCTGGTGAACCTCATAGGGAAAAGGCAGACCATCCACCATCATCGCGTGCTGTATAATTTTTCCATCTCTTCTTGTTATCTCTGCGGCCTGTTGGAGAGTCGGCCCATCTCCGAAGGCCAGAAATGTCATGTCGACCCCAAGTCCGTCAGTAAGTTCCATCACACGCTCATACAGGTTTTCCGTTCTGTTGTTAATTGTATATTCAGCGCCCATTTCTTTAGCTTTCTGGAGGTTGAAATCAACAATATCCGTAATGATGATTTTTTTGGCATGGTATAGTTGGGCACAAAGAAGGTCTCCTATTCCGATTGGTCCGGCACCTATAATGCACATCGTTGTGTTTTCATCTACCCCGGCATGACGTACGGCATACATACCGTTGGCGACAGGTTCGATGAGAGCACCTTCCTCGTAAGACAGCCTGTCATCCAGAGGAACAACAGTCCTCTCAGGCGTGACAATGTATTCGCCAAGTGACCCGCTCCATCCTCCCGAGCCGAGAACTTTCCTTGATGTGCAGAGATTATACATTCCGTGCCTGCAGTACCAGCATTCTCCGCATCCGTACTGTGGTTCACCGGTTACCCGGTCCCCTACCTTGAATTTTTTTACGGCAGAACCGATTTCAACGATCTCGCCTGCATATTCATGCCCTGAAACAAGCGGAGGAATCCGGAAAGGATGAACTCCGTGATAGGCATGCACTTCACTCCCGCAGATCCCGCATTTATGGATCCGTATCTTGACATCATCCGGTTTTACTATCTGCGGTTCCGGCATATCATCGCGGAAACAGGCACTTTTAACGGCGTCGATATAGCCAGCTCTCATATTATTCTCCTTCTTTTGTTTATTACAGTTTCAGGCATCACCTGCAACCAGATGATGCCTGAATTCTGGATGTTAAATCTTTAAATAGCTCTGATAAGTGTCAGTGCAGATTTCAAATCTTCAATCTTCTCACATTTCGTTTCAAAACTGATTGCTTTCTGATATCCATGATCCAGCATGGTCCGGATAAATGTCCGGCACTCTGTGGAGTACGAATGAGCAGGCAGAACCCTTCCGATTTCGCTGACGTGAAAATGGCCGATATAATCCAGATACTTCTCTGATATCTCTTCCGGTTTTTCCTTCATTGTCATCATGTGCATGGTATCTGCCACAATGCCGAAGTGAGGATCTCCTACTTTCTCAAGAAACAACGCCGTCTGCCTTACGGTATTCAGGAAATTCGTTTCCTCTGTTCTCAGTGGCTCTATATTCAGCGTCATCCCGTATTTAACAAGGCAGGGAAGATAGTTTTTCACAAGAATATCGGCAAATCTGGATTCTGCTTCGGGCAGCGGCATATTTTCAGGAATGTTTCTGGACATGCCGCTTCCGTAGCCGATGCTCTCAACGCCTAACCGACTAAACCTTTCAAACAGCATTTCCACATAGACTCTGTAATCAGCCTTATCATATGTCAGAAAGTTGATCCTGCCGGGAAGTAACGCGCAAATGCGTTTGCACTTTAATCCGATATCTTCAAGAAATCTGCACAGATATGCAAATCTTTCCTCTTCAAGCCCTCCTATGAGCGTACCGGGAAGTTCAACATAGTCAAACCCAGCTTCCTTTACTGCCCGTAGAAAGTCATAGTCGGGGATATCCTGTGAGCAAGCGAACGGTGTTGCAAATCCATACTCCATGAATCTCACACTTTTCTCTGATCTGCTATGAATTTCAGTGCATTTTTCCATGCACTTTCAAACTGTGTCCGGAACAAAACGACTGGACCGAACTCTTCATATTCAGAAGGATCAATATCATTAATGAAGTATCCCTTCTTGAAATCCGGGAGTTTTTCCACACATTCGTCAAGAACATTGTCAGCAACAGGCATAGAGAAACGCTGTACGACAACAGGATCCTGCTCAATCAGTTTATCTGCTGTACCGACCCAGTTGATGGTCACGACCGCATCTGCTCCGACCATCTCGGTAAAGTGATGCAAACCTCTTGCGCCGCCGCCGATAAATCCAACCTGCGGAGCGCGTTCTTTTGATAATTTGTACGTCTTCTTTGCTACTGCCATACCGGCCTGCCAAAGTGAATCCGGGGAAATATCCACATTATTTTCTTTGGCGTAGTTTTTCAGATATTCATCGTAGATGCCTGTGATGTGAGAGAAATAAACTACCGGAGGCTTTTCCATAGAGGAGCACACCTCATTGTAGACATCGCACACATCAAGAGCCTGACGTACAGCCATTACTTCCGTGGCGTTAATTGCTATACCCTCTGCAAGAAGGACGCGGATTGCTTTAAGTCCCTCTTCTGTTACAGGGATTTTTGCCATTATATTGGGAGAGCCCTTTGCGTTGTATCTGGCACACCGGATAATGGTCTCAGCATCTTCATGGAATGGATCTCCCTGTATGCTTACATAGCCCAGTCGGTGACCGGACTGCTCATAGAGAGGCATGAAGTGCGCCGCAATATCGGACACAAGTGCTCTCTGAAGCTTCACCAGAGCTTCAGTGTCATCCGGTTCCTCTGCCAGAATCGGATTAAGCAGTTCCAGAACATGAGGGAGCTCTTTTTCCCTTTGAATCATTTTCCATGTATAAGAAGGATTCTGTGTACAGCCAACCGCACCTGCGTCAAGAGCCAGGTCTGCCTCTTCTCTGGTCACGTTATTGATCCAGAACCGGGTGGCAGTCTGTTCATGGACACGATGAAAATATGCTTTACTCATATAACAACTCCTTTTCATAGGAGCCGTCTACTCTGAAAAGGGGAGACGGCTCCCAAAGTCGAATCAAAACCTTAATATCTATTTATCTATTTATGCCGGAACATCGAAATCGTAGGTGCTGACGGTAATCTGAACTGCTTTGTCATTAGCTTTGTAGGAATCAAGGAATTCCTTCTGGTGGACAACGATGTCTTTATAACCGTCTTCCTCTTCCATGTACTGCTTCATAAGGTCATAAGTTACATTCAGGAATTCCTGCTGGGTCTCCTCGGAGAGAGTGAAGAATTCCACTCCGGCCTCTGCAAAGTTCTTCATAGCTTCAGCATCGAGGTTTGCAAAGAAATACGGGCTTTCGAGAGCCATGGCCTTTGTGCACTGATAAAGAATCTCCTGAAGGTCCTCGGGGAGGCTGTTCCAGACATCGGGGTTGCAGTACATCATTTCTGCACATGTGGGAGAATGGATGCCAGGAATTCCTATGTATTTCATGATATCCTGATATCCCATGGTGTAGTTGATTGCTGCATCACAATACTCAAATGCATCGATCAAGCCCTTTTCAGCTGCCTGATAAATGTCACCACCTGACAGGTTGACGACAGATGCGCCGATCTCAGTAAGAACGTCAGCCCACATACCCATCGTTCTGAATTTTACGCCCTTGAAATCATCAACAGTCTCGAGTTTTACGTTGGAGTGGCAGAACAGCTCTGCACCGGATGCTGTACCGACAGTAATAACCTTGACTCCGATCGGCTCCACCCATTTCTGGATGATCTCTTCGCCGCCGCCTTCATATACCCAAGCAAGGAACTCGTCGGGATTGAAGCCGCCGGGACTTCCGGAGCCGCCGAACAGATATGCCTTTTTACCTACAAGGCCGGACTGGGAGGCGATAGATACTGTGGCAAGATCGACAATGCCGTCTCTGACAGCAGTTGCCATATCGTTGTACTCGCACAGAGCGCCTACGGCATACAGGTCAATATGGATTCTGCCGCCAGATGCCTTTTCGACCTGCTCGACAAATTTCTCAGCCATCAGATAGTTCGGAGTTCCTGCTGCAAGGCATGTCTGCATCGAAAGGTTGTACTCAGGACCTTTTGCAGATGCTGATACTGCTACAAGCGAGAAGAGCATGACCATCACAAGGGCAAATGCGATAATTTTTTTCATTTTTTCGACTCCTTTTTTTAATATTTTCGTTTATCCATTCGCTATGCTTGGCAGATATGTCAGTATCCCTGGGAAGACACAACATAGAGCCAGACACAGCGCAATTAGGAACAAATATGGTATAATTCCCGATATAATGTCTTTCGTTTCTATCCCGTATTCTGGTTTACAGCAGTCTTTACAGAAAAAGATTGCATAAGCAAAAGGAGGGGTGATGAAAGACAACTGGAGATTGACAATTATCATCATAGCAAACCAGATCGGATCAAAGCCGAGTTTCGGGACAAGAGGAGTGACAAGAGGTACAACAATCATGATGATACCGATCCAGTCAATAAACATGCCGAGAAGGAATACGATTACCATGATAAGGCCGAATGCCGCCCATCTTCCGCCGGCCATGTTCGTAAGAAGACTTGTAATGACATTACCGCACCCGATTTTAAGAAACAGAGTAGTAAAGCCCTTTGCTCCCCACATGATCATCTGAACCATGGCATAGTTTTTCGCGGTTCTGCGAAGGGCATCCCAAAGTCTCTCAAATGTGAAAGATTTGTAGATAAAAGAGAGAATTATTGTGGCAAGAGCGCCCACCGCAGCAGCTTCGGTCGGTGCAGCAATTCCGAACATGATAGACCCGAGCACCGCTGCGATCAAAATGACGGGGGGGAGAATTGCTGTGACAAGCATTTTGACTTTTTTACCAAGCGGTATATCAAAATCCTTTTCGGAAGCAACAGGAGCGTATTCAGGGTGTATGATACACATTATGATATTGTATGCACAGTAAAGGACACACAGGAGAAGGCCAGGACCGACAGCGCCGACAAACAGCTTGCCTACCGAAAGCCCTGCCGTCGGAGCATAAAGGACAAGGAGAACGGACGGGGGTATCAGTATACCAAGAGAACCGCTGGCGCAAATAGCACCGGTTGCAAGTCTTTTATCGTATCCGCGTTCCATCATCATCGGAAGACCGATCATGGCGAGCATTGTCACAGATGCGGCTATGACACCAACGCAGGCAGCCAAAATCGTTCCGATAATGCAGACGACCACCAGAAGGCTTCCCCTCATTTTACCGATCCACACATACAGGGCTTCAAACATATTATTCGTTATGCCGGTAACCTCAATCATATTGCCCATAAATACGAAAAGAGGGACGGCAAGCATAGTGTAGTTTGTTGCCTGAACATAGACGCCTGCCTGAAACATGGTAAAGCATCTCTCGCCTACTGTTAAAACGCCGATCACTGCTGCAGATCCCATAAGAGCAATTGCAATCGGATGGCCAAGCAGAATCAAAAGCAGGGCCGCGATAAAAATTATGGCGGTCAGGGCAGGTGCACCTAATGACATCAACATTATGTACGATTCTCCTTTCCTTTGTACTGCTGAACAAGTTTAACAATCTTACCAACAACAATGATCACATAGTCTATTAAATATACAACAACGCCGATGCAAATAATCGCCTTGATCGGCCAAAGAAGCGGATACCATGTCGTGATGACAGAAGTTTCACCTGTATTAAAGGCAGTTACGCAATTTTTGATAAGGGCTTTGGCAAGAAATGAATAAGCGGGAATAAAAATGAAAACGGAAAAAATCACATCAACCCACAACTTCATTTTTTCGCTGAACTTTACATAGAACAAATCGACACGAACGTTGCCATCATCAAGCATCAACTGGCCAATACCCATGGCTGCTATCGTTGCACCGATGATATAACTCATTTCATATACCCAGTTGATCGGGCTGTTGAATACATATCGTGCAATGACATCAGCACAAATCAAAAAGATCAATACCAGCACCAGACCGGCGGCAATATAACTCATCCATTTGCTTAAGGTCCGGGCACTTTTCTCAATTGTTTTAAGAAAATTCATTTTACCACCCTCTCTAAAATTTATAAGATTGTATACATCTTGTATTTTCTTGATTTCATCTTACATCTCTGATATAATAATGTCAAATAATTTATTGGTGATTTTGCTCAAAAAACACATTTTTAGAGAATTCGCGCAAAACATTGTTGTGCGATTTGTGCAATATGCGCCGTATACAAGGAGTATTTTATGGGTCAAAAAGAAAAGTTGAGTGACTATGCGTACAAAATCCTGAAACAGAAGATCCTGTCCAACTCTTTCAAGCCGGGCGAACATCTCGAAGAAAACAATTTATGTGAAATGCTGAATATCAGCAGAACGCCTCTTAGAGAGGCTGTGAACCGTCTCATGTATGAGGACCTTCTTGTTTCGGTTCCCCAGAAAGGAATATTCGTGCCAGAACTTAGTTTCCAGTCTACTGCGGAACTTTTCCGTGCCAGAAAACTGATTGAACCGATGGTCATTCTCCTGAGTGCAGGTCGAGTAAACAAAGATGTTATTATGTCTTTTCGCAATAAAACGACCGTTCTTTTGGAACACAAGGGTTCACCTGAGGCGAACGCAGCAGAACTTCATCTGCTGGATTATGAGTTTCATGACTACTTCAATACCAATTGTGGGAATCAGTATATTCTGCGCAATGTTATGTATATTTCAGACCAGTTCCAACGTGTCAGAACTCAGGACTTTTTCCCGGTCGAGCGTGCTGTGAACGGAGCAATTGAACATTTAAAGATTATCGACGCGCTCATGAACGGGGAGCACGACACCCTTCCGACTCTGATTCTGGAACATATAAAAAGTACAGAAACCTACTACTACAAGAAACTGCTGGATGATGATGTCACCAGACATAATATAGATTATCTGAAACAAAACATGGATTCCATTACTCAGAGATGATGGAGATAAATGCCTTATTAAAGGCAGCAAAGGTTTTTCCATTCCGATCTTCTGGATACTGGGTTTGAATCTATTCAAGCATGAAAAATATACAGGCGCAGCGGTGTTCTCCGCTGTGCCTGTTCTTGTACAATGACCTATGTTGTGATAAAATCATCTTATCTTAAAAATACGGAGTTTTATCAAAATGATACTTGAAACAAACAGACTTATATTACGCACATGGAGAGAAAGCGATGCGGAAAGTCTCTTTGAATACGCCAGTGACATAGATGTTGGCCCCATTGCGGGCTGGCCGCCCCATAAGAGTGTAGAAGAAAGCCTGAACGTTATAAGGACTGTTTTCACCGGGGCTGAGTGCTACGCCATATGCGAAAAAGGCAGTGATCGGGCCATAGGTGCTGTTGAGCTGAAGCTCAATGGCCACACGGACATGACAGAGCGCGACGATGAGTGCGAGCTTGGGTACTGGCTTGGAAAGCCCTTCTGGGGTCGGGGCTATATGCCGGAAGCAGCAAGGGCGCTTTTGCGGCGTGGATTTGAGGAGCTTGGCATGAAGTGCATATGGTGCGGCTACTACGAGGGAAACACCAAATCCAGACGTGTACAGGAAAAGCTGGGCTTTTGCTATCATCACAGCTGTGACGATGTTGAGGTTCCCCTGCTGAATGAGGTCCGCATCGGGCATACAAACTTTCTTACAAAAGAACAATGGGAAAAGATATAGGTGCCAAAATACATGGCACCTATATCTTTTACGGCAAAATTAAAAGTTTGTTTATTGAACAGATTCTTTTGTACAGATATAATGGGAAAAAGGCGGTGGATTATATGAAAAGCAAGTATTCAGGATACATGGGCAAACTAGTGGAAATAGACCTTGGCGCTGAGACTGTGCGCGAGTATCCATGGAGCGACAAGGAAAGAGAACTTTATCTGGGCGGTAAGATCATGGCGGCCCGCATTCTCTGCGACCATCTTACAGGAAATGAAAAAGCCTTTTCCGAGGAAAACTGGCTGGTCATCGCTACAGGGCCGCTGACAGGTACCGGTGCTCCCAGTTCTGCCCGCTTCAATATCTCCGCCATTTCGCCTCAGACCGGTATTCTGGCCTCATCCAACTGCGGCGGCAGCTTCGGCTTTCATCTGAAAAAAGCCGGGTATGATGCGCTTATTATCAAGGGCAGATGCAAAGGCCGCAAATGGCTGGAAATAAACGATGATGAATTTATCTTCCACGATGCCGAAGCTCTCTGGGGTACAAAAACCGGAGAATGCCACGAAAAGCTAGCAGAGCTTTGCGGTAAAAAGAACTTTGGCAGGCTTTGTATCGGCCCTGCCGGTGAAAACCTTGTAAAATACGCCTCCGTTATTTCCGATGAGCGGGCCGCAGGCCGCACAGGTATGGGTGCCGTTCTGGGCTGGAAGGGTCTGAAGGCCATCACCGTCAGCGGCAGCAGAAGCGTTGAGGTATACGACAGGGAGAAAACTGCCGCATACATAAAAAAGTGGGTGGCATATCTTAAAGAGCATCCGCTCACCGGCTCCCAGCTGCCAAGGCTGGGCACCGCCGGGCTTGTAAGCTCCATGCAGTCCCACTCCATTCTGGCAACCAGAAACTACTCTGCCGGGCAGTTCGAGGATTTTGACAGCGTAAGCGGCGAAACACTGGCCGAGAGCTATAATGTGAACAACTCCGGCTGCCTTGGCTGCACAATCAGATGCCGCCGCAACGTGAAGGTTGATGGCAAAGTCGTGAAGGGGCCGGAGCTTGAGACTCTTGTGCTTTTCGGCAGCAATCTGGGCAACAGTGATATGCAGAGTGTGCTGGATCTCAACTACCTTGCAGATGAGCTGGGGCTGGACACCATATCCTGCGCCAACACCATTGCCTGGGCTATGGAAGCCAGCGCAAAGGGCATATGGAACTGCGGACTCGAGTTTGGAAAACCCGATGGGCTTGCCTCGCTTCTTGATGATATCGCCCACCGCCGGGGCATAGGTGATGAGCTTGCCGAGGGCAGTAAGCGGCTGAGTGAAAAGTACGGTGGGACAGACTTTGCCATACACAGCAAGGGTCTGGAGCTTGCAGCATATGAGCCAAGGCGCGCCGTGGGTCAGGGGCTGGGTTACGCCATTGCCAACCGTGGCGGCTGCCATATAAACGGCGGCTATGCCGTTATAGCGGAGGGTCTTGGGCTCAACGCCGATCCGCAGACCCCCAAGGCCAAGGCCGACCTTACCATGATGATGCAAAATCTGATGGAGGCTATTTCCGCCTCCGGTCAATGTATTTTCACATCCTACGCTTTTTTCCCAAAAGCGCTGCTTGCAAATCCCAACGGCATTCTGACAAAGTGCGTCAACTCCCTTTTGCCCCACTTAGGCTGGGGCATACGCATCATGAACCGTTTCCCCCGTATGCTGGCGGTAAACCTGCCCATTATTCATCACACCGCTATCTTAAAATACGCCGTGGGTATGAAGATGGATCTGGGCCGCTATCTGGAGATAGGTGAGCGGGGCTACAATATGGAGCGGCTTATAAACACCCGTTTTGGAATAAGCGCGGAAAACGACAAGCTGCCAAAGCGCCTTACCGATGTGCCGCAGGACCCCGATGACCCCAGTACCAGGGTGCCGCTGGAAGTGATGAAGCGTACATACTACAAGGCACGGGGCTGGGATGAAAACGGCATCCCTACGGAAAAAACACTGAGGCGGCTGAAGATAAAATGATAAAAGTAAAGCTGTTCGGCCTTTTGCGGCTGGATTCCGGCATAAAGGAAATTGAACTTGAAGCCGGGGCCGTGAAGGATATTTATACGGAGCTGGAAAAGGCCTCTGATATTCTCAGCGCAAAGAAGCTTGACGCTTGTGTTGTTCTTGTAAACGGAAAAAGCGCAAATAAAAACACCCGGCTCAGTGACGGAGATGAAGTCAGCTTCCTCTCCCCTGTCGCCGGAGGGTAAAAAATTAGCTGCTGCACCATGCAGCAGCTAATTTTATGTTTTAAAGCTCAAGCTTAAGGTCATTTTCGCCTATCCAGCCCCATTTGCGGAGGGGCAGGGCAAAAAGCCAGCTTAAAACAGCGGGCAAAACAAAGCAGATGAGTACAAGCCCCAGCCAGTCAAAACCTGTGATGGCGGTTTTTGCGCCGCTGGCTACATCAGCAAGCCAGCCGGAGTATATACCTATCTGCCCTACAAAGCCGCAGGTACCCATGCCGGAGGATATGGCAGCACCGTTCATTTCCAGCTTAAAAACGCAGGTGGCTACGGGCCCGGTGACGGCGGAGGCCAGTGTGGGCGGTATCCAGATGCGTGGATTTTTGACGATATTGCCCATTTGCAGCATGCTTGTGCCGATGCCCTGTGCCACAAGGCCGCCCCAGCGGTTTTCCTTGAAGCTCATAACCGCAAAGCCCACCATCTGGGCGCAGCAGCCGGCAACAGCCGCACCGCCTGCCAGCCCCACAAGGCCAAGAGCCGCACAGATTGCAGCGCTTGATATGGGCAGGGTGAGGACAATTCCCACTACCACGGACACGATAATGCCCATGAAGAAGGGGTGCAGCTCCGTGGCCCACATGACCATTTTTCCGAAAGCGGTGGCGGCGGTTCCCACGGGCTCGGCAATAAGTGCCGCCGCGCCTACGCCGATGAGAATGGTGACTATTGGTGTGACAAGGATATCCACCTTCGTCTCCTTGCTGACTGCCTTACCAAATTCAGCCGCAATTATGGCCACAAAAAACACGGCCAGCGGACCGCCGGCGCCGCCCATGGCGTTGGTGGCAAAGCCCACGGGGATAAGAGAGAAAAGTACCATGGAAGGCGCGTGCAGGGCATTACCTATGGCCACAGCCATGCCGGGGCCGACCATTGCGGAGGCAAGACCGCCAATGGTATAAGTGGCAGCCCCCTCACCGCTGCCGATGCTTACAATGACAGCCTTGAGAAAGCCGATATCGAACTGAGTTCCAATGGTGTTTAGGATAGTCCCCACCAGAAGAGTGCAGAAAAGCCCCTGCGCCATGGCACTCATAGCGTCAATAAAATAGCGTTTTACGGAAAAGACTATATCTTTACGTTTGAGAAATGCTTTCAGCTTATCCATATTATCCTCCCTGTGCCGCAAATTTTATTTCGGGCATAATTATACCGCAGTTTTGCGCACAATAGAAGCGTTTAATGCTTAAACATACGGAAAAAAATAATCCTGTCCCGCTCAATGCCGGACAGGATTATTTTACATTTCAAAGAGATTAAGCTGATTGCTCTCGGGCATGTCACCCAGTGCGCCAAGCTCACGGAGAGCCTCAATATGGCTCTGGCTGACCTTGGGGCAGGCAGCGGAAAGCTCCTCGGCAGAGATAAAGGTCTGGCCGGAGTCTTTCACGCGGCCCAGTTCCTGCGCCGCCGTCTCGCCCAGACCGGGGACGGAGACAAAGGGCGGGCGAAGCTGCTTGTCCCCCACGATGAGGAATTTTGTGGCATCGGACTGGTAAAGGTCGATATCCGCAAACTCAAAGCCGCGCATGTTGAATTCGTACACGGCCTCAAGAGTGACAAGCAAATCTTCCTCGTTGGCGGTGAGATCGCGCTTTTTCATGTCGTTTATCTTCCGGCGCACATCGTCCGTGCCGCCGCACATCAAGGTTGCGTCAAAGCCGCCCTTCTGGCTGCGGCGGTAGAAATATGCGCTGTAGAAGGCAAGAGGCCTGTGCACCTTGAACCAGGCGATGCGGAAGGCCATCATAACATAGGCCACGGCGTGGGCCTTGGGGAAGAGGTAGGCTATTTTCCGGCAGGATTCGATATACCAATCCGGCACCTTGAAAGAGCGCATCTGCTCCTCAGCCTCGCCGGGGAACCTGCCGCTGCGCTTGACCTTGCCCTTACGTACATCCTCCATGACCTTGAAGGCCAGAGAGGGCTGCATGCCCACAGAGATAAGGTAGAGCATGATGTCGTCGCGGCAGGAGACAGTCTCATTGACGTCGGCAATTTTGTTGACGACAAGGTCGCGGATATTGCCGGCCCAAACATCCGTGCCGTGGGAGAAGCCGGAAAGGCGCACAAGGGTGGAAAAGCGGCTGGGCTGGGTGTCGGTGAGCATCTGGCGGGTAAAAGGAGTGCCAAACTCCGGCACGCCGATGCTGCCGGTTTTGCCGATGATGGGGTCATCATCGGGCAGCCCCAGAGCCGCAGGGCTTGTGAAGATGGACATGGTCTCGGGGTCTGAGAAGGAGATGAGCTTTGCGTCCTCCCCTGTCATGTCCTCCAGCATGCGGATCATGGTAGGGTCATCGTGACCCAGCTCGTCCAGCTTCAGGAGGTTATCCTCCATGCAGTGATATTCAAAATGGGTGGTGATGATATCGCTGTTGGGGTCATCCGCCGGGTGCTGCACGGGGCAGAAATCCGTAACATCCATATCCTGCGGTATGACCACAAGGCCGCCGGGGTGCTGGCCGGTGGTGCGTTTGATGCCCACAAGGCCCTGAGAGAGCCTGTTTTCCTCTGCCTTGGTGGCCTTTACACCGTGCTCCTCCAGATACTTTTTCACGTAGCCGAAGGCGGTTTTCTCAGCAAGGGTGCCTATAGTCCCGGCGCGGAACACATGGTCCGAGCCGAAAAGAGTTTCGGTATACTTATGGGCCTTGGCCTGATACTCACCGGAGAAGTTAAGGTCGATATCCGGGGTCTTTTCATTGCCGGGGAAGCCAAGGAAGGTTTCAAAGGGGATGTCAAAGCCATCCCTGTTCATGGCTGCGCCGCATTGGGGGCAGTTTTTCTCCGGCATGTCCGCACCGCAGCCAAAGCTGCCGTCGGTTATAAACTCGCTGTGGCAGCACTCCGGACAGACATAGTGGGGCGGCAGGGAGTTGACCTCCGTAATGCCGGACATATAGGCCACAAGGGATGAGCCCACACTGCCGCGGCTGCCCACCAGATAGCCGTTGGCAAGGGAGTTTTCCACCAGTTTTTGGGCGCTCATATAGATAACGTCATAGTTATGGTCGAGGATGGTTTTAAGCTCCACGTCCACACGGTCTTTAACAATGGCAGGCGGGTTTTCACCGTATATGCGGTGCATCTTGCCGTAGACAAGGTCTGTGAGCAGCTGGGCGGAGTTTTCGATTTTGGGCGGGAAAAGCTCCTTGGGCAAAAGCTCTATTTCCTCCACCTGGTCAGCTATGGCGCGGGTATTGGTGACGACCACCTCGTAGGCAGTCTCCTTCCCCAGATACTCAAATTCTTTGAGCATCTCGTCAGTGGTGCGGAAGAATATGGGGCAGTCCCTGTCCGCATCGGAAAACTTTTTGGCGGCCTGGAGTATTTTCCTGTACTGCTCGTCCTCGGCGTCCATGAAATGCACGTCGCTGGCGGCAACTACGGGCTTGCCAAGCTTTCTGCCCAGCTCAAGGATGGTGCGGTTATAGTCCTGAAGGACCTTTTCATCCTTCACCCTGCCGTTTTCCACAAGGAAGGCGTTGTTGCAGATGGGCTGTATCTCAAGATAGTCATAGAAAGAAGCTATCTTTTCAAGAGTTCTCTTGTCCTTGCCGTCCATGACAGCACCATAAAGCTCGCCCATGCCGCAGGCAGAGCCCACTATAATCCCCTCCCTGTGCTGAATAAGCAGGCTTTTGGGGATGATGGGGCTACGGTGGAAGTATTTGAGATAGGACTGGGAAATCATCTCATAGAGATTTTTAAGGCCCTTGCGGTTTTTCACCAAAAGCACCATGTGGTAGGTTTTGGCGTGCTCGGTGCGGCGGAGAGAGTGGTAGATATTTTCAATATCATTTACGGTCTTTGCGCCCTGACGCTGGAGCATGGGGATAAACTTTTCCATTATCCGCGCCACAACCATAGCGTCATCGGAGGCCCGGTGGTGGTTGAACTGTGGAAGCTGCAAGTGATTTGATACGATATCCAGCTTAAAGCGCTTCAGCTCCGGCAAAAGGGCCTGAGAGAGCGCCAGAGTGTCCAGAAACACGGGCTCGAATTTAAGGCCGTTTCTGTTGGCGGCGGCGGTCATGAAGCCCACGTCAAAATGGGCGTTGTGGGCGATGAGGGGACGCTCGCCTATGTAGTCTATAAACATCTGCATGGCTTCCTTCTCATCGGGAGCGCCCTGCACATCGCTGCCCCGGATACCGGTAAGCTTGGTTATCTCGGCGGGGATGGGCATTTTCGGGTCAACGAAGGTATTGAAGGTGGAGATTATATTGCCGCCGGAGAAGATGACTGCGCCTATCTCAGTCATGCGGTCGTTCATGGCGTTAAGGCCCGTGGTCTCAATGTCAAAGGCCACAAACTCCGTATCCAGAGGCAGCACACTTTTGCCCATGACGGCCCGGTTTCCGTCCATGTCGTTGGCATAGTAGGCCTCAAGGCCGTAGATAATCTTGACGCCGTGCTTTTTTCCCGCCTTCCACATGGGTGGAAAGGCCTGAGCTACGCCGTGGTCGGTGACGGCGACGGCAGGCATGCCCCAGTAGGCAGCCCGCTTTACCACTTCCGCCGGGTCGGTGAGCGCGTCAAGGGCGGAAAAACGGGTGTGCAGATGCAGCTCCACACGCTTTTCCTCAGCGTCGTCTGTGCGTATTTTCTTTTTGGTTTTGACGATATTTTTAGGGTCCAGGACCATGTCATCGTCAAACTTGTTGTAGCTTATATCACCCTGAACAAGAAGATGGTCGCCCTGGGAGATTTTGCTGATGACAGATTTATCGTCATCGGGTCTGAAATAGCGGGAGACACGGACAGAGTTTGTCCTGTCCGTAATATCAAAGCTCAGCACCGCAGCACCGCTTTTCTGGATAGTGCGGCTTGAAACGGCTATAACGTCACCCTCCACGGTGACGCGGCCCGACTCCAAGTTAAGCTCGCTCATAGGAGAGGGCTTTTTCTTTATGCTTCTGCCGAAAAGCACATCTCCCCCGCTGCTGCCTGTGGGCGCGGAGGTACTGCTTTCGCTGGCCACTACCGGGTTTATGCGGGGATAGTCGGGGATGAGGACAACGGTTTTCAGGCTGTAGATATCCCGCAGGGTGTCGGAGAGCTTGCTCACTTCCGCAGGTGAAGGCATGGCGGCAAACCATGCAGCAATGCTCATGGTCTGCTCTGCCAATATTATTTTTACCTCGGTCACATATGCTTTTTCCAGTCCTCCCGCGAAGTCCCCGAAGGGGGCGCAGTCAGGAAAGATGGTGAGAAAGGGCGTATGCTGGCTCATTTATTCTCTCCGTCGTTTTCTATAAGCTCCATCAGTGCGTCGCAGAGCTGATCGTAGGGGTATGTACCCAGAACTTCGCCTTTTTTGAAGAGGATGCCCTTATTTTTGCCGCCGGCTATGCCGTAGTCGGCCTCTCTGGCCTCGCCGGGGCCGTTTACGACACAGCCCATGACGGCAACGGTGATGTCCTTATCCATATTGCGCACCTTCTCCTCCACCTGAGAGGCAAGGGAGATAAGGTCTATCTCGGTTCTGCCGCAGGTGGGGCAGGACACGAATTTCACGCCGCCCGAGCGGACTCCCGCCGCCTTCATGATGGCGATACCGGCGGAAACTTCGCGGACGGGGTCGGCAGTCAGAGAGACACGGATGGTGTTGCCGATACCCTCGCTTAAGAGAGTGCCAATACCAACGGCTGACTGGATGGTACCGTTCCACTCAGTACCGGTTTCGGTTACACCAAGGTGGAGAGGGTATTTGAAATGCTCGCTGGCAAGGCGGTAGGCCGCAATGGTGAGAGGCACGGAGGAGGCCTTCATGGAAATGCAGATATCCTCAAAGTCGTACTTTTCCAGAAGTGCCACATGGCTCTGAGCGCTCTCCAGCATGGCCTCCGGACAGGGATGGCCGTACTTTTCCAGAAGCCCCTTTTCAAGGCTGCCGGCATTGACGCCGATGCGGATGGGAATACCTCTTTTTTTGCAGGCTTCCGCCACGGCCTTTACGTTTTCTTCCGCACCGATGTTGCCGGGGTTGATGCGGATTTTGTCTATGCCCCGCTCGGCAACAGCCAGAGCCAGACGGTAGTCAAAATGGATATCGGCAACGATGGGCATATCAACCCGCTCCTTGATGGCGGAGATAGCTTCGGCTGCCGCCATGTCGGGGATGGCAAGGCGCACAATGTCACAGCCTGCGGCCCGCATGGCCTTTATCTGGGAAACAGTGGCTTCCACATCCCAGGTCTTTGTATTGCACATGGACTGGACGGATACGGGAGCGTCACCGCCCACATACACTCCGCCCACGTTTATTTTTCTTGTCAAATTTCTCTTATCTTTCATTTTACCACTATCCTGACTATATCGTTGAACATTATAAGGGCCATCAGCGCCAGCAGCAGTATCATGCCGGCAGCGTGCACATAGCCCTCGTACTTGGGGTCAAGGCGTTTTCTCGTTATGGCTTCAATGAGCCATGTGACTATGAGGAAAAAGACTCTGCCGCCGTCCAGTGCGGGGATGGGCAGCATATTCATGATTGCAAGGTTTACGGCGATAAAGGCACCAAGGTAGACAATGTCGAGAATTGCATCCCATGTACTGGCAGCCTGCGCGCCGGTTTCGGCCATCAGGTCAACAATACCCACGGGGCCTGCCATATCCTCCATCTTCACCTGACCACCCACCAACTGCTCAAGGCCCATCCAGACCCAGCGGCCAAATTCCATGGTGGCGTTCCATGAGTGGGCAATGGTATTTTTAAGGTTGGCCTCCTCCACGCCGAACTGGAAGCCGTAGTACTTTCTGTCCTCGCCTTCATACTCAAGAAGCTTCAGCTCAAGGCCTTCCAGCTTCACCTTGTGACCGTCGCGCTTTACAACAACGTCATAGACCCCGTCGCCCTGGGAGAGGAATTCACTGACGTCGCTGTTCTGGTATATGCGTTTGCCGTCAATGCTCCATATTCTGTCACCCACCTGAAAGGCTTCCTCACTTTCATAGGGGCAGCCCTCCATAAAGCCGGAGATAACGGGGGCGTAGAAGCCGCTGGCATTGGAGTAGACCAAAAGCACAAGGAGAAAGCCCAGCACAAAGTTCATGAAAGATCCCGCCACAAGAATTATGGCCTTTTTCCAGACCTTCTGGCTGGTGAAAGCCTTGGGATCGTCCACAGCCTCATCCTCGCCCAGCATGGCGCAGTAGCCGCCGATGGGTACAGCTCTGAGGGCGTAGAGAGTCTCTCCCTTTTGTTTTTTGAAGATGGCAGGGCCCATGCCGATGGCAAACTCCTCCACCTTTACACCGCAGAGCTTGGCGGTGACAAAGTGGCCGAACTCATGCACGGCAATGAGCACGCCGAAGAGCAAGATTGCAAGCAGAACATACAGTATAGTCATATAAACTCAGTCTCCATTGGGTCAAAAGCCCCGGCGAACCGGGGCTGGGGTGATTTACTTTGCGTAGCTTTCTCTTACGTAGCGGCGGGCGGCCTCGTCAGCGGCAATGATGGTGTCAAGGTCTGCGCCCTGAATAACGCCCACATGCTCCACAGCTCCCGCTGCCGCCTCATAAATGCGGTTATAGCCAAGCTGGTTTTTAAGGAACATATGTACCGCCACCTCGTTTGCCGCGCTCATGACGCAGGGGGCTGTGCCGCCGGTGCGGGCACAGTCGATAGCCAGCTTCAGGCAGGGCAGCTTTTTGTAGTCGGGGGCTTCAAATGTCATATCCTTCATAGAGAAAAAGTCCAGTCTTTCAAACATGGAGGGCTTTCTCTCAGGATATGTAAGGGCAAGCTGGATGGGCAGGCCCATGTCCGGCACGCCCAGCTGGGCGATGACTGTGCCGTCTATCAGCTCTACCATAGAGTGTATGATGCTCTGGGGGTGGATTACCACCTGAATATCATCCGGAGTGACACCAAAAAGATGCATGGCCTCAATGAACTCTAGCCCCTTGTTCATCATGGTGGCGCTGTCCACGGAGATTTTCGCGCCCATGCTCCAGTTGGGATGGGCAACAGCCTGCTGGGGCGTAACATCCTCAAGCTCGGCTACGGGTCTTCCGCGGAAGGGGCCGCCGGAGCCTGTGAGGAGAATACGGCGCAGCTCGCCCTTTTCCCGGCCCATAAGGCACTGGAAAATAGCGGAGTGCTCGGAGTCCACGGGGATTATCTCCGCGCCCTTTTCCTCGGCTCTTTTCATGACTATCTCACCGGCGCAGACCAGGGTTTCCTTATTGGCGAGAGCAATGCGCTTTTTCTCATCAATGGCGGCAAGGGTAGGGCGAAGCCCAACCGCGCCGGAGACGGCTGTTACCACGCAGTCAGTCCCGTCCATGGTGGCGGCCTCGATAAGACCCTCCATGCCGGAGCCTACCTTCACATCAAGGTCGGCAATATTGGTTTTGAACTGAGCTGCCGCCTTCTCGTCGTAGACTGCCACGAACTTTGGCTTAAGACGGCGCACCTGCTCTTCCAGCATATCTATGCGGCTGTTGGCGGTAAGGGCGGCAACAGGCATGCCTATATGCTCCGCCACAGCGATGGTCTGGCGGCCAATGGAGCCGGTGCAGCCGAGAATGGATATGGATTTTACCATAAGTTCACCTCATGTAATCCTATTTTATGTATTATCAGGGGTTTTTCACCTTGCCGTAGCGTCTGTCACGGCTTTGAAATTCAGCGATGGCCTTGTCAAGCTCTGCCGTTGAAAAGTCCGGCCAGAGCACATCGGTATAGTAAAACTCGCTGTAGGCGCACTGCCACAAAAGGAAGTTTGAAAGGCGCTTTTCCCCGCCGGGGCGGATGAGAAGATCCGGGTCGGGAATACCGGCAGAGTAGAGGTAGGAGGCAAAGCCCGCCTCGTCAAGCCCCGGCTGCACTTTACCGGCGGCAAGATCGGCAGCATAGCGCTCAGCCGCCTTGACTATCTCGGCGCGGCCGCCGTAGTTGAGGCAGATGTTGGCCTGAAAGCCCTCATAGCGCTGGGATATCTCATTGGTGTGGGCTACCATTTCCTTCAGCTCGTCGCTGAGCTCATCCACATCGCCCAGCACCTTCATCTTTATCTTGTCCTTTTCCATGGTGTCGATAGCTTCCTGAAGATAGTTCTTCAAAAGCTTCATTATGGTTTTGACCTCTTCGGGAGGGCGCTTCCAGTTCTCGGTGGAAAAGGCGTAGACCGTGAGATACTCAACGCCGATATTCTTGCAGTAGGTTGCGATCTTGCGGAAGGTCTCCGCGCCTACGGCGTGACCGGCGGTACGGGGCAGGCCCCGCTTTTTGGCCCAGCGGCCGTTGCCGTCAAGTATGATTGCAATATGACGGGGGAGGCCGGATCTCTCCTGCTCCCCCGCCTTAATGGTGTTGGCCATTATTTACTCCTTATATCTCGATAAGCTCTTTTTCCTTCTTCTCGGAGATCTTGTCGATTTCCTTGATGAAGTCATCAGTGAGCTTCTGGATATCCTTCTCGGCGATCTTGTAATCGTCCTCGGTGATCTCAGAGGACTTCTGCTGCTTCTTGAACTTGTCAATAGCGTCGCGGCGGATGTTGCGGATGGCGACCTTGGCCTCCTCGCCGTACTTCTTGGTCTGCTTTACCAGATCGCGGCGGCGTTCCTCAGTGAGAGGTGGGAACACAAGGCGGATCATTCTGCCGTCGTTCTGGGGATTGATGCCCAAGTCGGAGGCCAGAATGGCCTTCTCAATGCCCTTGAGTACGGATGCGTCCCAGGGCTGGATAAGGAGAGAACGGGGATCGGGAGTGGCAATGGAGGCCACCTGATTTATGGGTGTGGGAGAACCGTAGTAATCCACCTGCACCTGATCAAGAACGGATGCATTGGCGCGGCCTGCGCGGATGGTTGCCAGCTGAGAAGAAAGATTCTCGCAGGTTCTTTTCATTTTGTGTTCAAATTCTTTGTAGTCAGACATGGTTTTACCTCCGTTTTATTATTTCATACTGTTTTTGATTTTCTGTGAACTTTTCCTGAAATAATTATTATTATTTCACGGTGGTGCCTATCTTCTCACCACTGAGGACACGGCCCATGTTTGTGGGCTCTGCCAGAGCAAAGACCACAACGGGGATATTATTGTCCATGGCAAGGCTTGTGGCAGTGCTGTCCATAACGGCGAGGCGGCGAAGGAGCACTTCGCTGTAGCTTATCTCGTCAAACTTGACGGCATTGGGGTCCTTATCCGGGTCGGCGGAATACACGCCGTCCACGTTCTTTGCAAGAAGCAGGGCATCAGCGTGCACCTCAGCGGCTCTGAGGGCTGCGGTGGTATCGGTGGAGAAGAAGGGCATGCCGGTGCCGCAGGCGAAAAGGACCACCTTGCCCGCCTTCATGTACTCAATGGCGCGGCCGGTATCATAACGCTCGCCCACGCCCTGAATGTCAACTGCGGTCATGACCTTGGCATCTGCGCCCAGCTGCTTGAAAACGTCAGCCACGGCAAGGCAGTTCATGGCGGTGGCCAGCATACCCATACGGTCTGCGCTGACACGCTCCACCTTGCCTGCGCCGTCCTTGACGCCGCGCCAGAAGTTGCCGCCGCCGATGACGATACCGACTTCAACGCCCATTTTGGTGCAGTCCATCACGGCCTGACACACACGGCTGACAAAGTCAAAGTCAAAGCCTGTCTTCTTCTCAGCGGCAAGAGCCTCACCACTAATTTTTATAACTACGCGCTTATACACTGCATTCATGTTTTACTCTCCGTTCTTATATATCAAGTATACCCATTATGACGATGCCGATAATTACAAGCAGGATGCAAAGATAGTGCTTGCGGGAAAGCTTCTCCTTGAGGAAGATGCGGCTCCACAGAACGGATGCCACACAGTAGGAGGAGATGATGGGGGCAGCAAAGGCCACATGCTCAGAGTCAGCAAGAGCGTATATGTAGAAGAACTGACCGATAGTCTCAAAAATTGCGCCGGTGTACTTGGGGGCTTCCATCTTGGGAATGAGCTTCTGCTTTTTGATGCCCAGTACGTAGATGGCGCAGATTATACCCACGATAAGGAAGGTAAGCTCATAAGCAACGTTTGCGCTGTCCTCATCCAGTATCTCAAGAACGCGGCTGTCGGCAAAGGTTCCCAGTGCGTCCAGCAGGCAGTAGATAACGGGGATGATGATGGCGATCCAGCTTTTTGCATAGTGGTGGTTGGAGGCATCCTGACGGGCACGGCGCAGTTCCTCGTCCTCGCGGGACTCAACAACGCCAAGGGCCACAACGCCGATACACACAAGAGCCACAGCGACAAAGGCCATGGGGGGAAGCTCTGCACTGACGCCCATGGTGGCAAAGGTGAGGATAGCAACGATAGCGCCGGAGCTGTTGCAGATGGGAGAGGATATAGAAAGCTCGATATATCTCAGTCCCAGATAGCCCATTGCCATGGATGCAATGTACAAAAGGGAAACGGGCAGGTATGTGATGATAATGGAAGCATTTATCTCAACGCCGCCTACAAAAATTTCATAGCAGGCGTGGATACCCATGACCACACCGACGGCAGTGACCATTTTCAGGTGACTGTACTTATCGGACGCGTCCTGACAGCCTATCTTGGAGAAAAGGTCAGAACCACTCCAGCACAAAAGTGCGATTACCGCAAACCAAAACCACATGGGGGGACTTTCACTCCTTTATGTTTATATCCATCATTGAATTTTACCACAGCATACCTTTTTTGACAATTCCCAATTATGCGCGCTGATAGATTAAATTTGTCATCCGCCGCTCTTCAAGCTGACAAATTACTCCCGCCGCCCCTGATATAATCCGGATATGGAAACCATTTACATAGACAGTCTCTTTCTTCTCAATCTGGTGATAGACTATTTTTTGTGCCTTGTGTCGGCAAGGGTCTGCGGTGTGGTGCTGAGACGCTGGCGATATGCGCTGGCAGCTCTCATAGGCGCTTTGTACGCAGTAGGTATATACCTGCCCGGGCTTGGGTGGCTGGGGCTTCCTGCCGCGAAGCTTTGTCTCTGGCTTATTATGGCGCTGGCAGCCTATGGTGGAGAAGAGCGTATGCTTCGCTGTGGGGTGGTATTTGCAGCCGTGTCGGCAGCCTTCGGTGGCTTTATATGGGCTTTGCAGCTGGCAGGAGGCCGCCCCGCTTTTGATATGCGCACGCTTCTTTTGTCCTTCACTCTTTGCTACGCTACGCTGCGGCTTATCTTCGGCGGCAAGGCAAGGCTTGCCGAGGAGAAGCGTATCAAGGTGGAGCTTTGGTTGGGAGGGCGCACAGCCGAGTTCATGGCCCTTGTGGACACGGGAAATCAGCTTACAGACCCTGTTTCCGGCAAGGCGGTGATGGTAGTCTCCCCGCAGGCAGTGGAGCCGCTTTTTCCCCACCATACAGAGCTTCTGGAGCTGGAGGGGGTTGAGATGCTTCAAAGTGCCGATGCCGTTGACGGGCTCAGGGGCAGGTTCCGGCTTATCCCCTATTCCAGTGTGGGCGGCAGTGGGCTTCTCTGCGCTTTTCATCCGGATAAAGCCAGATGCGGAGAAAGAGAGCTTGAGATAATGGCGGCAATATCCAAAAACGCCGCAGGAGACGGATTTCAGGCCATTATTTGAGAAAGGACCGACCATGCTTTGTAAACCCCAGATCATATTTTTGCGCGAGCAGCTTTTGAATCTTTTAGGGATAAAGGCTCCGCCCCTTTTTTACATAGGCGGCAGCGACACCTTGCCGCCGCCTTTGGAACGATGTGCAGAGCAAAAGGCGCTGGAAGCTTTGGAAGCAGGAGATGAAAGCGCAAGGTCAAAGCTTATAGAGCACAACCTGCGCCTTGTGGTATACATCTCCAAGCGTTTTGAAAACACCGGCATAAATATCGAGGACCTTATCTCCATAGGCACCATCGGGCTTATAAAAGCGGTAAACACCTTCAACAGCTCCAAAAACATAAAGCTCGCCACCTACGCCTCCCGCTGCATTGAAAACGAGATACTCATGTATCTTCGCAAAATAAGCTCACAGCGCACGGAGATAAGCTTTGACGAGCCCTTGAACACCGACTGGGACGGAAATGAGCTTTTGCTTTCTGACATTCTGGGCACCGACGAGGACGAGGTGGCCCGCCCCATGGAGGATGACGCTGAAAAGCACATGCTGATGGAGGCCATATCCACCCTTTCCCAGAGAGAGCAGAGCATCATACTCATGCGCTTTGGTCTGCCCGACGGGCAGGAATACACCCAGAAAGAGGTGGCGGACATCATGGGCATCTCTCAAAGCTACATAAGCCGCCTGGAGAAAAGGATAATAGAGCAGCTTAGACGGGAAATGCTGAAAATGATGCAGGTGTAAAACAAAAATACGACTGTGCGTACGTCACAGTCGTATTTTCGTTTTCAGCTCACTGAGATACTCATAGGGCACATTCAGCTCGCCAAGGCCGCGGCCAAGGGCTATATGAGGCTTGTTCGTGCCGTGGAAGTCGCTGCCACCGGTGCGTATGAGGCTGTACTCTTTGGCAAGGGCCTCAAGGTATGCCACCATTTCCCCGTCATAGCCGGTGTAGCGGCACTCTATCCCCTTAAGGCCAAAGCCCATGCAGTATTCAATAAGCTCTCTTAAAAGGGCATCGTCCATGCGGTACTGGAAGGGATGCGCCAGCACCGGGATACCGCCGGCATCCACAATTATCTGCACTGCCCTGTCCAGCGGCAGGATGGTACGGGGCTGATAGTATTTCTGTCCCTTTTCCACAAAGCGATCAAAAGCGTCCTGAACGCTCTCTGCCAGCCCCAGCTCCACAAGGAGCGCGGCAAAATGTGGTCTGCCGATGACTTCGCCGTATTTCTCGTGCATCATCTCATAGCTTACCGGCAGCCCGTCCGCCGCCATAAGCTCCGCCATTTTCCGGTTTCTCTCGTCCCTGTCGTGGACTATCCAGTTCAGCACAGGGTCCAGACTGGGGGATTTGGGGTCTATATAATAGCCGAGGACGTGGACGGCCCTGTCGTACTTGGTGCTTATCTCTATACCGGGGACAACCTCAAGACCCAGCCTTTCACCTTCGGCAGCGGCCTCAAAATAGCCGGAGACGGTGTCATGGTCGGTAATGGCTATGGCGCTGAGCCCCTGCTCTTTGGCAAGCTGCACCACATCGCTGCCGCTGCAGGTGCCGTCGGAAGCCCTGGTGTGTACGTGAAGGTCTATGCTTTTCATGCAAATATCCTCTTGGCGCACTCGTTTGCGCTGCGGTAGATGTCCTCCACGCTCTCGCCGATGTGGTAGACTCCGTTTTCATAGAGTACCCTGCCGTTTACCATGGTCAGGCGCACGTTGGATTTGGAGCCGGAGTAGACGATGTTATGGGGGATGTTGTTGACAGGCTGCATATTGGGCTGGGACATGTCGATCACGATAAGGTCTGCAAGCTTGCCCACGGCAAGATCGTCACAGTCGTCAAGGCCCATGGCACGGGCTCCGCCCACACAGGCCATCTGAAGCGTCCTGTCGGCACAGCCTGCGGCGGCATCGGAAAGAAGCTGCTTTTGAAGCACGCTCACAAGGTACATCTCCCGGAACATATCAAGGGCGTTATTGCTGCCGGCGCCGTCCGTACCCAGAGCCAGCTTTACGCCGGCATTGGCCATGGCGTCGATGGGGGCAATGCCGCTGCCAAGCTTCAGGTTTGAAGCGGGACAGCTTACGGCGTAGACATTCTTCTCCGCCATTATCCGCATATCCTCTTCATTGACCCACACACAGTGGAAGCCACCGCCGCCGTAGTCAAAAAAGCCTATTTTGGCAAGGAGCTGGGTGGGGGTGAGGCCGTAGCGCTCAATGCAGCCGTCCACTTCGCTTTTAGTCTCGCTCATGTGGGTGTAGCAGGGGGCTTTGTACTTACGTGCAAGGGATACCATGTACTCCATACGCTCCATGGAGGTGGTATACTCCCCGTGGATGCCCAGCTTATAGGAGACAAGCTCACTGTAGTTATTGAATTTGAGATATTCCCGCTCGATATTGGTGATATCCGCGTCAAAATTGTTCATGCCGGAGCAGATAACTGTGCGAAAACCTGTGTCCGCGTTGGCTTTGGCATAGAAATCGTTTTTGAAATACATGTCAAAGCTGGCGGTGATGCCAGAGGAGAGATACTCCTTAATGCCAAGCTTTGTAAGGTGATAGACATCCTCCCCGGTCATTTTGGCCTCGTTGGGCCAGATTTTATCCGAAAGCCAGCTGTGAAGCTCCATATCGTCAGCGAGGGAGCGAAAGAGCACCATAGCGGTATGGCTGTGGGCATTTTTGAAGCCGGGCATGATTACATCGCCCTTTAAGTCTATCTCTCTTTCAAAGCTGGGCATATCGGCTTTCTTATCGCCCACATGGACGATGCGGCTGCCTTCTGTCCACACTTCGCCGTATTTAACATTTATTCCTCCGCTAAAGCTGAGGACGTATCCATTGTAAAAGCGTATCATCGTGCGCTCCTTTTATCCAAGTCTTGCGTTTATGGCGGCAAAGGCCTCGTTTTCTGCCCTGTCATTGAGGGCCTCAAGCTCTTTAAGGCCGTATTTTCTTTCAAGGGCGGTAAGCAGTATATGGTCGCAGAGCTTCGCATTTTTTGGCAGGATAGGGCCATAGCTATAGGTGCCGAAGAGGTTTTTGTATCTTGCGCCCTCGCCGCCGTCCTCGCCGTTGTTGCCGTGACCGCAGAGCACTTTGCCAAGAGGCTCCACACCCTCTGAAAGATAGCTCTTGCCCTGATGGTTTTCAAAGCCCACAACTTCATAGCCGCCGGACTTTTCACCCAGGACGAATTTATAGTTTCCTGTCATGCGCTCTTTGCCGCAGACAGTGTACATATCCAGAACGCCTGCCATGGGGGTTTTGACACCCTTTCCATCCTGACAGTACCGCCCCAGCAGCTGATAGCCACTGCAAATGGCAAGAAGGCTTACACCGTCCTCAACCGCCGCCTTCAGCTCCGCCGCCCGGCCTGCACGGAGGTCGTCAGCAATGAGCCTTGTATCAAACTCCATGCCGCCGCCGATGAATATAAGGTCGCAGCCTGCAAGCGAAGCGGTCTGGCCGGGGTTGATCTTTTCCACGGCGCAGTCTATGCCGCGCCACTCAAGGCGCTTTTTCATGGTGATGATATTGCCCCTGTCCCCGTAGAGATTGAGCACATCGCCGTAGAGATGGCAGATTTTAAGTTCCATTTCCCGCACCTCCTTATTCCCAGAATTCACTGCCGCCGCAGTGCTTTACAATTACCTGACGGATATCCAGCATGGCAGAGTAGGTGGGCATGATGAACACAGGGCAGTCCTCCCCTTTCATCCACTCAACCAGCTTTTCACAGTCGCGCTCGGTGACAATGGCGTTTTCGTCAAAGCCTGCGTACTTGAGACGAAGGCGCATTTCCTCGGCTCTGTCGCCGGATACAACAAGGCTTTTTATGCGGCCTGAAAGTGCGGTGAGCTGTTCAAAGTCCGTATCCCATATCCACGAGATGTCCTTGCCGTCGCCGGTGCGGTCATTGAGGCTTATCACAAGGGAGAAGCGCTCTTTGATGTTGGAGAGAAACTCCATGACAAGGTTGCAGCCGGTAGGATTTTTCACCAGCATCATGCGGGCTCCCGCGCCTATGTCAAACTGCTCCATGCGTCCAAAGCCGCATTTGAAGCCGGAGAGCGCCTGTACCGCAGCGTCCTTGTCCATGCCCATTGCACATACGGCAGCGCAGGCGGCAGCGGCGTTATATATATTGTACATGGCCGGGAGATTGACCGTGACCATTCTCCGTTCGCCCTGCATATCCATCACAATGGAGCTGCCCTCGGTGCTCTGATGGGCAATGTCCACCACGGCAAAGTCCGCTTCCGGGCGGCGGTGGCCGCAGTTGGGGCAGAAAAAGCCGCCCAGATGGCCGAAGTTGATATATTCAAATTCATACTCATGGCCGCAGCGGATGCAGATATCACCATCGGATATTTCGGCCTTTTCCTTATTGGGGGCTGCACCGCGGTTCATGCCGAAGTACAAAACCCTGTTGGGCATATCATCGGCAAGGGACGAGGTGAGAGAACAGTCCGCATTGAGGCAGAGAGTGGCCGTGGGCACAGAGCCGATGGCTTTTTTTATGCTGTCTCTTGTGTGGGCAAGGTCGCCGAAGCGGTCCAGCTGGTCACGGAAGAGGTTTGTGACTACGATGACCTTGGGCTGCATCTGGGCAAATACCCTGACGGAAGCGGCCTCGTCACATTCAATCACCGCGTAGTCGCAGCGGTTTTTTCCGCTCAAGCTGCTGTTTATGACAAACTCCGTGGTGATGCCGTCAATAAGATTAGCACCCGAGCGATTGGAGAAATACTTCTTTCCTTCCCGCTCAAAAGCCTCCTCCACCATGCGGCTGCAGGTGGTTTTGCCGTTGGTGCCAGTTATGACCACAGTCTGAACGTTTTTTGCCAGAACGGAAAGAAGCTGCGGGCATATCTTAAGGGCATATCTGCCGGGCATGGCAGTGCCGCCACGGTGCATAAGCCTTGATACAAGGCGCAGCGCCTTGCACACGATGATGGCAAATACTACTTTTAATTTCATAGCTTTTCACCTCTATGAAGCTTGGAATGATATTTATATCATACTATTTATAACCAATGTATTATATCACTTTACGCCATGAATGAAAAGCAAAAATAAGACGATGAAGCCATCGTCTTATTTTTTCGACAATATTATCAGTGGCAATTGAAGTAATACAAGGCAGTGCTGTCTGTGAGGACAGTGTCGCATTTGCCGGAATAAAGATGTTCAAAGCACTCCGTGGTGCCGCCGGCAAGTCTTGTTATCTGGCCCAGACGCTTTGACAGCTTGGGATCGGTATTGAGCGCCTCCAGTGCCTCCGGTGTGGAGCACATTGCCATATTCTTACCGTTGAGGCGCATGGAGTTCCAGACGGAAGAGCCGCTTCTGGTAGCAACCACGATGTCGTTTTTCACATAGGGGCCGTAGGGGGTGAAGTTGCCTTCGGCTATCTCCTCACGGGTGATGGCGATGCCGCCCCAGGCGCAGTCTATGTTGCCGGAGGAGAGCTCTATGTACACATTTTCCTTTTCAATAGGCTGCATCTTCAAATTCCAGCCCAGCTTCTGGCACACGGCAATGGCCAGCTCCACATCAAAGCCCCAGTATTCCCCGTTTGAGATGTAGGCCATGGGGAAGGAGTTTATGTCAATGCCGATTATAAAGTCCTGTGGGGGCGGAGGCGTGAGCTCGGAAAGCGCTTCAACGCGACCCTTGAAGTCTATTATCTGCTCTCCGAACCACTTGGCTGTAAGCTCATGTACCCGTCCCTCACCTGCCAGAGTTTCTATGGCAGCGGTCACATAGAAATATGTGGGGTCATTGTTGCGGAAGGCCAGAAAATACTCCTGCTCCACGAGGGTCTGGAGGGTTTTCACACCGTAGCTCGTGCCGGTGCTGCCGCCGCAGGCCGCAAGGGAAAGAGCCATGGATAAAATCAGCAGAATAAGAACAAGTTTCTTTATCATCTGGTTCTCCCATCTCAGTGTCTGGGCCGATAGCCGCCCTTGTCAGAGCCGCTTCTGCCGCTGCGGCGGCTTTCACGCTCTTCATAATCGCGATAATCGCGCTCCTGAGAACGTGGACGGTCACGCTCAAGCTCCCGTTCTTGCCTGCGCATATACTCCATGGCATAGTCATACTCGTCAAAGCTTTCGTAGCTGCGGGACATGCGGGGGGCTTCTTCATAGCCGTCACTGCTGTGTACGGCTGCAAACTGGTCTTCAAACTCTCTCTGACTGCGGCGGCGGGATACACGTTCCTGTTCGCTGTGATCCGGACGGCGCGTATAGCGCTCTGTCAGTTCCTGAGATCTTCTGCGGGGTGCAAGCTCCTGCTCAAAGGTGCTTTTGCGCGTGGGATACTCTTCCTCGTCCCGGCTTCTTCTGCGGCGGGGCAGCTCCACATAATCATAGCCGTCATCATAGGAGGGTAGGTCGGGAGCGTCGATACCGTATCTGCGGCGTCTGAGCATCTCCTTTTCATAGGCCGCTTCCTTAGCTGCGCGTTTTTTCCTGTAGGAACGCAGCAATATAAGCACTGCAACACCCACAACAACCGCAACCGCCACAACCTTTACGGCAATGTCAATGAACTTTTCACGTCTTGCCTTGGCCTCGGCCTCTTTCTGGGCGCGCTCTATCTCGGCAAGGCGCTCACGCTCTGCCTGTGCGGCAGCTTCGGCTGCTTCCCTTGCCTTGCGCTCAGCCTCTTCGGCGGCAAGTCGTGCCTCCTCGGCGGCTTTGGCTTCGGCCTCGGCTATCATCTGCTGGTGGGCAGCAAGCTGCTTGTCCACTTCAAGAGTGTAGTCCAGAAAGACCTTGGCTGTCTGGCCCATAAAGGCTTCCGCCGCCTCTATGCTCATATGCTCTGTCATGACGGTGAGAATAAAGGGGTTGGGAGTGAAGATGATGCCGGTATTGTTGTTGAATTCCTTGAAGGTGCCGTACTTCTGTGCCACCACATAGCTGGGGTCGATGTTCAGGTGATAGTACCTGTCGGGCATGGCTACCTTCAGGCAGTCCATTATGTTGGGGAAATTGGACTGGTTATTGTAAAGAGTCTGCATGACATCGTCCATATAACGGGCGGTGAAATAGCAGTAATCTATAAAGTCTGAGTGATAGTAGCTCTCCTCCTGAGGTGAATAGGCCTGATAGAGCTTGCGGGCAACCGGGTCGCCGCCCAGATACTTGCGCACCACATGGGCCTGCTCATTGTTGGACCAGATAAGCACCAGATCCTCGGTTTTGGCAAGGGTCATGCCGCCGATATCGCTTTCCTGCGTAAGCTCCCCTTTGGCAACTCTCTCAGCCAGCACCATCAGCATGGGTACCTTGTACATGCTGGCGGGATAGCGCCAGGTGTCCGCATTGTAGTACCAGCTGTCGCCGGTGCCAAGATATGTATAGACTATGCTGATATTTTCGCGTCTGTCCTCGCTGATACCGCTGGTGTCCATCAGGTTATCCACCAGCAGCTGTATCTTTTCCTCGTCGAGGATGCTTGGATGTTCTATCTCCGGGGCCGCAGTCTGCTCCACTGCGGCAGCATTTTCAGTGGTGTCCCCATTTCCGGCAGGGACTTCCTCCTGAGCGTAGGCAGGAACAGCCGAAACAACAAGGGCAAACACCAGTATAATACCAAGCGCTGTTTTCAGCGTTTTCTTCATAAAACTCTCTCCTTGTGGAACTATTGGGTGTCAATTCAGCGGATGAAATTCGTGGCTATCCGCTTTTCATAGGCCGGAGCAGGCACATTGGCAGCTTTTCCGGCTTCGATGCACTTTAAAAGCCAGGCCATGTTCTCACCCAGCACGCGCATGGTCTGAAGTCCCTCCGCATCCTCTTTTGCCTGAGCGGCATTGCTGCCGTGGATCTGATTCCAGTACTGGGAGCCGACTATGACCATGTTGTTCATGGCCGGGTATTTGTTGAGCCTGTCAAAAGCTGCGGTTGCGCCGCCGCGCCGACTGGAGACGACAGAGGCGGCAAGCTTGCCCGCCATGCCAGTGCCGTAGGCGAAAAAGAGCCTGTCCAGAAAGGCGCAGAGCTGGCCGGACGGGCCGCCGTAATACACGGGAGAGCCCATGACTATGCCGTCAAATTCCTCAAGCCGTCCGCCGATTTCGTTTACCGCGTCATCCATGACACACTTCCCCAGTCCTCCGCAGGCACGGCAGGCCGTGCAGCCGGAGATGGGGTCTGTGCCCAGATACAAAAGCTCTGTTTCCACGCCGTGCTTTTCAAGCTGCATGGCAAGCTCGGAAAGTGCCGTATATGTGCAGCCCTTCTCGTTGGGACTGCCGTTTATCAAAAGTATTCTGGACATAAATTTTACCTCACCGCTGGAAAACCGCTCCCCCATTTTTCGAGAGAGCGGTTTGCCGGAACTTCAAGTCACTTATCCGCCGAACTCGCAGATATAGGCCATCTTCCCGCCGTACCACTGGGGGAACTCAGCGCAGGGGTCATGGCGGCTGTCATTGAAAAACCAGCCGTTATTGTACCAGAGAAGCACATAGTCTTCCAGAACGCCGTCGGAACTGTCCTGATAGGAAGGCTCACCTGCTGCCCAGGGAGTATAGGCCTGGTCGGAACCATCTTCCCAGATCATCTTGTCGTTTTCACGGCGACCGCCTATCCACAGCATACTGACACCGTTTTCCTCAGCAAGGGCAACGATTTCTGCAAACTCTTCCTCGTCATTGATGACTGCCAGATGTCCGCCCAGCTCAAAGCACTTGTCGCGGGCGTCGCTCCAGCTGATGTCTTCCTTGAAAAGCTCATAGCTGGGTTCCACAGGCTCCACAACGGGAGGTACGGTAGTCTCCTCAAGGCCGCCGGGCAGAGGAGTTGCGTCGGGAACAGGCTCCATGGTGGGGGCAGGCGTGATCTCCATGACATTGATGGGCTGCTGAAGCTGCTGCTGGACAATCTGCTCCTGATTCATTTCAGGTCGGGAAGTGATATCCTTGATTATGGCATTGAATACTATTGCCGCCACCACAAGAAGGGCGCACAGTACCAAAAGGATCGCCACAGGTCTTCTTCTTCTGTTTTCCACGTCATCATCCTCCATCCTCATGCGCTGCTGCGCATTTTTTGAATATTGTACGGCCGGTCTCATATCAGCTGAATTTTTCAGCACCACCGGCTCAAGGTCGGGGTATCGCTCTTCGTATAGTCTTGGGACACGGTTTGCAGCTTCCCTTGCCGCAAAGCGGGCAAACTCCGCCTCGTAGACCCTGTCCTCCTCAAGCGCATCCACAAATTCTTCTTCCAGTTCAAATTCGTCCGGCTCTTCTTTCTCAGGTCTTTCGTCCTCAGGCAGATAGTCCTCCACCTGGAGCTGGGGCAGTTCTTCCTCTTCCTCCGGCACCTGAGAGAGTATCTCCTCCTCGGGCAGAGGCTCCTCCTCACCCTTTTCAATAATGGATACCATCATACGCTCCAGATCGTTCAGATCATCGTCGTGCTTTTTGAAAATGCTCTCTGCGCTGGTGGCACCGCCCAGATAGAGGTTTTTAAGGCAGCTTTCCACAAGGGCGCGGAGCTCATCCATGCTCTGATATCTGTCGGCAGCCTTGAACTGGGTGGCCTTGCGGATAATATCGCCCAGCCTGCGGCCTGCGGCCTTGGGCACATCAAAGGGATCGCCGCTCATGCGCCTGAGCTGCGGGTCGCGGCACTCCCCCTCAAAGGGCAGCTTTCCTCCGGAGACTGCATAGTAAAGCAGCATGCCTATGGAATACACGTCCGCTGCGGGAGTGAGCTTATTGTTCCAGTACTGCTCGGGAGGGAGAAAATCCAGCTCCTGACCCTGCCAGTCAGCTCTGGAGGCGGGCCCTACAGCCAGCTCACCATCCTTGTTTTCGCTTATATTCTCAGGGTACACGCCGCCACGGTACACGCCTGCACCTGCGTCGGCCTTTACCCGTTCGCACAGCTTTATTATAAAGCGGCAAAGGGTTTCCCTGTCGTATTCAAGAATATTATTGCCCACGATCTGCGATGGATCGAACTGATACTTTTTCACAGGCTAACCTCCATATGGCATTTATATCCACATCCTGCCAAAATCGGCAGACAGTTTTCGACGTATAATTATGTTAACATAATTATATTCATTCGTCAATGAAAACTCTCACCTGAAAGCCTATGATTTATACAATTATTCTTCCATTTTTTCTATTATCTTGTTTATCTGCTCAGTATAGCGGTTAAGCTCTTTGTTGGCTCTTCCCTCAAGGCTGCGGCCGATGCGCTGGAGCTTGTCAATTGCCTGCATGAGAGCTGTGAAGGATGGGCTGGTCTGCCTTGTCTGGGCATGGGCTTTTTTCTCTATGGGCTTTCCCTCGGTGACGCTGACAAAGTCGCCGGCGAGAAGGTCATAGCTTGTGCCGCTGTATGGGGCAAAGGCCTTATAGCCAAGTTCTGTAGTGAGACATTCCACAAAGCTGTCGGCAGAGTCGGGGTCGCCGTGGTTTACAAAGACCATCTGCGGTTTCTTTTCAAAGCCATTGAGCCAGTTTATAAGCCCTTCCTTGTCCGCATGGCCACTGACACCGGGGAGAGTGTCCACCTGGGCGCGGACGATGACCTCGTCCCCAAGTATTTTCACCTTCTCAGCACCATCGGCAATGAGCCTGCCCAGAGTTCCTACTGACTGATAGCCCACAAAGAGGATAAGATTTTCACTTTTCCAGAGATTGTGCTTGAGATGGTGGCGGATACGGCCCGCATCGCACATGCCGCTGGCGGAAATGATGACCTTGGGTATCTTGTTTTCGTTTATCGCCTTGGACTCCTCCTGTGAAACCGCCAGCTCAAGGCCGGGAAACACCAGCGGATTTACGCCGGAGCGGATAATCTCTGCCATTTCATCGTCTACAAAGTGCGTATCACACTGGAGAAAGACGCTGGTGGCTTCAATGGCCAGAGGGCTGTCCACATAGACAGGGAAGTCACTGTGACCCCTGACAAGGCCCTTCTGCTTTATTTCACGGATAAAATACAGCATTTCCTGAGTACGGCCCACGGCAAAGGAGGGGATGATGACGTTGCCGCCCCGGTCAAAGGTGCGCTGGATGCGCACGGCAAGCTCCGTTACATAGTCGGCCCTCTCCTTTTCGTGATACCTGTCGCCGTAGGTAGACTCGATAATTACATAGTCGGCATCTTTCACATGCACAGGGTCACGGAGGATGGGCTGGTCAATATTGCCCACATCGCCGCTGAAGCAGAGCTTTTTTGTCTGCCCCTCTTCGGTGAGCCAGACTTCTATGGCCGCGGAGCCGAGAAGATGACCCACGTCGGTAAGGCGAATGGACACGCAGTCATTGACCTGTATAGGCTTATCATAAGGGCAGGGTATCATCTTGGTGAGGATACCCTCTGCATCCGCCATGGTATAGAGAGGCTGCTCCATGGGTCTGCCGGAGCGCTTGTTTTTCTTGTTTTTCCACTCTGCGTCCGATTCCTGAATATGGGCACAGTCGCGCAGCATTATCTGGCAGAGGGAGCAGGTGGCGGCGCTGGCGTACACTGAACCGCGAAAGCCTTCTTTATACAAAAGGGGCAGTCTGCCGGTATGATCCACATGGGCATGGGTTACAAGCACAAAATCCAGCTGTGAGGCCACCACAGGCAGTTGAGCATTGACAAAAAGGTCCTTACCCTGTTCCATGCCGCAGTCCACTATGCCCTTTTTGTCGCCTACTTCGATATATGTGCAGCTGCCGGTAACCTCGTGAGCCGCGCCCAAAAATGTAATTTTCATATTTTTATCTCCTTTGTATCGCACTTTTTATTTCATTTTAAACCTTTGCGGCTTTTATGTGATAAACAAAAAGTAAACAAAATAACGCCTTCCGATATGCTCGGAAGGCGTTATGATTATAGGCTATGCCCTAAGGAAATTACATATCCTTGATTGCGGCCTGTGCAGCAGCCAGACGTGCGATGGGAACGCGGAAGGGGCTGCAGGAGACGTAGTCAAGACCGGTCTTGTGGCAGAACTCAACAGAGCTGGGGTCGCCGCCGTGCTCGCCGCAGATACCCAGCTTAAGGTTCTCGCGGGTGGAGCGGCCAAGCTTTGCAGCCATGGCAACCAGCTTGCCAACGCCGTTCTGGTCCAGACGTGCAAAGGGATCGGACTCGTAGATCTTGGTGTCGTAGTAGGAGCCCAGGAACTTGCCTGCGTCGTCGCGGCTGAAGCCGAAGGTCATCTGGGTAAGGTCGTTGGTACCGAAGGAGAAGAACTCAGCCTCGGTGGCGATCTCGTCAGCGGTGAGGGCTGCTCTGGGGATCTCAATCATGGTGCCGACCATGTACTTCATGCCGGTGCCGGACTCAGCGATCAGAGCGTCAGCTGCCTTGACAACAACGTCCTTGACAAACTTAAGCTCCTTGACTTCGCCAAC
>JAFQFH010000031.1 GCA_017398685.1 Oscillospiraceae bacterium
GCTGTGTACTTGGTTTTCTTGGTTTCCATTGGCTTCCTCCTTTCTGGAAGTTCATATAGGGTACAGAAAAAGCCACATGGCAGAAGATTTTCGTCTTACCGTGTGACTTTTTCTCTGTCCTATATTATTGTAACCCTTGGGTACGGTGTTTGTGCAGCTTACCCTTGGCCTGAATGCGTTTATAACAGCCCAGGGTTTTGCAAAAACCAGTATGCTTACGGTGCTCATAGGCGCGGTTTTGAATATTATCCTTGACCCGGTGTTTATCTATGGATTTCATATGGGCGTGAAGGGCGCGGCTTTAGCGACAATTGTTTCCCAATCTGTGTCCTGTGTGTGGGTCATATCTTTCCTGCGCGGAAAAAAGACCCTCTTATCTATAAAAAAAGAATACCTGAGACCGGATTGGCGAATAGTAGCTTCCTGCCTTGCTCTGGGGGTAGCTCCTTTTATAATGCAGGGAAGTGAGGGCGTTATATGTATCTGCTTTAATGCGTCCTTACAAAAATATGGCGGAGATATTGCGGTCAGTGCAATGACTGTGCTCTCCAGTGCAATGATGCTTGTGATGCTGCCCATGCAGGGCATAGCACAGGGAGCCCAGCCCATTATGAGCTATAATTTCGGCGCGCTTCGTCCCGACAGAGTTAAAAAAACCTTCTTTTTGCTGCTGGGTGTATGTATGCTCTTTTCCACCAGCCTGTGGGCGATTATCGTTTTTCTGCCGGAGCTGTTCGTGGGAATATTTACACCAGATCCTGAGCTTATCGCATATACTGCATCGGCTATACGTGTATACGCCGCAGTTATCTGCCTCATGGGCATACAGATAGCCTGCCAGATGACATTTATCTCCATGGGCAATGCCAAGGCCTCTGCCGTTGTGGCAATTGTGAGAAAATTCGGGCTTTTGCTGCCACTGGTATATATCATCCCCCATTTCATGGAGGATAAGACCATGGGTGTATTTCTCACCGAGCCTGTTTCAGACTTTATAGCTGTGTCATTTACCGCAATTCTTTTCGCATTGCAATTTAAAAAAGCCCTGGCACAGATGGAAAAAGTATAGTACCAGAATTTCGCCCCGTGAATACGGCTGAGTATTCACGGGGCCTTTCGTTTTACCATTCATTTTTGCGGTAGAGGATAAACTCGTAATTTTCAAAACAGGGCTCATAGATATCTTCAAGTTCCTCAGTGAGATATCGTTCATCATTCGGAAGATAACAAAGATAATAGTCGGCATCGGTGATTTTAAAACCGCCTTCCTGCGGCAAAAGCGACACACGCCCCGTGTTCAGGTACAAAGCCCTTGGCTTGAAAAAGGCGATTGTATCGTCCTCATCAAGCTCGCTTTGTATGTAGTTATATACCTGTACCGCGCCGTGGGAGTATGCGGTTGAATTGTCACGTCCGAATACGCGAAGATTTGAGAGCCCGTATTTTACTATAGGGACAACAGAAAAAACACATAGTGCATAAATCAGTGCACTGTAAAGTAATATACTGTGTTTTCTCCCGGCTCTGGACTTTTTTACCCAAAGTCCATGAATCCACTTTACCCCATGTGCTGCATACATCAGAAGGAAGGGGAGAATAACATAGAGATATCTTATTTCCTGGCCGAGGTTAAGTGCCGCTGTGCCTGCAAATGAAACTAAAATAAATATCACGATATGGACTTCTTTTTTTATACCTTCCGTCACTATCCCGATAATGGGAAACGGCATTATCAGGGCTGCCAGAAAGTCAAATACCTGCCTGTATATGAAATTTTCAGCTCTGTTTACAGTATATATAAGCGGTGTATTGATGACGCGGTACAGTACGAGGGCGGTCAGCTTCACAGGAACCTTCAGCACAATCTCAATAAAGTGCCTTGCCCAGGTGTGAATTTGATCCAGATAATACTCTGTACCATCCAGAAAGCCTGAAATACTCATATCGCTGATGCTGCTTGTTGAAGTGGGCAGAGGGAAAACCAGCCTGTTGAAAACCAGATACAAAATTAAAAAGCTGCCAAGCGGGATAAGCTCACTTGCTCTGAAATTTGTTCTTTGCCGCACAAGCCATAAAAACTGCGCCAGAAACACACATATTACTGCCACAATACCGTTGAGTCTGACAGAGTAGCAATACCAAAGAAGCAAGCCAAGGAACATACCCATGATACAGCGCTTTCTGCCAAAGGGCTTTTCCAGATAAAGCTCCATAAAATGGAACGAGCACATGGTCAAAGAGAGAAACAAAATGTCACTGCAAAGATTTCTGATTTCGTTATGCAAGGTCATATCGGCACAAAGGGCAAGGGTCATAGGCGCAGATATTTCTCTGCCAAATCTTTTTCTCAAAAAAAGAAAATATACTCCGCTCATAATGGAAAGCGCAATAAGTGATGGGAGTTTATATAAAATAATGTTTGAATAGTCAGTTTTATCAAACCCGAACAGGGAATAGATCAGTGCGTGCAGCAGAGGATAGCCGAACACATGTACGTGCTCAGTCTGCTTATCCAGCAGTTTACCGCTGCGTAAGATTACATTGAGTTTCGTCTGTTCCTCATATCGCCCTTCTGCAATAGCGATACCGTCAATCAGATAAGCGGCGAAATCGTCGCCCCAGTTGCAGTTATTATCAAGGTTCATGCATCCAAGAACAAATATAACAATACATAGGAATACGGCTATAATATGATCTCGATTATATTTTCTGCCTTTGATAGTGTTTTCCTGATCCATTAAATATACCTTCCATTTTTTCATCGTGTAACTTTTGCAAATCAGGGCTTAATTTTTTGCTTTTTTGATATTGTATGTCAAAACGTCAGATTTTTCAAGAAAATCATTGCAAAATATTGGAATACTTGCCACGGCTATTCATTTTTTAAAAGTACACATTTGCAAATCAGGGTCTTGTTTCTTTATGCTGCGTTTTCAATTTTTCTCGCCTTTCCGTAGAATGTGCCAACGGGCATTTTACAAGCTCTTGCGGCTTCGCTGAGCGTTATACTTTTCTCCCGCCACGCTTTATGTATCTCATGAAAATTATCCGGTAAGGGCAGCGGTGGCCTGCCGAATTTAACTCCCTTTGCTTTTGCGGCGGCAATGCCTTCAGCCTGACGCTGGTGGATATTGCATCGCTCATTTTCGGCCACAAAGGATAATAGCTGAAGCACAATATCGCTGAGAAATGTACCCATCAGGTCTTTTCCTCTCCGGGTGTCCAGAAGCGGCATATCCAGCACCACGATATCCACACCTTTCTTCTTTGTCAGAATATGCCATTGCTGCAGGATCTCCTCGTAGTTTCTCCCGAGCCTGTCAATACTCTTGATATACAGTAAATCGTCCTTTTTCATTTTCAAAAGCATTTTTTTGTATTCGGGTCTGTTAAAATCCTTCCCTGAAAGCTTATCCATAAAAATACATCTGTCGGGGACACCAGCATCCCTCAGCGCCATCAACTGCCGGGCTTCGTTCTGATCCCGGCTGCTGACGCGGATATACCCGTAGATACTCAATAAAATTCCTCCTTTTCAAAACTTGCATATATATGTTCCATTCAAACAAGGTCAATAATTTGCGCCCGCATATCACCACCTTATTATTCCAAAACAATATGGGCATTCAGTTTACACTGAACACCCATTACTATACATATTGAGCTGAAGCAGGCACAATTATTCCTGCGCCTTGGTTTCCTCATCTGCGTTACCATCCTCAGAGGCAGCGCTGAAATCCACATAGTCGGAGTAGATGCCCTTGTTCAGCGCATAAAGGCTGGTGGCGAGGAAGAAAAGACCTATCAGAGCAAAGAGGATGCCGCATAATATCACTAGTGCGTTTATATCACTGGCAGGATCGGTAAACATTCCGTAGCTGAGATACATAAGATAGCCGCCGGCCAGAACTCTTATGGTGTGAGAGACTTTGGGTGCGAGTTTCATCCAGTGAATAAGCTTTTCTTTCATTTATTTACTACCTCCGAACTGAAATCCCATTATCGTGTCGTTGAAGCTGCCGTTGATTTTTTCAAAGCTGACAGAATTGAGCATGTCATCGGGATACCTTTCATTCCACTGGGCAAGCATAGCATTCACAAAGGCGATACTGTGTTCACTGCCATGGCTGATGGCGGCGGGAACGGTGTACAAAAACAAAAGCTGCTTCAGATCGAAAAATCTGAGCTTCCGCCTGAAACGCTTGGGCAGTCGGGCATCAATGTTCGCGATAAGCTCTGATGCTGCAAGTTGGGGAGAAAACTGCCCGCCGTCCATAGCGGAGAAAAAAGCCTCGGCTTCGCTGCAATATTGGCTGAAAGCTTTACTGTAGCTGGAACGCTTAAAGTTTTCAAGATAATAAAAATATTTTTCGGGTATCAGAATGTTTATGTCCATTGTGTCCTCCGGTCTTAAATATCAAGCTTGCGGTACAGGATAAATTCATAATTTTCAAAGCAGGGCTCGTACAGAGCCTTCTGCTCCTCGCTTATCAGGAGCTCTTCGCTGGGAATGTAATACAGATAATAGTCAGCGTCCTCAATTTCAAAACCGCCCTTCTGGGGGAGAAGAGAAACGCGGCCTGTGTTCAGATACAGGGCTCTCGGCTTGAAGAAGGCGATCGTATCATCCTTGTCCAGCTCATTGTCTATATAGTTGTATATCTCTATGGCACCGGCAGAGTAGGCGGTAAGATCTTCCTGATTGTTGTTTTTAAGGTTTGCAAGTCCTGCCTTGCCTATGGGGATAATGGAAAAAATGCAAAGCAGTGTAAGTAAAGCATTTTTCAGTAGAACTGAAAAACGTGAGCTTTTGAAGCCTTTCTTCGCTGCGCGCGAAGCTACCCACTTTACACCCTCTGCGGCATACATGAGAATGAATGGCAGAAGTACGTAGAGATACCGAAGCTCCTGTCCGAGGCTCAGTGCAGCCGTACCAATAAAGGATACCAGCAGAAAGAATACGATGTGAGCCTCTCTTTTTACGCCCACCGCGAAAATGCCCACGAGAGAGAAAAGCAGAAAAACAACAGCCAGAAAGTCAAAAACCTGTGCGTACATGAAATTTTCAGCCCGGCTGATAAAAGCGCAAATGTCGGGGGAAGAGAAAAGGGAGTAGAGAGCAGTGGCGCATAGCTTTACCGGCAGCCCAAGTGCAATTTCGGCAAAATGCCGCGCCCAGATGTGCAGCATGCCAAGGTAATATTCGCAGCCGTTCAGAAAGCTTTCAAGGTTTATGTCGCCTGCACTGCTTGTGGATGTGGGCTGAGGGAAGATGATGAGGTTGAATAGTGCAAAAAGCAGCAGAAAAGTACCAAGAGGTATAAGCTCCGTAAAACGCAAGCCCTTTTTGCCTTTCGCTATCCATATAAGCTGTGCAAGCAGCACACATACAGCCGAAACAATACCGTTCAGCCGCACCGAATAGGTGTACCACAAAAGAGCACCGAGGAATACGCCCAGAGCCAAACGGCCTTTGCCAAAAGGCTTTTCCAGATACAGCTCCATCACATAAAAAGAGCACATGCTCAATGCCAGAAACAAAATATCACTGCATAGATTTCGTATCTCGTAGTGCAGCGTCATATCAGCGCAGAGAGCCAGTACCATAAAAACAGACAGTGCCCTGCCAAGCCTCTTTCTCAGAAAAAGAAAATATACGCCTGCCATAAGGGACAAAGCTATAAGTGAGGGCAGCTTATATAGGTACAGATTTGAAAATCCAACTGTGTCAAGGCCTGCAAAACTGTAAACAAGCGCATGGAGCAAAGGGTAACCGAACACATGTACGTGCTGTGTTTCCTCGCCCACAAGTCTCCCGCTGCGGAGTATAACATTCAGCTTTGTCTGCTCCTCATAGCGGCCCTCCGCAATGGCGATACCGTCGGTCATATAGGCGGCAAAATCATCGCCCCAATTGCAGTTATTGTCCAGATTTATATATCCCAGAAGAAAAATCGCAAGACAAAGGGCGAGAGCGATGAAAAACTCCGTCCAGCACATTTTTTCTTTCTCTTGTAATTTTACATTCATCGGAAAAACTCACTTTCCAAGCTTTTCGTAAATTCTGAACTGAGCATTTTCAAAGCACAGTGCAAAGCCCTCATCCGGAGGCTGATCCACCGGATAGCTGCCGACGCTCAGGTACTGGAGATAGTAGTCGGCATCCTCAATTTCATGGCCGTTGACACCGGGGCGGATAGCTGTACGCTGTGTATTGAGATATAAAGCACGGGGCGCGAAGAAGGCAATTATATCATCTTTTCCGGTCTGGGCCTGAATGTAATGATAGACCTCAATTGCGTCCTTTGAGTAAGCATTTTGCATATAGATATCGCTTGGAGAGCTGATTTCGCTCAGCTCTCTCAGACCCTTTTCGCCTTTAAGTGCAGCGCCTGCGTGGGGATAAACAATAAAGATACAAAAGCCTGCCAGAATAAGCCATGAAAAAAGCTCAGTCATACGCTCCGGCAGTCTGACAAAGAGCCGTCCGGCTTTTGTCGGCAGATAAGCTGCAAACATCAGGATAAGCGGCAGGAGAGGATAAATATATCTCAGCCCCTGTGTATAGGGCAGGGCAGATGCTATAATTATGTAAACTACAGTGAATATGCTCAAGTGAAGATTTTTGCCCTTGCCTTCAAGTACCAGACCGGCGACAAAGGAAGCAAGGCTCAAAGCCACAAGCAGGTCCCGCAGGGACTTGAAGCTATCAAAGCTTACTGCAACAAAGCGCCTTGAAACGCTGTACAGGGGATTTATCAGTATACTGTTCCATAAAAGCCCAAGCCAGTGACCTATAAGCCTCACGTAGCTTTTCAGATTTCCAAAAAAGATTTCCACGCTCATGCCGCTGCCGATATCGCTTGTGTTGGGTGTGGCTTTTGCAAAAAAGGCCTGAGAGGAAAATACCAGTACAAAGAATACGGCATAAGGCAGCAGTGCTTTCAGAAAATCGCTCCGGTTTTTATCCTGCCGAAAGCGGATAAGCTCCACAAGCTGGGCAATGGCGCAGCACAAAAGGATACTGACGCCGTTCAGCCTCACCTCGTACATAAACCAGAGACATATACCGAAAAAAACGGCAATAATGGGGCGTTTCTTTTCAATGTATATCTCGCACAGCAGAAGCGACAGCATTGCCGGCAGCAGAAATACCAGATCACTGTAAATGGTGTTGAGAAAATCAAACATTTCCGTACAGCAGCAGAAAAGAAGCGCCAGCAGGAAAGAAAGCCTGAAGCCGAAGCGGCGGCGGTAGAAATAAAAAAGCACGCCGGCGAGAAGCGCAAGGGAAATGACCGAAGGCAACTTATAGAAAAACACAGTGCCGAAATTGACCCTATCAAAGCCGACGAGCCTGTATATTCCGGAGAGAATGAGCGGGTATGCCCAGACATAGGTAAGTTCTCCGCCCTCCAGTGCCTCGGCGGGGAGCGGCGATGGGTGCATCACTAAATTAAGAGCAGCCTGTTCATCCAGCCTGCCTTCGGACATGGCAATTCCCTGGGAAATATAGGCCGCAAAGTCATCACCCCAGTAGCAGCTTCCGTCTATGGACAAAACTGCCAGCGTAAAAATCAGCAGCACAAGAAAGACCACGGCAGCAGATTCTCGTAACGCAGAGTTTTTTGTTGACTTTTGTATTTTACCTGCTGCCATAAGCACACGTCCAATTCTCATTATTGTCTGATTATATCACGCAGGCTCTTGATAAAGCAACAAATATATAGACCCATGGATTGCTGGATGAAAATTTCAGCGGCTTGGGACTTGTTCGCGGACGAAAAATGTTATATTATAATTTATTATGTGATAGAAAGGGGGAGTGTTGCAGATGGAGATCATCAAGGCAGAAAAACTCAGATATGACGCGAAAGCCGGAGAGAGCCGCTGCCGCGCCCTCCATGATGTTTCCGTTCTGGTAAAAGAGGGCGAACTGCTTTGCATACTCGGCGGTTCCGGTGCAGGTAAAACCAGCTTTATTCATTGCCTGAACGGCCTTTCAAGCCCTGATGACGGCGAGCTTTCACTTTGCGGTATGGATTGCCGCAAAGAAGAAAATCACTGGGAAATAAGAAAAAAATGCGCTCTCGTGCCGGAAAGGGCAGAGGACTGCTATCTTTCAACCTCGGTGCAGAGCGAGCTTGCCTATGCTCTCAGAAATTTCAAACCGGAACTTGCGGAAATTGAAGAGTGTGTTGCCCGTGCTCTTTCCATTGTTGGTCTGGAAGGCTTTGAAAACCGCTCTATGCCGCTGCTGTCTCCGTTTGAGAGGTACTGTGTTGCGCTTGCCTCTGCAATAGCCTATGAGCCGGATATTATTCTCATTGACTCCTTTGCAGAGGGCTTTGACCGCAGAGCAAAAGAACAGCTTCACCGTATCGTAAAGAATATCCATCAAAGCGGAAAGACGATTATATATACCACGCGGGAGCCGAAGGATGCCATTATGGCAGAGCGTATAGTGCTCATGGATAAAGGAAGGGTTTTAGCCTGTGACAGCCCGCGAGAGCTTCTTTGCAACAATAAGCTTCTTGGCAGCGTCGGTCTTGAGCTGCCCTTTGCCGTGCGGGTATATTACGATCTTCTGGAGGCAGGAGCCCAGCTTCCCGCCTGCCCTCTTGATATTGACGAATTGGTGGAAGAGATATGCAAATAAAGTTTGATAAAGTATCATACTCTCCGCGCAATGTAAGCATCGAGGGAGTATGTGCCCTTGAGGATATAAGCTTTGAGCTTGACCATCCGGGACTTACCGGAATAATGGGCGAGCACGGCAGCGGAAAGAGAAGCCTTTTGTTCATTCTTTCCGGGCTGCTCTGCCCTGAGAGGGGACATGTGTATATAAACGGCATGGACACGGCGGGCAAAGCCTACCGGCGTGACCCTGAAAAGCCTGCGTGTGCCTTCGTGATGCGGGGAGCAGAGCTTTTTTGCGAAAAGACAACGGAGCGGGAGTTTGATACCCTTTTGCGGGGCAGTAAGCTGAGCACTGAAGAAAAAGCGGAGCGTATGCACAGCGCTTTGAGCCTTGTGGGGCTTGAGAGTGCTGCCGTCATCCAGATGGCGCCGGCGGCTCTGTCCCGGCTTGAAAGGTACAGGCTATCCATTGCCATGGCCCTTGCTTCAAAACCGGATATATTGCTTTTGGATGAGCCGCTTGAGCAGCTTGATGCGACGGGGCGGAAAATGCTTCGGGGGCTGGTTGAAAAGCTTGTTGACGAAGGCTGTCACATTGTCATTACCGGCAATGATGCCGATTTTTTCGCAGAGCATGCTGACAGGGTTTTGGTTATGCAGAACGGTCGCCTTATAAGAAGCGGCACAGCGAGGGATATTTTTGCCGGGTATTATGACCTTATCCGAAACCAAATTCCCATACCAGAGGTAAAAAAAGCAGCCCAGCTGCTTTTGGAGCGTGGCGTAAATATGCCCTCAAATATTTTTGAGTACGAGCAGTTTATTGACAGGCTGAAGATAATCATGTGGAGGAAACAGAAATGAGCAATCTCTCTTCCGGTGCCTACAGACCGGGAGACACTGTGCTGCACAGGCTTGACGCGGCGATAAAACTTATATGTTTTCTGCTTTTGCTTGTAGCCGTACTCACCACGGACACTCCGGCAGGCTATACGGGCATGCTGCTTTTTACAGTTGCTGCGGCGTATCTTGCCGAGCTGGACAGAAAACGTGCTCTGAGCGGTGTGAGGCAGTTCTGGTGGCTTATCTCTCTGATTATAATTTCAAATTTCGTGTTCTACGCGCCGGAAGAAACCTTTGGTGCGTGGTGGGTTTTTACGCCCTCGTATCCTGGCCTTTATAAGGGCGTATGTGTTGCCTTGCGTGTGGCAATGCTTCTCATTCTTGTAAATGTCCTCAGCTCTACTACACCGTCACTTAAACTTACAGGTGCATTTGAGACGGTTCTTTCACCATTATCGGTACTCCATGTTCCTGTTGACCGCTTGATAGCCGTGATGGAGCTTTCTGCCAGGCTCATTCCCGCCTTTTCTCAGGATGCTGAGCTTATACGGCGTGTCCGGAAGGCGAGGGGCGCAAACTTCTCGGCAAAGGGCTTTATGAATAAGGCGGAAACGGCTATGCCATTGATATTGCCTGTTCTCATCAGCTCCTTCAGGCGCGCCGATGAACTGACGCTGGTGATGGAGTCCCGGGGCTACAGAGCAGGCGCCGGACCCTTTGCGGTAAAAAAACCTGAGCCGCAGACGGCTGATTGGGCGGCACTTCTCGTGTGCGGCGCAGTATGTGCCATGCAGATTATTATTCTTTGATTTTTCACCGGAGACGGGCTATGAAAATGAGCTATTCAAAAAAAACCATGCTGTGGTCATTGTGTGCGGCGCTTTGTGTGGTGCTGCCCCAAACCCTGCGGGTCATACCCAACGCCGGGCTTGTATATAAAGCGATGCACATACCGGTGCTTTTGTGTGGGATGCTGTGCGGACCGGGCGGAGGTTTTTTGTGCGGTGCACTGGGCGTATTCGTGTCAGCCCTGATTTCCGGCGCTCCCTCGGTTCCCATGCTCCCTGTCATATTGCTGGAGCTTTCATTGATGGGCTTTATAAGCGGATTTGTCATGAAAGCTTCCGGTAAATCCCGAAGCGATGCTGTTATATACTGTGTTTTTCTTGCGGTTCTTCTGAGCAGGACAGTTGCAGGGGCCGCAGCAGCCCTTGTTTTTTCACCGGGCTATGCTGCCATGCCCTTGTGGATATGGGCATATGTCATAGCAGCTTTGCCCTCGTTTATCATTCAGCTCATCCTGCTGCCTGCTATAATCAGGGCGCTGGAATACAGTGGGCTTATGTCTGATGATAAGAGGGAAGA
>JAFQFH010000032.1 GCA_017398685.1 Oscillospiraceae bacterium
CTCCTGCAGGTTATGACCTATACCGGGGATGTAAGCTGTTACTTCGTAACCATTGGTCAGACGGACACGGGCGATCTTACGCAGTGCGGAGTTGGGCTTCTTAGGAGTAGAAGTACGGACTGCGGTGCAGACGCCTCTCTTCTGGGGGGAGCTGAGGTTGGTCTCCTTGTTCTTGAGAGTGTTCAGGCCCTTCTGCATTGCAGGGGAGGTGGACTTGTAGGTGACCTTTTCTCTTCCCTTTCTTACCAGCTGGTTAAAGGTAGGCATTGTGTTCTCCTTTCTTTCGTTGTCATGGGTTTTTGTGCGTTTTGCACACAAAAATGCTGTGATTTCAAGCGTTTTGTGCCATTTTGTCAATGGGCGCACTTACACCCACGCAATTGGAGATTTTAGCACATTTCACAAATTTAGTCAAGAATTTTTGTGAATTATATTTTTTATTTTTTTGTACAAGAAAACATAAACTGCCCCGGAGCACACATATGCTCCGGGGCTTGCAGGAGTGAAAAGAGAGTATCTCTAAACAGGCTTTATAAAAAAGGGAACTTAATCATCCTCGCCCCACATGAGAGCGCATTTGACGGCCTTGTGCCAGCCTTTGAGAAGCCCGACACGCTTTTCCTCTTCCATGGAAGAGGTGAACACCTTGTCGATGGCCCAGTTGTTGCGCACATCCTCATGGCTTTTCCAGTAGCCTACGGCAAGGCCTGCAAGATAAGCCGCGCCCAGGGCCGTGGTTTCTATACACCTTGGACGGAACACATCACAGCCTACAAGATCGGACTGGAACTGCATAAGGAAGTCATTGGCGCAGGCGCCGCCGTCCACCTTCAGCTCGGCGATTTTTATTCCGGAGTCACGCTCCATGGCGCGGGCAATGTCATAGGTCTGATAGGCAAGGGATTCAAGAGTGGCGCGTACAAGGTGCGCTCTGGAGAAGCCGCGGGTCACACCCACCACAGCTCCCCTTGCCCGCTGATTCCAGTAAGGCGCTCCAAGGCCGGTAAAGGCAGGAACAACATAGCCGCCTGCCGTGTCGCCTACCGACTGAGCAAAGTGCTGGCTTTCCGGAGCGTTGGCAATGACGTGCAGCTCGTCGCGAAGCCACTGAATAGCGGCACCCGCCACAAAGATGCTGCCTTCAAGGGCGTATTCCACCCTGTCCTCATAACCAACCGCAATGGTCGTTACAAGGCCGTTCTTGCTCTCCACTATCTCTGAGCCAGTGTTCATAAGCAGGAAGCAGCCGGTGCCGTAGGTATTCTTCATCTGCCCCGGCTCAAAACAGCACTGTCCGAACAGAGCGCATTGCTGGTCGCCTGCCGCACCGGCAATGGGTATCTCCCCGCCGTATAGCTCGAAGTCCGTATTGCCGTAGACATAGCTTGAGGGCTTCACCTCGGGCAGTATACACTTTGGAATATCCAGAAGCTTCAAAAGCTCATCATCCCATTTGAGCTCTCTTATATTATAGAGCATGGTACGGCTGGCATTGGTGTAGTCGGTAACATGCACCCTGCCGCCTGTCAGCTTCCAGATAAGCCAGGTATCTATTGTGCCGAAGAGAAGCTTTCCGGCCTCGGCGCGTTTTCTGGCACCGGGCACATTGTCCAGAAGCCATTTTATTTTCGAGCCGGAGAAATAGGCGTCCGGCTGGAGACCGGTCTTGTAGCGGATATCGTCCGACCAGCCGGTAGCCACCAGCTTGTCGATTATATCCGATGTTCTGCGGCACTGCCAGACGATGGCGTTGAAAATAGGCTCGCCGGTTTCCTTATCCCATATGACGGTTGTCTCGCGCTGGTTTGTGATGCCGATGGCGGCCACGTCAGCGGCGGTGATGCCAAGCTTATTGAGAGCGGAGCGGCTGACCTCAAGGGTGGTGTACCATATCTCCATGGCATCGTGCTCTACCCAGCCGGGCTGTGGGAATATCTGGCGGAATTCCTTTTGCACGCTGGCGCATATATTACCCGCCTTGTCAAAGAGTATGCATCTGGAGCTTGTCGTGCCCTGATCCAGAGCCATTATGTATTTCATTGGCAAGTCTCCTTTCGGTATTGTTTTAAAGAGCCGCCGCAAATGCGGCGGCTTTATGTATGACTATGAGGTCTGACTTAGAAAATGGAGCTGGTGATGCAGGTGTGCATGATGCCCATGAACACGTACACGGCAGATACAACCATTGCACCGACCCAGTTCTTGCCGGTGGACTTGAAGAACTTGCGGAGAATGAAGGGAGCGAGGAACAGCTGCCATACGCAGAATGCGATGACCAGAACATCGATCCACTCCTTCTGCCAGACAACAACACCGGTGAAGATGAGAGAGCCGTACTGGATCGCCCACAGGAGAGTGCAGCCGATGATGTTGGCAATGCCGCAGATAAAGAGGTTGAGTTTCTCGTTCATGCCCTCAACGCGCATTGCGCCGTTGACAGAGAGGCTGTTTGCCAGATAGAACAGGAAGAAGATGGGCCAGTACTGGAAGAACTCAAAGAGCTTGCCGACCTGGAAGGTCTTGACTGCAGGAGTCCAGAAGCGGAAGTCGGTGTTGAATGCCCACTTGCAGAACCATACGATGGCATAGAACATACCAATGATGGCAGCGGAGATGGCAAGAGACTTCCAGAACTGCTTCCAGGTGATCTTCCAGCCGATCATTTCCTCGGTTCGGACACCGGCAGCCTTATCCTTGTTGTAATTATAGAAGAACCAAATGAAGCCCCAGATGGCGTTGAACGCAGTCCATGTCATGACGCAGTTCATGGTGGAGGCGTTGAAGAATACGCCGGGTATGCCTGCCACGGTGTCGGCAAAGATGGCGCGGTACACCGGTATGGTCAGGCAGGCCGTGGCAAAGGACACAGCGCCGCCGAGAATGATGCCCAGCCAGAACTTTTTCTTGCTGGCGGGAGTAAGAGCGGGCAGCATGGGAGCGGGGCCGGCTGCCTTCAGGTCTGCAAAGGCGGGAGTTGCAAGGAACATCTCAAGCAGAGGCCACAGCATCATGAAGAGGCCTATCATTGCCACAAGGTTCATGCACTCTTTGAGGAGGAAGAGATGATTTGTGGGGGCAAGGTCGGTCTCAAGGCCGAAGCACTCGGTGAAGAACTCGATCTCATCCACGGTGGAGGCGGGGTCAAAGTGGATAAGGGGGTGAGTAGTCTTGGGCTGGTAGATTACACGGAGAGTGCCGTTGGAGGCATCGCCGTAGAACTTGCCTTCCTCAACGGAGGTGATCTCCTGTCCCTCGGGCATTACGCTGTTGATGGCCTCAAGGCCCTCAACGGCATCGCCTATAATACGGCCATTGCCGGTGGTGGCACTGTAGCCGCCTTCTTCAAGGGCGCCGTAGAGAATACCGTAGTTGCAGAACACATAGTCCCAGCGGCCGTCCTGATAGGTGGGCTTATGGCCGGTGGGCAGTGCGGAATGGACTTTATTGAGAGAGTAGGCATATGCCTCTTCTTCGGGGGTGATCTCCTCGCCGCCGTCGGAGTCAGGAGCTTTGGCGGCTTCAAGAGCGGCTACAACCTGACGGCCATAGTAGAGAACCGTATTGTTGCTGTTGGTGCCGCCCATGGAGTGACCCATGACACCGATGCGCTCAGTGTCCACGAAGTTGAGGATGCCGCTGGCGGCATATTCCACAAGGTCCACCATGCCCATACCGTCCTTGGTACTGGACTCACCACGTGTGGGAGTTATAACATTACTGGAAAGGCCGTGGCTGTAAGCATCCATTGCGATGACCATTACGCCGCGGCGTGCAAGCTCAATTGAGGCAGCGTCCTGCACTTCGCCGGAGTTGAGCCAGCCGTGGCTGGTTACTACAACAGGAACCTTGTTGTCTGCGGATGCTGTCTTGGGAATGAATGCCAAAGCGTGCATATACTGCTGATCTCTTGTGACGATGTTAAGATCCTTTACTTCGATCTTTCCAAAGTCTGTTTGCAGCGCCAGTGCGCCCAAGCTGCCTATCAAAATAAGCACGAGCGCTATGCACATTTGCTTTACCCATTTTGGTTTCATTTTTCTTACCTTTCCTTTCTTTTTTATTTTTGTTTATTTCGACCAGAAACCACACTTTTCTCGGTCAATTATGATTTAAAAATAGCAGAAGTGCACAAAGCTGTCATTATCTATTCATTTCATCTTATACACTGTTTTTGTGCCAATTTTTTGCTAAATAGGCCGCGTTTGATATGGTATTTTGACATTTTTTAAACATTAACAAAAGAATTGTGCTCAGAATGTATAATTTTCACAACAAGTCTTTTCTTTTCGCTTATTACACGGACGGTGACTGTTTTGATTTTTTGTTTTCAGACAAGCATAGGCAGCAATATTTTACTATTTCTCAAAATCATACTATGTGTCATTTTTGTGATTTATGAAATAAATAATGCACAAAAAATGCAAAAACACAGGATGAAAATTTCCTGCGTTTTTGCTTTTCACTTATATTTATACTGCCTGTACACCTGTGGGGTGATGCCCTCAAACTTTTTGAAGATGCTGATGTAGTTGCTGGTATCCGCATAACCGAACTCGGCGGCTATCTGAGAAATGGTCTTATTACTGTTTCTGAGCAGTTTTTTGGAATGGTTTATCTTATTTCGGTTTACATAACTTACGAAGTTTTCACCCACATCTCTCGAGAAAGTGCGGGAGAAATGGCTTTCGCTTATGCGGCACAGCATGGCCATTGACTTCATGCTCACCTTCTCTTTTGGGTGATTATGTATAAACTCAACCGCGGGGTACACGGGACTGCTCACGGAAACAGAGGGTTTTTCCCTGTTTTCCGCAGTGGGCAGCATGGCAATAGGCTCTATGACCTGTGTCAGATCCTTTCCCTGCCCCTGTTCGTCCGCCAGCTTATACACCCACTCATAGGCCTGCTCCCTGTAGCGGTTATTCACAGCCTTATGCACCATATAATCCACCATAGAGCTTATAAGATCCGCAATCTCCACTATGCGGTCATACTCCATTTCCGGGAGGCGCTCGTACATTTCAAGAAGGTCAACCCGGGCTGTTTCCTCCTCCGGCTGGAAGGAACTTATCTCATTGACAAGGCGCACCGCCTTTTCCTCATCCTTATTGGGCAGGCGCACCTGTCCGAACATGACAGAGCCCAGATACCTGTCCCCCACCATTACCGGCACCGCCACATCCACGATGCCGCAGTGGCAAAGATAGATGTAGGGCCTTTCAAGGCGGACGGCTTCAAGCCCGGCCAGAGCGTCACAGCGGAAGCAGCGCTTTCGGGAGATGGGATTTTCTCTTATGACAGAGCAAAAGTCCGTCCGAGCGCTGTGCTTTGTGACGGGAGTGCCCTTGTAGTCGATGCAGATAATCGCTGTACCCGTGAGCTGTGCCAGCTTATCCTGTATTTTCTCCCAATGAGGGATATCGAGAATGGATTGGATATTGAAATCCTGTCTTGCCATAGGCCTCCCTCCTTCCGGACAGCTCCTATTTTACAAAAGCAGGGGCGCAATGCTCCCCTGCTTTCAATTGTTGGTTTTTACCTGTAATTGTACTGTCTGTATACCTGAGGGGTTATGCCCTCAAAACGCTTGAAGAGATTTATGAAGTGGCTGGAGTCCTGATAGCTCAGCTCAGAGGCTATCTGAGATATGCTCTTATTTGTATCGCGCAAGATATCCTTCGCCAGCTGTATCTTCTTTCGGTTTACATAACTCACAAAATTCTCGCCCATCTCCCTGCCGAAAAGGCGGGAGAAATAGCTGGGGGACAGATGGCAGAGCGCCGCCATTTCTTTCATGGTTATGGAATCATGCAGATGATTTCTGATAAAGGTAAGAGCCGGGTATATGGCGCTTGTTTTGGGGACTGGGATATCATCGTCAAAGCTTTCCTCCACTGTCTGTGGAAGATCCAGCATCCGGTCCGCCCTGGCTTCACCAAAGCTCAATATTGTCCGCCGGGCCTGCTCTTCACTGTAGCTGTTCATCACACGGTCCACAACATACTGCACCAAGGTGCGGATTAGCTCTGCCACCTTTACAATCTGGGCATACTCCATTTTTGGCAGCTTTTCGTAAAGGGCCATAAGTCTTTCAGAGTCACTCTCATACTGATTTAGAAGGCTTATTTCATTGACAAGTCTTTCAACCTGATCGTCATCCTCCCCCTCAGGAATGCGGACCTGACCGAAAAGCACAGCTCCCAGATACCTGTCAGCCAGCATGACCGGTATAGCCACATCCACGACGCCGCAGTGGCAAAGATAAATATAGGGCTGCTCAAGGCGCATGGCTTCAAGGCCTGCCAATGCATCGCATCTGATGCACCGCCTGCGAAAAACCGGATTTTCACGTATCAGCCTGCAAAACTCGGTCTGTCCGCTGGATTTTGTGACAGGTACCCCTTTCACATCCACGCAGATAACCGAAGTTCCGGTCAATGCCGCGATCTGATCCTGCACTTTCTCCCAAAGCGGTATGTCAAGTACCGAACGGATATCGCCGTCAAATATTGCCACCGGTATCACCCTTTTCTCACTTTTGTTAAGATGCTTTATATTACTATTTTTTTATACACATTTCAACCGGAGTTCTTTTATTTTGTAACATTCCACATATAAAAAACGGCAATTTTATGCATTTTTTCGCAATTGCAAGCCTTATTTGTTGTTTTGTTGCAAAATTTTGCCCTATAGGACAATTTTATCCTATAGGGCAAAAAGTGGATTTGTAGAGTTTTACTTTTCAGCGGACAAAGCTGGGATCAAAGAGCATTTGTCTTGCTGACAAGAGCAGTCAGGTCAACATATTCTTCAGGCTCAGCGGCCACGGTCTCGTCGGTCTGCTCCTTGAAGTCACGGTAGACATCAAGACCCGTACCTGCGGGGATGAGCTTACCGATGATGACGTTCTCCTTAAGACCCACAAGGTGGTCAGCCTTGCCCTTGATACCGGCATCGGTGAGAACCTTGGTGGTTTCCTGGAAGGATGCGGCGGAAAGCCAGCTGTCGGTTGCCAGAGAAGCCTTGGTGATACCCATGAGAAGCTGGGTGTAGGTGGCACGGACAAGACCCTCTTCACCCTTGGCCTCGCGCTCGTCAAGCTCCTTGTTGGCAGCCTTGAGAACGGAGATATCAACAGTGGAACCGGAGAGCAGATCGGTGCTGCCGGATTCCTCGACGCGGACCTTGCGCATCATCTGACGGACGATGACTTCAATGTGCTTGTCGTTGATATCAACACCCTGCTGACGGTAGACCTTCTGGACCTCACTGGTGATGTAGCTGCGGACACCCTGACGGCCGAACTCGTCATCGTCTATGCCGCGGATACGCAGAACATCGTGGGGATTGAGAGCACCGGAGGTGAGCTCCTGTCCCTTATCCACATGGTCGCCGTTCTTGATGAGAATGCCGGCGGAATGGGGCACGGTGTAGACAACAGTTGCGCCCTCTGCCTCGTTTGTGACAGTGATGGCGTACATGATGCCCTTCTTGGCCTCTTCGATGCTGACAGTACCGGAGATCTCAGAGAGAATGGCCATCTTCTTGGGCTTGCGGGCCTCGAAAAGTTCCTCAACTCGGGGAAGACCCTGAGTGATATCGTCACCTGCGACACCTCCGGTATGGAAGGTACGCATGGTGAGCTGAGTACCGGGTTCACCGATGGACTGAGCTGCGATAACGCCGACGGCTTCGCCTGCGTTGACAGGTCTGCCGATGGCAAGGTTGATACCGTAGCACTTGGCGCAGACGCCGATACGTGCCTCACAGGTGAGGACGGAGCGGATATAGACCTTGTTTATGCCGCGGGCCTCCAGAACATCTGCGTCCTCGGGCATGAGCATATGGCTCTTCTCAAAGAGGACTTCGCCGGTGGCGGGATCAACAATGTTCTCAACGGGGAAGCGGCCGTGGATAGCAGTACCAAAGGACTCTACCATCTGGCCTCTGTCGTACACGGCGGAAGCCCAGACGCCTTCGGTGGTGCCGCAGTCAGCCTCGCGGATGATGACTTCCTGGCAGACGTCAACCATACGGCGGGTAAGGTAACCGGAGTCTGCGGTACGCAGTGCGGTATCGGCCATACCCTTTCGTGCGCCTCTGGTGGAGATGAAGTACTCCAGAACGGAGAGGCCTTCACGGAAGTTGGACTTGATGGGGATTTCGATGGTCTTACCGGAGGTGTTGGCCATCAGACCACGCATACCTGCCAGCTGACGGATCTGGTTCATGGAGCCTCGGGCACCGGAGTTTGCCATCATGTAGATGGGGTTGTACTCATCCAGTGCGCCGGAGAGTGCGTCGGTAACGTCCTTGGTGGTCTTTTCCCACTCGGAAACAGTGAGGCGGTAGCGCTCATCATCGGTGATGAAACCGCGCTTGTACTGACGCTCGATATTGACGATCTCCTGCTCGGTGGCCTTGATGAGCTCGTACTTTTCAGAAGGCACGGTCATGTCGGCAACGGAGATGGTGATTGCGCCGCGGGTGGAGTACTTGTAGCCCAGAGCCTTGATGCTGTCGAGAACCTCTGCGGAGATGGTGAAGCCGTACTTCTTGATGCAGCGATCAATGATCTGGCCAAGCTGCTTCTTGCCCACCTGGAAGTTGATCTCATGGTCGAAGCAGTGCTCGGGGTCGGTGCGGTCAACATAGCCCAGGTCCTGAGGAATGGGCTCGTTGAAGATGATGCGGCCAACAGTGGTGGTGATGACCTTCTTGACCTCAACGCCGTCGATGGTCTTGGTGACTCTCAGGCGGATGGGGGCGTGCAGACCCACATAGCCTTCGTTGTAGGCCATGATGGCTTCGTTTGCATCGCGGTACATGAGAGTGGGCTTGAAGGTGACCTGCTTCTTGCCTTCTGCCTTCAGCTCATTGTTGACTCTGTAAATCTCATCGCCGTCAACGATAGCGCCCTTTTCAAAGGAGCTGTCACCCGGCTCATCAATGATGAGGCGCTCTGCGCCCTTTTCGGCAGAGCCGATACGCATCATGGTCAGGTAGTAGGAACCCAAAATCATGTCCTGAGTAGGAACGGTGACAGGGTGACCGTCCTGGGGACGGAGAAGGTTATTGGCGGAGAGCATGAGGATACGGGCCTCTGCCTGTGCCTCAGCGCTCAAGGGAACGTGGATTGCCATCTGGTCGCCGTCAAAGTCAGCGTTGTATGCGGTACATACCAGAGGATGCAGCCTCAGTGCGCGGCCTTCCACCAGAATGGGCTCAAATGCCTGAATACCCAGTCTGTGGAGGGTAGGTGCACGGTTGAGAAGGACAGGATGCTCCTTGATAACATCTTCGAGAGCGTCCCAGACCTCGGTGCGCTGCTTGTCAACCATCTTCTTTGCGGACTTGATGTTGTTGGCAACGCCGTCCTCAACCAGCTTCTTCATGACGAAGGGGCGGAACAGCTCGATGGCCATTTCCTTGGGAACGCCGCACTGGAAAATCTTAAGGTCGGGGCCGACAACGATAACGCTACGGCCGGAGTAGTCAACACGCTTACCCAGAAGGTTCTGGCGGAAGCGGCCCTGCTTGCCCTTGAGCATATCGGAAAGAGACTTGAGCGCGCGGGAGTTTGCGCCGGTGACGGCTCTGCCGCGGCGGCCGTTGTCGATAAGGGCGTCAACGGCTTCCTGCAGCATGCGCTTTTCGTTTCTGACAATGATGTCGGGAGCGTTGAGCTGCTGGAGTCTCTTGAGACGGTTATTGCGGTTGATGAC
>JAFQFH010000033.1 GCA_017398685.1 Oscillospiraceae bacterium
GGCGGCGGTATCGGTCAGTCCAGACTATCCATGCTGCTTCTTGGCAAGGCACATATCGGTGAGGTTCAGGCTTCCATATGGGATGACGCCACTGTGAAAACCTGCGAACAGGCGGGAGTAATGCTCCTGTAAATAAGAGAGATAGGAAATTATATTTATGACATTAGTAAGCATTGAATTTTTGGCTTTACTTTTGCCCATCACCTTCGTTTTGTATCTTGTCTGCGGCAGAACCGCCCGCGGACAGAATATTGTCCTTTTGATGGCCAGTGCCGTGTTTTACGGTTGCTATGATCTTAAGTACCTTATCATTTTGGCTGCAAGTATTGCAGTAACGTATCTGAGTGGTTATATAGGTTCCAGACAGCAGGATAAAGAGAAAGCAGGAAAGATATATTCTTTAGCGCTTATCTTGAACCTTTTACTGCTTGTTGTGTTCAAGTACACAAATTTCATTCTCGGCAACCTTAATACACTGCTCGGTATTTTTGGACTATCCATCACAATGCCGAAAATACTTTTGCCTGTGGGTCTTTCTTTCTATGTATTCCAGAGCTCCACTTATCTTATGGATCTGAAGTCCGGGAAGGCAGAGCCGGAGTATGACATTATAAATTATGCACTTTTTGTATCCTTTTTCCCAACGATTGTTTCAGGCCCGATACTCAGAGCTGCCAGCTTCCTCCCTCAGATACGTGCACGACGTCAGGTAACGTTTGAGCGTTTTCAGATTTTTGCTTTCACTTTCCTGTGGGGCGCATTTTTGAAGATGGTTATGTCTGACAGAATGGTGGGCTTTACCGCCCATGTTTTCTCACGCTACTATGACTACGGCGGCGCTGTGATGTTTGTGCATACTGCCATCGCCATGCTCCAGCTCTATATTGATTTTATGGGCTACAGCTATATGGCAATTGGCACTGCAGCGCTTTTCGGCTTTGATATCCCCGAAAACTTCCATCAGCCCTGGTTTGCAACAAGTGTTGCAGGAATGTGGCGTCGTTGGCATATTTCCATGACCAGTTGGTTTACCGACTATCTTTACATACCCCTTGGCGGCAGCCGCAAGGGCACATTGAGAAAGTATCTCAATACGCTGCTGGTTTTCACTGTCAGCGGACTCTGGCACGGTCCTGCATGGACTTTTGCACTTTGGGGCTTTATCAGTGCTTTCTATATGGTGGTTGGTCAGATTACCATGCCATACAGGCTGAAGCTCAGTGATAAACTTGGTATAAACCGGGAAACCTTTGGTTTCAAAATGCTCCAGCGTTTTATTACCTTCTGGCTTATTGCGCCGCTGGTGGTTATATTCAGTGTCAGTAATCTCAGAGAGGCGGCGGTTTATTTCCGTAACATGCTCACTGTATGGAATCCGTGGGTGCTTTTTGATGGTTCCCTATGCGATATGGGCATGAATGCCACAGACTGGAAAGTTATTATTTTCAGCGGCATAATACTGCTTGCAGTCTCAGCTATGAGAGAAAACGGCTACGACTGCAGGTTCATAGTAAAGCAGAACGCGGCTTTCAAGATGCTGCTGGGATTGTTGCTGTTTTTTGCAATTATGATTTTCGGTATGTATGGAGCGCAGTTTTCCGCCAGCGCCTTCGTATACGCCGGATTTTAAGGAGGCGGACATATGAAAACTTATATCAAGAGAAGCATATGCCTGCTTTTATGCATTGTACTCGCCGTGGGCGGCCTGTGGTACATGGACAGGGTGCTTAAAATGAAGCGTGTTGACGGTATTCTTACCATGCAGAATTTTTATGCACAGCCTGAGGGCACCGTAGACGTACTTTTCGTAGGAAACAGTCACTCCGGAATTAACGTGGATACTGCAACATTATGGACAGAGCACGGCATTGCAAGCTATAATCTTTGGGGCGGTGTTCAGCCGCTGTGGAATTCATACCACTTCGTGCTTGAGGCACTCAAGTACCAGACACCGAAGGTTATCGGCCTTGAAATAACTGCTGCCATAAGTGATTATGAGTATTCCGAGGATCAAAACCAGATAAAGAATAC
>JAFQFH010000034.1 GCA_017398685.1 Oscillospiraceae bacterium
GCTGTATAAACATATCCGAAAATGGGGAAATGTACAAATCATTTAATGTGAAGGATGGGTATGGTATTCACAACATATTAAAGGGACATAACATCCTATCATGTATTATAACAGGTCGTAAATCTGTAATTGTTGAAAATCGAGTTAAGGAACTACAGGTGGATTATTTATTCCAAGGTATTTCAGATAAAAAGAAGTGTATAAGTGGATTTATTGAAGAGAATAAATTTTCTATAAATGAAGTTGCTTATATCGGTGATGATTTAAATGATTTTGAATGTTTGAAGCTCGTAAATCGTGGCGGAGGAATAACGGGATGCCCAAGCGATGCAGTTAGTGGGATCCTTGACGAATGCAAGTATGTGTGTCGTCTTACGGGCGGCAACGGAGCCGTAAGAGAATTTATAGATTATTTAGTGACATTGTAACATCTGTTAGTCCAAGATTGTATTGACAGCAAAAAATACCTAGCAGGATAATAATGAGCCTTAAGCGGAATGGCGTAGCGTCAGCGGCACAAGTCCGCAAGGTACTGTCAGCTTTTGCGCTTACAAAGATCCTCCGGTTTCTGTCAAAACCGGAGGATCTTTGTATAGTTCACTTCTTAAAAAACAGCACGCCTAGGCATGCGGGGCCGCAGTGGCTGGATATAGTACAGCCCGCGCGTGTGATAAGCACTTCCCTGAAAGGATGTAGCGCCTTCACCGTATCCACCACCTTGTCAAGTATATCCTCAGGCACGCCGGAGTGGGTGACGAATATCCTGTCTGTGTCGATGTCGTCTCTGCCGTCAAGTCTGCCGTGAACATATGCCAGAATGGTCTTTTCCATATCGCCGCGATATTTCCTGCCCACCTGCATCTTGCCGTCGATCACCTGGATTTCCGGGCGAAGCTTCAATGCGTTTGCGCCAAAAGCTGCAACGCTGGAGCAGCGACCGCCCTTGTGCAGATACTCGAGGGTCTGCAGCACAAAGCTGACATCAAGCTTTTCCTTTTTCTCGTTGAGGATATCTACAATCTCCCCGGCTTCCATGCCGCTATCAGCCATAGCCGCAGCAAGAAGCACCAGATGTCCGGAGCCGGAAGAGAGATTTCGGCTGTCAATAACGTAGATATTTCCGATGTCTTCGGCTGCAAGGCATGCGTTCTGGTGACTGGAAGAGAGCTCGGAGGAGATGTTGATATGTATTACGGTGTATCCTTCATCCACCAGCTTCCCAAAAACGTCCTCATACTCACCGATTGAAATGGCGGAAGTTTTGGGCAATTGATTGGTGCTCTTTACAAAACGGAAGATTTCGTCTGCGTCTATATCTATACTGTCTCTGCGAATCTCATCACCGAGTGCTATGCTCAGCGGCACGACGGTGATATTATTTTTTTGGTACAATTCATTAGTAAGATCGCAGGTAGAGTCACATGTAATTTTAATTTTGCTCATTTTATTTCCTCTCTGAAAACAAATTGCACTTAGCTGCTTACTAGATGATACACGGACATATTATATTTCCAAGTTCAACTCAGTCTCAATTTTAGTTCAACAATTGTTGAATATAAATTGATTTTTAGTTTAAGTTTGGCGTGTATCATTCAAATGCCAAAAGGTGTGGCTATCGGAAGGAAAGTATGATAAAATGACGAAAGAGATATTATTAGATACTCTGAGGGAGGGCAATCCGATGCTGAAAATATTGATAGCAGAGGATGACAGGGAACTGCGCCAGTTGTTTACGCATGTCCTTGCAAAAAATGGATATGTGGTAAAAGGTGTGGGAGACGGCCAAGAGGCCATGGACGCTTTGGATAAGGATTATTATGATCTTATAATATCAGACATCATGATGCCGGTAATGGATGGATATGAGCTCGTCAGCCAGCTTCGCGCTGCGGGGAATACAACTCCGGTACTGATGATAACTGCCAAGGGCGAGTTTGACGATATGCGTCAGGGCTTTATTTCCGGCACGGACGACTATATGGTAAAGCCTGTAAATGTAAACGAGATGGTTTTGCGTGTGGGTGCACTTTTGCGCCGTGCCCAGATGATAAATGACCGCAGGCTGACCATCGGAAATACTGTGCTTGAGTGTGATTCTCTTATGGTACATACCGGGGGAGAAAGCTTTGTATTGCCTCAGAAGGAGTTTATGGTGCTTTATAAAATGGCCTCATATCCGGGCAGAATTTTTACCCGTCAGCAGCTTATGGATGAAATATGGGGCTATGAAAATGACAGCGATACCCACACGGTTGATGTACATATAGGCAGACTGCGTGACCGTTTCCGGGAGAACGAGGATTTTAAGATTGTAACGATCAGAGGCGTTGGATATAAGGTGACCAAATCATGAAAAAATATAAGTTTGGGTCAATGATGCCCAAGGAGATATTTGATTATGTCCGCAGCCAGACAAACCGCTTCAGCCTTCGTCTGAGACTTACGGCAATGGTGAGTGCTGAGCTTGTGCTCAGCGCGATACTTGCGGCGCTCGTGGCTATGCTTCTTGACCCCTATTTTGCATCAGACTCCAGAATTTTTCTTTCCATAACACTTCTTGTCACATGTGTTATTGTAGGCTCTGTTGTTACTGCGATTTTGTCGAAGCAGGTATATGCTCCTATGAAAAATGTTATCCGGGCAATGGAGCAGGTGGCGGACGGTGACTACTCGGTACGACTCAATGACAGTTCCTCAGCCAAGGAAGTCATGGAAATGTACACTGGCTTCAATCTGATGGCGCATGAGCTTCAGGCAACAGAGGTTTTGCAGACAGATTTTGTGTCCAATGTTTCGCACGAGTTTAAAACTCCCATAAATGCGATTGAGGGCTATACAATGCTTCTTCAGGGTAGCGAGAACCTCAGCGAGGATGAGGAACACTATCTGGAAAAGATCGTTTTCAACACCCGCAGGCTTTCAACCTTGGTTGGCAGCATTCTTCTGCTGAGCAAATTGGAGAACCAGCATATTCCAGCCAGGAAAACTGTTTTTCGTCTGGATGAGCAGATAAGACAGAGCATAGTGGCCATGGAGCCTGACTGGTCGAAGAAGAATATAGACTTTGACGTAGAACTTAAAGAGATTGAGTTTGAAGCCAATGAGCCGATGCTGCGCCATGTGTGGGATAATCTTATTGCAAATGCGGTTAAGTTCGGCCCTCAGAATGGGGTTGTTCGCATGCGGCTTGAGAAAGAAGAATCGACAATTCGTTTTACAATAGACGATGAAGGCTGCGGACTGAGCGATGAGGCCTTGAAGCATATTTACGACAAGTTTTATCAGGCAGACAGCTCCCATAAGGAAGAAGGTAACGGGCTTGGCCTTGCTTTGGTAAAGCGTATACTCAGCCTTGAAAACGGAAAGATATATGCTGAAAATCTACCTGAAAAAGGATGCCGCTTTACTGTTGAATTTAATAAAAGTTGATTTCAAACCGATGGAATGGTGAAATGCCCCTCCGAAAGTGCTTGCTTTCGGAGGGGCATTTCACAGTTCTGCCTTTTTTGGGGAATTAGTACGAGCTGCGTCTAAATAGAATGTTTAGAGGTGAGAATATGATTGAAAATGCAATTATGCTATTATTCAACAGTTTTCTTTTTATGCTGCGGCTTTCAAGCGGAGACTCATTCCCCAAACCTCTTAGCCCGGAAGAGGAACAGCGCTGCCTGGAGCAGTGGGAGCATGGGGATATAGCTGCAAGGAATAAGCTTGTAGAGCATAATCTGCGTCTGGTGGCACACATTATGAAAAAATACTATGCGCAGACGGATGATGTGGATGACCTTATTTCCATTGGTACCATAGGTCTTATAAAGGGGATAAATTCATACAGGGCAGATAAGGGAGTCCGTCTTGCCACATATGCCAGCCGCTGTATTGAAAATGAGATACTTATGTATTTTCGTTCACAGAAAAAGAGTGCAGGGGATATGAGCCTGGGAGAGGCACTGGATGTGGACAGTGACGGCAACGGTCTTTCAGTGATGGATGTGGTGGCAAGCGATGACAATATGGCTGAGCGGATAGGGGATGAAGAAATATGCGCAGGCCTGTGTCAGTGTGTTGACAGTGTGCTGAGCAGGCGCGAGGCGCTAATAATCAGGCTGCGCTATGGCCTTGATGGGGCAAAGCCCAGAACACAGCGGGAGACTGCGGAAGAATGCGGTATAAGCCGCTCATATGTTTCGCGTATCGAGAAAAAAGCGCTGGAAAAGCTGCGTGCGGCGCTTGGGGAGGATGCCAAACCCAGCTATTTTTAATAAAATGGCAGAAAAAGCCTGAAATACAACGAAAAAATATGGTCAGGTGGGGAATATGTGACGAATTCACACTGTGATACTTGAAATTTTTCCTCAATAGTGTTAGAATGTGCGGGAATTTGGTTTGAATACAGTGAAAGGAGGCTGTTTTTCTGAAAATCAAAAAGACTTTATGGATAGTTACCATGGCTGTTTTGGGCCTTGTATTGTACACAATTGTCATTTCCCGCATGAACAGGCAGACCAATGTTATTTTCGGCGGTGTTGACGGCGCCTATGTCAGTTCTGACAGTGTCAGCTTTGCTGACCCCAATGTTCAGGAGACACCCGAACCGACTGTTGACATATGGCCGGATATAGACATTACTTTGGACATATATTCTGTAGTGAATGAGGATAATCTTCTCTCCTCAGCTTTTGAGCCTGACGTAAGTCGTATTGAAATTACACGATATATGTATTTCCGAACAGACCATATCGATAAGCTCAACGCTATGTTGGCGGATATGATAGAAGCGGGCTTCTCTCCATATGTTGCCGGTGCATACAGGACCTATTCATATCAGAACCAGATGTTCAACACTAAAGCAAGTCAGATTGCTTACGAGCAGGGTTTAAGTGAGGACTATAATGATCCTGAGTATCAGCTTGCGGTTGAGCAGGCCAAAAAGATAACGGCCGTGCCGGGATCCAGTGAACATCAGCTTGGGCTTGCGGTGGATCTTCTGGATAAGCAGCGTCAGAAAATGGTGTACGGAGATATGGACCCGGCCTTTTTTGCATGGTTGGATGAACATTGCTGGGAGTATGGCTTTATAAAACGATATCCAACAAAAAAACTTTTGCTTACCGGATGGGATGAACCCTGGCATTATCGGTATGTAGGCAAGGAAGCAGCCAAGTTTATTATGGAACAGGGCATATGCCTTGAAGAGTTCTATGCACACTATGTCCCTGATTTTGAATACTGAGGAGAGCAATTGATAAAATATCTTGCGTAAAACAAGAAAAAAAGCTTGCAATCGGTACAAGATAGTGTTATTATTCTACCGTAAGCATTATGGTTCAATCAGAGTGGGTTTCGGCCCACTCTTTTTTGCGAGACTTTTTACCCGCCCATTTTTCTGTAGCACCGGGCGGAACAATGAAATGGAGAACAGACAATGAGTAAGATCACAGATAAGGTATCTCTCCTTGCCGCACCCGTGGTGGAGCAGGCCGGCTGCACTCTTTGGGATGTGGAATATGTACGCGAGGCAGGAACCTGGTATCTTCGTGTATATATAGACAAGGAAGGCGGCGTGTCAATAGATGACTGCGAGCGAATCAGCCGTGCCCTTGATCCTGTCCTTGACGAGGCTGACCCCATTCCCGACAGCTATGTTTTCGAGGTAGGCTCTGCCGGTATTGAAAGGGAGTTGAAACGCCCCGGCGATTTTGAAATATATATGGGCAGCGAGGTTGAGCTCAGGCTTTATCAGCCTTTTGAAGGCAGCAAAGTCTTTGTTGGAAAACTTTCGGCTTATAGTGAGGGTGATGTAAGTATTGAAGTTGGCGACAGAAGCCTCACATTCACCAAGGCCCAGACAGCACAGGTAAAACTTCACGTTTCTATATAAAAAAACAGCATGTAATTACGAAATGGAGATTTGAAAATGAACGCAGAATTCTTTGAAGCCATTGAGGATATTGAAAAAGAAAAAGGCATACCCAGAAGCTACATGTATGACAAAATCAAGCAGGCGATGCTGGCAGCCTTCAGACGCGATAATCCTGAGTGTGAGGACAATGTGGAGCTTATCCTTGAAGAGGAGAAGAAGCGCATTGAGATGAACGTTCTCAAGACCGTGGTGGAGGAAGTTGAAGATCCTTCCCATGAAATCAATATCGACGCTGCCAAAAAGATAAGCCGCAGGGCAAAGCTGGGCGAGGAGCTGCGTGTGCCTGTAGAAACCAAGAAGTTTGGCCGTATCGCCGCCCAGGCTGCAAAGCAGGTAATCATTCAGGGCATCCGTGAGGCCGAGCGCGGCATCATATATGAGGAGTTTACCTCCAAGGAACATGAGATACTCACCGGTATCGTAAGTCACATTGAACCCCGCAATGGCAGCGTTTCCATCCGTATTGCCTCCAACAGCGAGTTTACCGAAGCGATGCTTTCCGCCAACGAGCGCATCAAGACCGAGGCTCTCACCGAGGGTGACCGCATAAAGGTCTATGTTGTGGAAGTACGCAACTCCACCCGTGGCCCTCAGGTGCTTATCAGCCGCACTCATCCCGGTCTTGTAAAGCGTCTTTTCGAGCTTGAAGTTCCCGAAATCTTTGACGGCACTGTGGAAATAAAGTCCATTGCCCGTGAGGCAGGCAGCCGTACCAAGATGGCAGTCTGGTCCGCAGATCCCGATGTTGATCCCATCGGTGCCTGTGTCGGACCCAAGGGTGGTCGTGTTGCCAGCATCGTAAACGAACTCAACGGTGAAAAGATAGATATAGTGAAGTACAGCGAATCCCCCGAGGAATATATCGCTGCCGCACTTTCTCCCTCTGAGGTTGTCAGTGTTACCATGATGGAGGATGGAAAGAGCTGCCGTGTGATAGTTCCCGATGCCCAGCTCTCCCTTGCAATCGGCAAGGAAGGCCAGAATGCCAGACTTGCAGCCAAGCTTACCGGTTTCAAGATTGACATCAAGCCTGAGAGCGAAGCCTGATAAGTAAAGGAGGCGGCAGCTTTGCAAAAGAAGATCCCAATGCGGCAGTGTCTTGGCTGCCGCGAGATGAAGCCCAAGGTTGAGCTTATCCGCGTGGTACGTTCGCCCGAGGGTGATATAAGTCTGGATTTCAGAGGTAAGGCCTCAGGCAGGGGCGCATATGTGTGCCCGGATGCACAGTGCCTGAAAAAGGCTGTAAGGGCCAGAGCTCTGGAAAGGGCTTTTTCCTGCCAGATACCGCAGGAGATATATGATAAATTAAATGAACAGATGGAGGCCGGTGTATGAGTGAGAGACTTTTGAATATGCTTGGCCTTATGAGAAAGGCAAGTTCCATCGAAATAGGAGAGACAAATACCGGTATTGTCGCCCGGGGCGGAAAGGCAAAGCTGCTAATTCTTGCTGCGGACGCTTCGGACAATGCACATAGCCGTGCCCGGGGCTTTGTCCATGGAAGGGACATCGTCAGCATAACTCTTCCATTCACAAAAGAGGAGATATCCTTCCACGTAGGGCTTCACGGCTGTTCGATGGCTGCCATAACCGACATAGGCTTTGCTAACGCTTTCATCAAGGGTCTGGCTCAGGAGTATCCGGAAAGGTATTCTGAAGCTGCAGCCAGGGTCGAGGAGAAGTTCATCCGTGCCCAGCAGAGAAAGAAAGAGATGGCAGCCCACGAGAGGAACAAGAGGATCGGAAAAAGGAGGACTAACGTATGAGCATGGTAAAATACAGAGTGCATGAGGTAGCAAAAGATTTCAACGTAACGTCAAAGGTGATCGGTCAGATTCTTACCGACTATGCAACACCTCCCAAGAACCATATGCAGGTTCTTGAAACATCAGAGCTCGACGTTATCTTCGAGTATATGACACAGCACAATCAGGTTTCCAGCCTTGAGGAAGTCTTTAATGTCAATCCCAAGGAAGAAGCTGCTGCAAAGCCTGCCGAAAAGAAGGCAGCAGCTCCCGCACCCCAGAATGCTCAGGCTAAGACTGCACCCGCAGCAAAGCCCATGCAGAGCGCTGCTGCAGCTCAGACTGTGCAGCAGCCCAGGTCTGACAATAAGCCCGCGCCCCAGGTGCATACCCCCAGAAAGGTTGCGGAGAAGCGTGTTGTTGATACCCGCGGCGGCGCAGCAGTCAACATTGAAAAGTATAACGAGAAATTTGAAGATATGGCCGGTATGAAGGCCAAGGACAACAATCTTCGCCGCGGCAACAAGGAGAAGATAAACAGCAAGGCAAAGCAGCGTCCCAATCAGCAGGTGGCCAGCGCCAAGCGCCGTCAGGAAGAGCGTGACAAGATGAACCGCCTCCAGCTTGAGATTGCCAAAAAGCAGCAGCTCAAGGTGGAAATCCCCGATGAAATCAGCGTCGGTGAGCTTGCCTCCCGCATGAAGAAGACCGCAGCCGAAGTCATAAAGCAGCTTTTCAAGCTTGGCGTTTTTGCCAGCGTTTCTGAAATCATCGACTATGATACCGCAGCTCTTGTGGCAATGGAGCTTGGCTGCAAGGTTGAAAAGGAAGTTATTGTTACGGTTGAAGAGCGCCTTATTGATGACCACGAGGACAAGGCGGAGGACCTTATACCCAGAGCCCCTGTCGTTGTTGTCATGGGCCATGTTGACCACGGCAAGACCTCCACTCTCGACTACATCCGTCATGCAAACGTTGCTTCCGGTGAGGCCGGCGGTATTACACAGCACATCGGTGCTTACACCGTTGATGTCAACGGCAGCCCTGTAACCTTCCTTGATACTCCGGGCCACGAGGCATTTACCTCCATGCGCGCCCGTGGTGCCATGGCTACCGATATTGCCATTCTGGTTGTTGCAGCGGATGACGGCATTATGCCACAGACCATTGAAAGTATAAACCACGCCAAGGCAGCCAATATTCCCATTGTTGTTGCAATCAACAAGATGGATACCGTGGCAGCCAACCCCGAGCGTATCAAGCAGCAGCTCACCGAGTATGATCTGGTGCCCGAAGAGTGGGGCGGCGATACCATTATTTGTCCCATTTCCGCCAAAACCGGTATGGGCATGGATGATCTTCTGGAGAACCTTGTTGTTCTGGCAGAGATACAGGAACTCAAAGCCAATCCCAACCGCGCTGCCAGAGGCACTGTTATTGAAGCAAGGCTTGATAAGGGCCGCGGCCCCATCATGACTGTTCTGGTGCAGAACGGTACCCTGAAAATGGGCGACATTATCATTGCAGGCACTTGTGTTGGCCGCGTACGTACTATGGTCAATGACAAGGGCCAGCGCGTCACCGAAGCAGGCCCCTCCGTTCCTGTTGAGATTTCCGGTCTGGGCGAAGTTCCCAGTGCAGGTGATATTTTCAATGCTGTTGCAGATGAGCGTATGGCAAGAGAACTTGCTGAAGAGCGCCGCATCCAGCAGCACACCATGGCCAATGGCGGCGCCAAGAAGGTCAGCCTGGAGGATCTTTTCAGCCAGATTCAGGCTGGTGAGATGAAAAATCTCAACATTATCGTCAAGGCAGACGTTCAGGGCTCAGCTGAGGCAGTCAAAGCCTCTCTTGAGAAGATTTCCAATGAGGAAGTCCGTGTCAAGGTAATCCACAGTGCAGTCGGCGCAATCAATGAGTCTGACGTTATGCTGGCCGCCACCTCCGGCGCCATCATCGTCGGCTTCAATGTCCGTCCCGACAATGCAGCCCGCGACAGCGCAGCCCGCAGCAACGTAGATATGCGCATGTACCGCGTCATCTATGACTGCATCAATGAGATCGAGGCTGCAATGAAGGGTATGCTTGCACCTCAGTTCAAGGAAGTTATTATCGGTCATGCCGAGGTCCGTGAGACTTACAAAGTCTCCAAGGTTGGTACAGTCTGCGGTTGCTACTGCACCGACGGTAAGATTCAGCGCGGCTGTGAAGTTCGTGTACTGCGCGATAATATCGTTATCCATGAGGGCGACCTTGCATCTCTCCGTCGTTTCAAGGACGATGTCAAGGAAGTTGCTACCGGTTATGAGTGCGGTATGCAGGTTGAGAAGTTCAACGACATTAAGGTCGGTGACGTCATTGAGTGCTTCGTAATGGAGCAGATCAAGCTTTGATAGAAACTTTTTTCGGCTGCTTTGTTTTCAAAGCAGCCGAAATGATACGGAGAATAAAATTATGGCATCTAATAAAATTGCAAGAATAAATGATGATATACAGTTTTGCCTTTCCCGGCTTTTGCGTGATGTGAAGGATCCCAGAGTCCAGCAGGGCATGATAAGTGTCACCAGAGTTGAAACCACCGGCGACCTCCGTTATGCAAAGGTGTGGATTTCCTGCATGGGCATGGAGAATGAAAAGGAATTCAAAAAGGGTCTTAAGTCTGCTTCCGGCTGGCTTCGCCGTGAACTGGGCAGCGCTGTCAATCTTCGCTATACCCCGGAGCTTGTTTTTGAGATAGACCACAGCATCGAATACGGCGCTCATATAAATAATCTTATCAGCTCTCTGGAGATAGAAAGCGAAGAATAAGCGTGAAAGGTCAATAAGAGCATGAATGTTAAAGCCTGTGCAGAGTATCTAAAAAAGAATGATAATTTTCTTATCGTCAGCCACAAAAACCCCGACGGGGACACTATGGGGAGCTGCGCCGCTTTGTGCAGCGCACTTCGCCGAATTGGTAAAAATGCCTTTCTCTACCCCAATGCTCAGGTCATAAAGAAGCTTGTGCCCTATGTGGAAAAGTTCTATGCCCCTAATGAATTTGTGCCTGCTGTTGGTGTTGCGGTGGATGTGGCTACGGATAAGATGTTTGCACAGGGTTTTGACGGGAAGGTGCAGCTTTGCATAGATCACCACCCCACCAACAGCCGTTACGCAAAAAAACTGCTTCTTAAGCCTAAAAAGGCATCCTGCGGCGAAATTATCCTTGAGCTTATAAAAGCGCTTTGCGGGGAACTTACAAAGGAAGAGGCTGACCTTCTCTACATTGCTGTTTCCACGGATACAGGCTGCTTTATGTACGCCAACACTTCAGCTGCAACATTGAAGGCTGCGGCAAAGCTCTATGAATACGGTGCATCCGCAGCCATGCTCAATCAGATATTTTTCCGTAAAAAGTCTGCTGCAAGATTAAAGCTTGAAGGCATGATTTTCTCCGGTATGAATTTTTACAGAGACGGCAAAATTTGTGTTGTCAAAATAACAAAGGACATGCTCATGAAAGCCGGAGCTACCAACGATGATCTTGATGATATCGCGGGGCTTGCTGGAATGGCCGAAAAGAGCCTTGTAAATGTAACTATACGTGAGCTTGATGACGGCAGCAGCAAGGTATCGCTGCGTTCCGGAAAGGAAGTCAACAGCAGCGAAATCTGTGCAGTTTTTGGTGGCGGCGGACATAATATGGCCGCTGGCTGCACCATAAGCTGTCTGCCGGATAAAGCTGAGAATATGATACTTGATGTTATCAATGAGGTCTGGAAATGAATGGCATACTCCTGATAGATAAGCCTGTCGGCTGGACCAGCAATGATGTTGTTATAAAGCTCAAGGGTATTTTACACCAGCGCCGTGTCGGTCATTCCGGCACTCTTGATCCTATGGCTACGGGCTTGCTGGTAGTGTTTGCCGGGCGCGCCACAAGGGCGGTGGAATTTGCCGAGGCCCATTCCAAACGCTATATAGCACACCTTCGGCTTGGTACTACTACCGATACTCAGGATATAAGCGGAACTGTCCTTGAAAGCAGGAGAGTTGATGTATCCGAGCAGGAAGTAAAAGATACCCTTAAATACTTTGAAGGTGTGCAGGAGCAGCTGCCCCCCATGTATTCTGCCATCAAGGTAAACGGACAAAAGCTCTATGACATTGCCAGAAAAGGCGGCGAGGTGGAGCGCAAAAAGCGCAGCATCGAGATTTCCGCAATGAAATATCTGGGCCGTGATGGTGATGATTACATTATTGACGTATCCTGCTCCAAGGGCACTTATATACGTACACTCTGCTATGATATAGGTCAAAGGCTGGGCTGCGGCGGATGTATGAGCTATCTTCGCCGCGTCAGTGCCGGCGATTTTTCAGTTGAAAATGCGGTTTGTATTGAAGATATACAAAAGGCAGCGGATGAAGGCAGGGTGCATGAACTGCTTTTGCCGGTGGACAGTCTTTTTGCGGCTTTCCCGGAGTATTTGGCCAATGAAAGGGAAGAACAGCGCATAAAATGCGGCAATGAGATACCCAGCGGACTTCCTGATGGTGACTACAGGGTGTATTCAAAAGCCGGTGAGTTTCTGATGCTGGGCAGGGTTTCCAGTGGCATGATGAAAACGGTGAAGAGCTTTTTTGAGGTAGAGGTAAAAAAATGGCAGAGATAAAAAGAGCCATTGCACTTGGCTTTTTCGATGGTGTACATCTGGGCCACGGTGAGCTTTTGAAAAAAACAAGCGAGAGAGCGGCTCAGATTGGAGCTGTCCCCTCGGTTCTGAGCTTTGATGTGCACCCTGATACATTGGTGTTCAACAGGGAAGTTCCCCTTATAAACAGCGCCATTTCCCGACAGGAGATTATTAAACGCTGCTACGGCATTGACAATGTGGTTTTCATTCACTTCAACCGCCGTGTCATGCAGATGCCCTGGCGCGATTTTATTGAAAACCTTGTCAGTGAGCTGAACATAGCTTGGATTGTTGTGGGACATGACTTTTGCTTTGGGCATAAGGGTGAAGGCACCACGGCACGCCTCATGGAATACTGCGCCGGGTGTGGTATCGGCTGCGATGTTATTCCGGCTCTCTCCATAGACGGTATTGTGGTCAGTTCCACATATATAAGGGAGCTTATTACAAGCGGAGATATTGAGCGGGCAAATCAGTTCCTGGGTCATGCCCATACGCTTTCTGATACTGTCCACTCCGGCTACCATCTGGGTACTAAAATGGGTACGCCTACCATAAATATGTATTTCCCCGAGGGTGTTCTGGTACCAAAGCACGGAGTTTACGCATCCAGAGTATATCTGGATGACGGTAAATGCTATTGTGCCGTCACCAATGTTGGAGTGCGTCCCACGGTAGGAGATAATAATAAAGTAAATGTTGAAAGCTATCTTTTGGACTATTCCGGCAATCTGTACGGCCGACAGGCGAGACTTGAGTTTTTAACTTATATCCGCCCGGAGGAAAAATTCAGCTCAATCACTCAATTGGGAGAGCAGATAAAGGCCGATGCGAAGATAGCAAGAGCCTATTTTGAAAAAAGTAAGTGAATAAAATACTTGAGCCGGCGAAGCATCAGCTTCGCCGGCTCGGCTCTTATTTTTCGTTTGGCTGTGAATTTGCGGGTCTGTTTTTCCGGACAGAATGCCCTCTGCCGCGGCGGCGGGCCTGAGTGGATTTCTGCTTGTAGAAATCCAGCATTTCCGGAGTGGCGGCATAAACGAGCTTACTTGCACTCCAGGAATTGTCTACACCGTTTTTCTTGAATTTCACCCTCACAAGAAAGCTTCCGTGCTCAGGGCAGGAAAAAACATTCATATAACGCTGATCGCCCTGATTTATCCATCTCATTCCCTCAAGCATTGACGCACACCCGGGACAAAGAAGCTTGCCAAGTCCCTCGTCATTGAAAGCGGCAGCCTTACTGACAAAGAAATCAAAGCTCTCATGGGCCACAGGCTCGTCACCTGTTTTTTCCACCGGCGGTTTGTAGTTTGGCATACGGGAGGCGAGAATTCTATCCGCATCAGGGTAGAGGCGAAGCCCGTCCCACATATCCAGCTTTGTGCATACAAGTGCCGTATTATAGGCATCCCCCAAAGCGTCATGGGCAACTCTGGTCTGTTCTATGCCGAAATGCTCCATGGCAGTGGCAAGGGACTTCTGGTTTTTGTCCCCGCCGGTCTGGAGATTATATATGAGCTGCAAATTGACCCAGCCTGCGATCCAGTCCCAATCCAGGTCATGGATAATAATGTTTTGTTCCAGTATACCCTGGTCGTCACAGCCCCAGGTGATAAAAGTCACGTCATCGCCGCAGAACTCACGCAGCTTTGTCAGTGCCTGCTCAAAGGAAACACCCTGTGCAAGCCTCTCCTTGTCGAAGCCGGTAATTTTTTTAACCTTATAGTGCATACGCTTGAAGTACACAGGTTTTATATCAATTGTGAATTCCTCGGTGGGCTGCATATTCCCGTCCAGCTTCACAGCACCGATTTCAATTATTTCGCCGCGCAGTCGTATGGGTAGTTTATTGAAAACGGAGGACTTTGAGCTCATGGCTTGATTCCATTCCAAGTCCACCACTACGTAATTCATATTATCTATCCTTTGTAAGTCAAATTTCAACTTTTATATTATAGCACATAATTAGCTTTAACTCAAATATATTTTGCAAGTATGCCGGGCATGTGTTATTATTAAATCATAAATCAAAACGGAGAATGTCTTATGAATGGTTTTACCATAAAAAATGCAGCAGAGGTCTGCGGAGCAAAAATAAACGGCGATTGTGATTTGTCCACCGTTCTGGGCGAAATAATTATCGACAGCCGGCTTGTAAAAAAATCTGATATGTTCGTAGCTTTCAAAGGAGAGAAAACTGACGGGCATAAATATATATCCACAGCTCTGGACAAGGGTGCGGCCTGCTGTCTGGCGGAGTATGTGCCGGATGGGGAGACGCGCTGTGTTCTTGTGGTGGATGATGTACAGTCGGCGCTTGAGAAAATTGCAGAGGCATACAGAGAAACTCTTGATATTCCGGTGATCGGAATTACGGGCAGTGTGGGTAAAACCACTGCCAAGGAAATGGTATCTGCGGTTGTGTCTCAGCGCTGCAACGTACTTAAAACCGATAAGAACTTCAATAACCAGATAGGTGTACCCATGACGCTTTCAAGAATAAGCGAAGAGCATGAGGCTGCTGTTGTGGAAATGGGTATTTCCGGCTTTGGTGAGATGACGGTGCTTGCAAAAATGGTAAAGCCGGACATCGCTGTATTTACTTACATAGGCCATGCACATCTGGAATTTCTGAATGATCTGGATGGAGTTTTCCGCGCAAAGACCGAGATGCTGCCCTTTGTATCAGAGAATGGCACTGTCATTGTCAACGGTGACGATGCCTATCTTGATAAGGTATCCTGCCCTCAGCGCATCATTCGTTTCGGACTTGGCGAAAACTGTGATGTGCGCGCCGGGAATATACAGGTTTTGCCCGATGGCACCATTGACTGTGAAATATGCTATGAGGATGTATGTTTTCCCGTACATATTCCATCCTATGGCCAGCACATGGTCTATGCTGCTCTTGAGGGTGCGGCTGTTGGCTTTGCAATGGGGATGAAAGCAGATGAAATAGCGGCAGGAATAGCGCAGTACAAAACCGTTGGCAGACGCGGCGCTGTCAGCGATACCGGCTACATCTTTCTTATAGATGACTGCTATAATTCAAATCCGGACTCCCTGAAATGTGCCATTGACTCACTCATGCTTATGCCGGGTCGTCATGTGTGTGTTCTGGCAGATATGCTGGAGCAGGGAGAGGACTCTGCCAGAATTCATTATGACGCAGGAGAATACGCGCTTGCAAAGGATGTTGAGCTCTTGGCAGCATACGGCCCCATGAGCCGTGAGACATGCAGGGCCATGGGCGGCAGGGGAGTGCATTTTGAAACAAAGCAGGCTCTCGCTGAGGCACTGCCGGAGCTTATAATGAAAGGTGATGCCGTATTGGTCAAAGCCTCTCTTGGTATGCACCTTGAGGACATTTCCGAACTTCTGAAAACATTGAGTGAGAGAAAATGATGAAAAACACCATTATACTTTTTGATCTTGACAATACACTGCTGGATTTTGATGCAGCGGAAGCCATTGCTCTGAGTAAGACCCTCCGTGAGTTCGGACTTGAACCCACGGAACAGATATTGCGCCGCTACAACGAGATCAACAAGCGCCATTGGGAAATGCTTGAGGACGGAATACTGACACGCCCTCAGGTTCTTGTCGGGCGCTATGAGCAGCTTTTCAAGGAATTTGGCATAGCGCTTGAGGGTGCTGCTGCCGCTAAAAGCTATGAATATAATCTTAGTCTGGGCCATCAGTTTATTCCCGGTGCACAGCAGCTTCTGGATGAACTCTGGGGCAGATATGATATGTATATTGTTTCAAACGGTACGGCAAGTGTACAGGAAGGTCGTCTGGCAAGCTCCGGCATAGGAAAATATTTCCGGGATATTTTCATATCTGAGCTTATTGGTTACGATAAGCCAAGTAAACAGTTTTTTGACAGATGCTTTGCAAGAATAAAGAGCTTTGAGCCTGAACGGGCAATAATTATCGGTGACAGTCTCACATCTGACATTCGCGGCGGCATAAATGCGGGAATAAAAACCTGTTGGTTCAATCCCAAGGCCGTGCCGGGCAGAGATGACATTGTCCCTGACTATGTGATAACACAGCTGGAGGAAATTCCTTCTTTAATTGAATGCTTGTAATTATGTACAAAATAACTGCCTGAATTTTGGCTTTTATTGAGTATTGTTTAATGCAGGACAAAAGAATATAATGAAGCACATGACAGGGCGTTGAGCACTCAATGCTCTGTTGTGTATTTTATTGGATTAATTGTGGGGAAGATCGAATGGAACGTGTTTTTGAATTTATTGACTGGATGCGTCAACTTAATATCTACTCCATGATGCTCCGCATTGCCCTTGCCATGTTGGTAGGCGGTATTTTGGGCTTCGAGCGTGAGAAGAAGGGCAGACCGGCAGGCTTTCGTACATATATGCTGGTAGCTATGGGTGCTGCTTTGACGGTAATTCTCAGTCAGTATCTTGTCCTCATGCAGGAGACCGTCTGGGCAGAGTATTTTGCTACAGGCACACAGTCCACTGACATCTCGCGTTTTGCAGCACAGGTAATAAACGGCGTTGGCTTTCTCGGCGCAGGCACAATAATAGTTACCGGCAGACAGCAGGTGAAGGGACTTACCACTGCGGCGGGACTTTGGGCCTCAGCCTGTATGGGCATAGCTGTAGGGGCTGGATTTTATGAAGCCGTACTTGTGGCCTTGTTTCTTATAATCTTTTGCATGAAGCTGCTGCCTGCGCTGGAAGCCTTTATGGTTTCGCGCTCAAGGAATATGTGTATCTTTGTGGAGATGGACACTTTTGAAAACCTTGGCAATATAGTCAACAGAATAAAAGCGGAGAATGTAAAGCTGTATGATGTAGAAATCGAAAAGGAAAAGCACGAGCATCTTTCGGATTTCAGCGTGCTCTTCACTGTCCGCTTGCCGAGAAAGATGCGCCATGCTGATTTTCTTGCCACTCTGTCCACGCTTGAAGGAATTGCGGCCATAGATGTTGTATGAAAGGAGGAGCGTAGATGCTTGAAGTTTTTGATTTTGTCCGCAATATGTCCTTTACCGCAATTACGCTCCGTCTGTGCTTTGCTGTGGTCTGCGGTGGCCTTATTGGTGTTGAACGTGAATACCGTCGTCGCCCGGCGGGTTTTCGTACACATATACTTATCTGCCTTGGCGCGGCAATGACAACGCTTACAAGCCAGTATCTATTTCTGGAGCGTGGTTTGTTTACCGATATGGCCCGACTTGGTGCGCAGGTTATCGCAGGCATCGGTTTTATCGGTGCGGGAACAATAATTGTTACAAGAAAACAGCGTGTAAAGGGTCTGACCACGGCTGCCGGACTTTGGACAGCTGCAATCATCGGTCTTGTATGCGGCGCAGGTTACGTGGAATGCGCTGTTTTTGCGACTCTTATGGTGCTTTTCGCCGAGCTTGTTCTGATAAGAATTGAATACAAATTTGCAAGAAAATCCAGTGAGTCCAATCTATATGTTGAGTACACCAAGGCCGAATGTATACAGGAAATCCTGAAAATCTGCCGTGAGAAATCAATAAAAGTCAACGGTCTTGAGATAACGCGCCACAAGGGTGAAGATAATGAAAACAGATACCATGCAGTAATATCCGTGCATGTATCCCACAATAGTTCCCTCAAGGATTTTCTCAACTCTCTTGCTACAATGGAAAGCGTTGTATCTGTTGAAGAACTTTAAAATTAAAAAAAGAAGGCACTCAGCCAAATGATGAGGTGCCTTAACGAAGGTTTTGAAAACAAGTGGTAAAGACAGTCGGTACGGTATATTGCAGAAAAATCTAAAAATTATATTTGGAGGAAACTGCAATGAAATCATTATTTGAACAAATGGGTGGCACTTATCGTGAGGAAAACGGTTATCTCATTCCCAATCTAACCTTACCCGATGAAGAAC
>JAFQFH010000035.1 GCA_017398685.1 Oscillospiraceae bacterium
AAGGAAGCATCTCGACTGGTCTTTCTGATCGACGATATTATTCGCCTGTCAGAGTTGGACGAAGGAGCAGAAATGCCCCGTGAAGATGTTACTCTCAAAGTTCTTTCTGAGGAAGTCTGTGAAACACTTGCAGATGCCGCAAAGCTGAAAGATGTTTCTCTGGAATTGACCGGCGATGATGGTGTTGTCAATGGTGTCCGCAGATTGCTGTATGAGATCGTTTACAATCTCTGCGACAATGCAATTAAGTACAACAAACCCGGTGGCAGCGTGAAAGTGAATGTGGCTCAGAAGCTCGGTGAAGTTCTGCTGAGCGTACAGGATACCGGTATCGGTATTTCTCCCGAGCATCAGGACAAGGTGTTTGAGCGCTTCTATCGTGTGGATAAGAGCCATTCCAAGCAGTCTGGCGGCACCGGCCTTGGCCTTTCTATTGTGAAGCACGCCGTACAGTATAATCACGGAAAAATCACTGTAGAAAGTGAACTGAACAAGGGAACCACCATTTCCGTTCTGTTTGATACAAGAGCATAAACTTTATGAATATAAAGAAAATTTGTGTATGCAAATAAGTACAGGCATTGAAAAATAAAGAAAAATCCCGTGAACGCTATGTTCACGGGATTTTGTCCTTTTGGCGCAGAAGGAGGGATTTGAACCCTCGCGCGCTTTATACACGCCTACTCCCTTAGCAGGGGAGCCCCTTCGGCCTCTTGGGTACTTCTGCACATTGCTAAAGGATGATATCACAAAAGCACCTTTATGTCAAGCCGTTTTTGGGCGGCAAACAGAGTAAATAAGCCCGCCCGTCACTTTCCGACACAAAAACGCTGGAAAATACGGTTTGTTACATCCTCGCGCACGGTGCGTCCGCTCAGCTCACCAAGAGCATCCATGGCGCCCTCTGTCTCTGTGAGCACTATATCAGGGGTCATACCCGCACCCATAGCCTCAAAGGCGGCATCCATGTACTCAAGAGCCCGGGAGATGGCCTCTGCCTGCCGGGTGTTGGTGAGTATCTCGCCTGCCGGGACCTGAGGCAGTGGGAAAAGCTCCCCTACGAGCCTGCCAAGTCTGTCAAGCCCGTCGCCTGTGCGGGCGCTGAGAGAAATTGTGGGCAGGCTGCTCTCTATATCCGTATGGGGAATATCCACATCGTTTTTGGAAATAACCAGTATGGCCTTCTCCGCCTTCTCCGCGGCACGGATGATGGACATGTCCTCTTCATCCACGGTGCCGCTGCCGTCCACCACGGCAATGACAAGCATGGCGTTCTCCATGGCCTGACGGCTGCGCTCTACGCCCATGCGCTCCACCTTGTCATCAGTGTCACGGATACCGGCAGTGTCCGTAAGCAGGAGACTTACTCCGCCGATGCTGAGCTTTTCCTCAATGGTGTCCCGGGTAGTTCCGGGGATATCGGTAACTATGGCCCGCTCATAACCTAAAAGGGCATTGAGCAGGGAACTTTTTCCGGCATTCGGCTTGCCCACGATGGCGGCGGGAATACCGCTGTTCAGGAGCTTGCCCCGGGAGAAGGTATCCAGCAGGGATTTAAGATCTGCCCTTGCTCTTTCAAGCTGGCTGAGATACTCCGTCAGCCGGAAGTCCTCTATATCCTCGTCCGGATAATCCAGTACAGCATGGTAGTGGGAGCTTATGTCAGCCAGCGCGGAGTATACTCTCTCAATGCGGCGGCTGACTGCACCGGACAGCTGCCCTGCGGCATTTCTGGCGCTTTCGGCGCTTTCGGCGTCTATTATGTCGGCCACGGCCTCCGCCGCGCTCAGCTCAAGGCGGCCGTTGAGAAAGGCCCTTTTTGTAAACTCGCCGGGGCCTGCCTGCCTTGCGCCCAGAGCAAATATCTGCTTCAAAGCCTCCTGCAGCACCACGGGAGAACCGTGGCACTGAAGCTCGGCAGTGTTTTCACCGGTGTAGCTGTTGGGGGCGCGGCTTATGGTGCAAAGGCACAGGTCCAGAAGCTCCCCGTCCACAGTACAGAGCCTGCCGTACACAAGCTTCCTGTCCTCACTGGCGGACATAAGCCCGCCTCTTGCGGGGAAAAAGAGCCTGTCTATTATGTTTATGCTCTCGTCACCGGAGAGACGGATGATGCCGATGGCGGCAATCTGTGCACCGGTGGCGATGGCGGCAATGGTGTCACTCATGCTATTCTCCTTTTACACGATCTGAACAAGAGAGCACAGCTCCAAGGGGCTTCCTATTACGGCCAGCGGCTCATAGCAGCTGCCAAAGCCGTAGCCTGCGTGTATAAAATCGCAGCCGGCAGCCTTTGCGCTTTTTTCATCGTGGGCGGTGTCGCCTACATAAACAACCTTTTCTATACCATGGCGTGCCATGATAAGCCGGATGTTTTCCGTTTTATTCAGACCCTTTCTGCCCAGATATTCAAAATCCCTGAAAAAGCGCCCATATTTGCTGTATGCCAGAAAAGCCTCCACATAGCCGCTCTGGCAATTGCTGACAATGAAGAGCGGGAGTTTAGCGGAAAGGGTTTCCAGCATTGTCTCCACACCCTCATATATCCTGCCGCCATGAACAGCCACGTACTCAGGCTCCTCGCTCATACACTTCACGCACAGCTCGTGGGCGCGCTCCTTGAAGGGGAGGAAAAGCCTTTCCTCTATCTCCCTGTCGGTGCAGCCCATGATCCCTGCAATATCCTCAGCGGAGTATGAGCGGGTTTCACCCTCACGGCGGAGCGTGGCGGACCAACTGTCGGCAACCGTCTTGGTGGAGTCCCACAAGGTCCCGTCCAGATCAAAAATTATCGCATCGTATTTCATGCTGAATCCTCGCCGTAAAAAAAGCTTCCTCGGTATGGGAGGAAGCTTTTTACTTTCACTGATTATTTTCTGCCTTTTCTGCCCTTGCAGCCCTTGCAGCTTTCTCATCCTGCCGCTCAGAGACATAGTAGCTCAAAGACAGGAGACTGTCGGAAAAGTGCACGTTCTCCACAATGGTGGAGCTGTTGGGGGCAGTAAGGTCAACATTGGTGAAGTTCCATATAGCTTCAACGCCGTTGGCGGTGAGCATATTGGTCACAGGAATCGCCACATCCTTGGGCACGGCCAGAACCACCATATCCACCTTGTTGTTGTGCAGATAAGTCTCAAGGTCGTCCATGGAGTATATATTCACGCCGTTGATGTTCGTGCCGATGAGGGCGGGGTTCACATCAAAAGCGGCCACAAGACTGAAGCCCCAGGAACTGAAGCAGAAGTTATCCATAAGTGCACGGCCGATATTGCCCACGCCGATAAGCACTGCGGAATAGCCCCTGTCAGCGCCCAGAATGCTTGCGATCTGCTCACGCAGAGCAGAGACGATGTATCCGTAGCCCTGCTGACCGAACTCACCAAAGCAGCTGAAGTCCTGTCTGATCTGTGAGGGCGTGAGGCCCAGAAGCTGACCCAACTGAAAAGAGGAGACACGGTTTACACCGTTTTCCATAAGCTCATCCAGCATGCGCAGATATCTGGGCATACGGCGAATCACATTGTTGGAAACCTTAACTCGCTTCAAAATAATCTCTCCTTACACGATGAGTCACCTTGTGACATCTTTTGTTCTGTACCGAAAAAATATTATAGCACAGGGATTTGCAGCTTTCAAGCTGCAAAAAAACTAAAATTGTCACAATTTTCGGGCAAAACTTGGAGTTTTTCACTCAACTTCGTTAAGAAGAAGACAATCCTTGACGAAAGTGTCGTATTCCTCGGCGCTCATATCAGACATAAAGCAAAGCTGCTGGCCCTGCCCGTCACAGCCCAATACGCACATCTGCTCTCCGTAAAACCGGATATCCAGTGAGAACTTAAAGCCTTCGTGGGAGAATGTCAGACTCTCCGTCCTGTCGGGCAAAAGTTCCTCCGGCAGCGTTACGGGGACAAGCTGCTCTGTGGCTATAAGCTTGTCAATATAGCTGAGATACTGCTCTGCGCCGGAATTTGCCTCAGCGGCAGCAGCATCGGTCTGGACGCTCTGTGCATCATCTGCCGTCTCTTCTTCAAGGCCGAATATGGCGTTTACAAACTCGGTGCAGTCCTGCTCGCTGAAATCATAGCTGACCGCAGATACAGCGGCGAAATCTGCCGGAGCCTCCTCAAAATCGGGGAGAGCTGAGAAGCTCATATCCATTCCGGGAGTACCGGCCATGCCTTCAGGCGCAAAGGAATTTTCAGGGATGAAGGCGTCGGAAAAAGTATCCGGCTGTGCCATGCTGAGCTGAGGCTCAACAGGAGTCTCAGTCACAACAGGAGTCTCAGTCACAACGGGAGTTTCGGTCACAACGGGAGTTTCGGTCACAACGGGAGTCTCGGTCACAACGGGGGTCTCGGTCACGACGGGGTTCTCGGTCACGACGGGAGTCTCAGTCACAACAGGAGCCTCGGTCACAACGGGAGTCTCAGTCACAACGGGAGTCTCAGTCACAACGGGAGTCTCGGTTACAACGGGAGTCTCGGTTACGACGGGAGTCTCAGTCACAACGGGAGTCTCAGTCACGACGGGAGTCTCGGCCACAACGGGAGCCTCAGTCACGACAGGAGTTTCTGTCACCACAGGAGTATCGGGTATCACCACGATGGGGGCTGCCTCGGACTGGGCGACCTGCGGAGCGTAGGGCTCGGGTGTTACGGTGCTGCCATATCCCGGAGGCGTTATCTGGGGGACGGAATAGGTAGGTACAGGCGTGGGGGCAGGGGATGAGAACCATCCGTCGTCTCCACCCCACCAACTGCGTATAATGCTGCCCAGACCGCCGTTGTCGTTGCTTTCGGCAGCGGGAGCGGTGTACTGGGAGACGGGTGCGCTGCTGGGAGCGGGGGCTGCGGTAGGTACGGGAGTGGGAGCCAGAACAGTGGCATCCACCAGACCGCCCTGAGCTGTGGTGCCGGAGCTGCTCTCTATTTTCCTGCTCTCATAAACCGCATTACTGCGGCGCAGATTTCTGACAACGGAAACTCCACCCACGGCGGCAACCAGAACTGCCACACAGGCGGCAGCTGCCACGATATTTCTGATCTGTCTGGAGGCGGCGCGCTTTGCCCGCTGCTCTCGCTGATTCCGCTTTCTCATTTCGGCGCGGCGGATATGCGCCATTATATCTTCGGCCAGCTCCTCGGGGGGCTCGACCAGATCGTTTGCAACGGTGTCCGACAGCATGGAAAATGCGCTGTATACAGCCGCACATTCCTCGCAGACACTCAGGTGCTCCGCCAGAACTTTTCTTTCCTGATTGTTCAGCTCATCATCCAGCATGCGGCTGATAAGCTCCTGATAATATTCACACATGTTCATGACAGATCACCTCCTCTCAGCTTGCTTGACGACACATAATCGGGAATGTTCCCATCTTTTATGAGAAACGCGCACAGTTTTTTTCTTGCGCGGAAAATCCTGGATTTCACGGTACCCACTTCCAGATCCAGGGTGTCGGCTATCTCTTCATAGCTTAAGCCCTGAATTTCTCTCAGCAACAGTATCTCCCTGTGATCCGGCGGCAGGGCCTGAAGCCCCCGGCGCACAGCGTCCCTTGTGAGGCTTCTGTCCAGAAGCGCCTGGGGAGAGCTTGCCTCATCGGCAATATCAAGCTCCACGTCCTCACCGTCATCGTTTTCCACCGACAGCGACACCGTGGCCTTCCGGTTTCTGGCTCTCAGATAGTCCAGACATACGTTTGAAACTATCCTGTAAAGCCACACGGAAAACTTGCTGTCACCTCTGAAAGAGTGCAGGGAGTTGTAGGCCTTTATGAATGCCTCCTGAGACATATCGTAGGCATCCTCGCTGTTGCCCACCATTCTCAGAGCCAGGTTATATACATTTTTCTCATAAGCCTTGACGAGATACTCGTATGCGTTCACATCTCCGTCAAGTACGGCGTTTATTACCGCCGCCTCCTGCTCGCGCGTCATTCCAGATCCCCCCTTTGAGCAAGATCCTCGTTAAAAAACGAATTTTATTTCAAATCTCTCTTGATGTCTTTTACTATTTTTCTTATATCCTCAAGCTTCTCCACACGGACAAGCTGCTGCCTGTATATGGAGGAATGGGCCACGCCGTGCAGATACCAGGGCATATGGTGGCGGGCCTCAAGGCAGGCAATGCGCTCACCGGCGCGCTCTGCCAGCGTCTCTATCTGGCGAAGGGCGGTGTCCATTCTCTCTGCCAGCGGCGGCAGAGCGGGAAGCTCTTCCCCTGCCAGAACGGCATTGGCCTGCTTGAAAAGCCAGGGGTTGCCGAAGGTGCCACGGCCTGCCATTGCAAGCTCACAGCCGGTGTAGCGGAGAATGTGGGCCGCGTCCTCAGCGGTAAAAATATCTCCGTTGGCGATGACCGGAATGGAAACAGCACGCTTTACATCTCTTATGATGTCCCAGTCGGCGCGGCCTGAGTACATCTGCACCCTTGTGCGGCCGTGTACGGCTATGGCGGATGCTCCCGCCTCCTCGCAGAGCCTTGCAAACTCAACTGCATTCACGCTGCCGCCGTCCCAGCCCTTGCGGAATTTCACCGTCACTGGCTTGCTGACAGCCCTGCATACAGCCTCTATTATATCCCGGGCCAGCTCCGGCGTCTTCATCAGTGCCGAGCCGTCGCCGCTTTTTATCACCTTGCCCACGGGGCAACCCATGTTGATATCCAGAATATCTGCCCCGGAAAGCTCCAGCGCCATCTGGGCGGCCTCCGCCATAACGGACACCTCATGCCCGAAAATCTGCACCGCACTGGGGTGCTCGTCCTCAGGAATGTAGAGGATGCTTTTGGTCTTCTCGTCCTTATATACGAGGGCCTTGGCGCTGACCATCTCAGTTGTGGTCATGGCGGCGCCCAGCTCCCGGCAGACCCGGCGGAAAGCAAAGTCCGTCACTCCTGCCATGGGCGCAAGGCAGAGCTTTCCATTTATTTCAGTATTCCCTATTTTTACCATGTCACATCAATACTCACCGGGCAGTGGTCAGAGCCCATCACCTCAGGGAAAATATATGCGTCCTTGAGATTATCCCGCAGCCTGTCGGAGACTACGAAATAGTCTATGCGCCAGCCCACGTTCCGCTCACGGGCGGCGGCGCGGTAGCTCCACCATGAGTAGGCATCCGTCTTGTCCGGGTAGAAGTAACGGAAGCTGTCGGTAAATCCGCTTTCCAGAAGCTGGGTGAACTTGTCCCTCTCCTCGTAGGAAAAGCCGGGATTTCCGATGTTGCTTTTGGGGTTTTTAAGGTCAATCTCCTGATGGGCCACGTTCATGTCACCGCATACGATGACGGGCTTTGATTTATCCAGCTCCATCAGATACTCCCTGAAAGCGTCCTCCCAGCTCATGCGGTAGTCCAGCCTTTTCAGACCGTCCTGAGCGTTGGGGGTGTACACGCACACAAGGTAGAAGTTTTCGTATTCCAGCGTCACCGCCCGGCCCTCTGTGCCGTGTTCGGGTACGCCGATATTGTAGCGGACGGAAAGGGGAGTGTGCTTTGTGAAGATTACAGTGCCGGAATAGCCCTTTTTCTCCGCGTAGCACCAGTAGCTTTCGTAGCCGGGCAGGTCAAGATCAACCTGACCGGCCTGAAGCTTGGTCTCCTGTAAGCAGAAGAAATCCGCGTCAAAGTTCCAGAAAATGTCTTCAAAGCCCTTCTTAATGACGGCGCGAAGGCCGTTAACGTTCCATGAAATAAATCTCATTTTGAAAATTTCCTCCGGAAAATGTCAATTTTCCTTATCAGCTGCGTTTTTCCTGTTGGCTTCCTTGCTCTCATCATAGCCGCGTGAGTCCCGCAGAGCACTGTCATGCAGCCTTGGGGGCGTTCCGGCGGCGAGAGTGAGGGTGCTGTCCTTCCTTGTGGCCACAAGGCGGTTTATCTTCACGCCCTCGGCATGGAATTTGGCCTCATAGTCGGTCATAACGCCGTTTATGCCGTCACAGTGCAGGTCATTTGTAAGCTGGGAGATGCTCCAGCCCTCTTTTTCAAACTGCTCCACAGACCAGTCGAAGAGTGGGCGATTGTCGGTCTTGAAATGTATCTGCCCGCCGGTGGAGAGAAGCTGGGCGTAGAGACGCAAAAAGGAGGGCGCTGTCAGGCGAAATTTGGCGTCCCGGCTCTTGGGCCAGGGGTCGCAGAAGTTTATGTATATCCTGTCCACCTCGCCGGCATCGAACATATCCGCCATCTTTGCCACGTCCTCGCAGATAAAGCGCACGTTGCCGATCTCTCTCGTCTGCACCCGCTCCATGGCGATTATCATGGCATCGGCTACTTTCTCAAGGGCGATAAAGAGCTTGCCGGGATTATTTTCCGCCGTGTCTGCGGTGAAGCGGCCCTTGCCGCAGCCCAGCTCCAGCGACAGTGCGTCACAGCCGGGCATAAGCTCTCTCCATTTGCCCTTGCGTTCAAAAACGTCCTCTATAAGCAGCGCAGCGCACTTTTCCATGCGCGGCGCAAGATTGTGCCTTTTTCTCATTCTCATGGGGCAAGTCTGCTCCTTGACTATAATTTCATGTCTTATCATGATATCACAGCCGGACAAAAACATCAACAAATAACTTGAACTTGCCGCCGCTTTGTTGTATAATACGCCTTGCCTGCGCAGTAATATGATGTGTACGTATCTTTGGCGCATGGCAACAATAGAATAAGATATCCGGGTGTAGCGCAGCTCGGTAGCGCGCTTGGTTTGGGACCAAGATGCCGGGGGTTCAAATCCCTCCACTCGGACCACGTCGCTGCGGACGACATATCGTTCGCAGCGACTTTTTTACAAAAGTCACTTCTCACTCATTCTGTCGCAGCTCCTTTCCAAATCAAACCCGCTCCGCTGGGCTTTGATTTGGTTTTTTGTATAAACCCTATAATTACATTCCGACCAAATTAGCACGATGGTTTTGATACGAAACCATCGTGCTTTTTCTATACTGGTTGATATTTACACAGCAATTTGATACAGTCTATTCGACACACTTGAATTTGTAATGGAGGTGAAAGAGCGTGCATTATGTTGAATACGGGAAAGAAAACAATAAAACAATCCTTCTTTTGCATGGAGGCGGATTATCGTGGTGGAATTATGAAGACGTAGCAAAATCACTTCAAAAAGATTATCATATAATCCTGCCTATACTGGATGGTCACGCAGAAAGTGATAAATCTTTTACAACCATAGAAGATAATGCTGCTGAAATCATCGCTTTTATTGATGCACATTTTGGAGGTTCTGTTTTTTTAATTGGTGGTTTATCCTTGGGTGGGCAGATTTTACTGGAGATTTTGTCGCAACGCAACGATGTTTGTAATTATGCCATCATTGAAAGTGCACTGGTTATACCCTCAAAACTAACACATTCTATGATTAAGCCTGCATTTGAAAGTAGTTTTGGGTTAATACAGTACAAATGGTTTTCTAAATTACAATTCAAGTCACTTAAAATAAAATCCGATTTATTTGACTATTATTTTAGAGATACTTGTGCCATATCTAAGAAAGATATGATTGCTTTTTTACAGGCAAATTCGTTATATTCCTTAAAGGAATCCATAAAGAACTGTAGCGCAAAGGTTTATATATTTGTTGGCGGAAAAGAAAATAAAGCAATGCAAAAATCTGCTAGAATAATTCATCAAGCATTGCAAGAGAGTGTATTGCAAGTTCTTCCTAAGTTATATCACGGCGAGTTTTCCATAAACCATGGCAATGATTATTCAAATAAAATCAGAGAGATAACTGCAGAATAATATATTCCAATTTGATAAACGGATCAGCATAGTTTCAGTCCCAAAAGAGAGTTTCACTTCCCGCTTAATAGTTTCATTTTTGAGTGAAACCAAATGAAACTATTTGAAACCGTATCATTATTATCAATATGCTTCATGCGGAGTGTCCTTAAAGGATTTGAGGACACTCCGTATTATTTTTTATTACGCAGACCTTTCTTGTTTACGTCTATTTAATTGAAAGAGCCGATAACTCGTGCCATCAGGCTTGCGGGTTATCGGCTCTGCGTCTATGCGTCCGTGTCTGTGATAACAGTGATATTAAGTTTGTTTGCGTTGATTAGAGTTTCACTTTTACGCTTGGGACAAAACAGCGGGAAGTTTATTAGCACTGTATCACGGCGTAGCATAGTTCGGGTCTTGCCTTTACAAATGGGGCAAGGAAGCCAGTTATAAAGCTCGTTTGTTTTTGACATATTGATATGGCGTGTTGCTTAGCTAATCGCGCTGAAATTAACCATATCAATGATGCCGTTGATTTCCTCTGTACTCAGACCATTGGCCTGATGGAAACTCAGAGTTACAAAAGAATCCTCCAGATAGATATAGGCGTACATATCAGCACCGTTATGAAGAACAGTGACTTCTTTGCCATCCGGGGCAGTGTGAATATAAGAGTTCATTGCGCTGGCATTTTCTACCTCAGCAATAATTTCAAAACCGCTGGATAAGGTTCCATAAGGAGAATTGTAGAGGTAGCAGCGAGTACCGGAATTAGAAAAATCGTTAGTGGTATAAAAGCTGACTGCAAAGGTTCCTTCATCAAAATAATAAAACTTATCGTAGCCGGTGGGAACAGTACGGAAAAGCTCTCCATCCTCGGTACACACCTGATTTATTTTGTTGGTAAGTTCCTCACGGGAAAGAAATTCCGTCTGGTCACCGAAATTCTGGAAAAGTTGAGTGGAGGTATGGCGAACATTAAGGCTGTATTTTGCGGCAATTTCCTCCAACTTATTTGCCATTTCCTGACTCTCTACATGATACTTGAAGTCATATCCGGAAAAACCTTTAGCCATGGTTTCGGCAAAGGCCGTGTCCTGCTCAAACTCTTCCGCCGTGGCAATACGCCGTTCCATTTCTACGTGTTTAACATCAACTACCTCACCGGAATCGTCATGAGTAAGCACCGCACCATAGAAAATAACTGTGTAAGTTCCATCCGTATTTTCAATATAGTCGGCTATGTCACAGCCCTCCGGTGCTATAAAAACCTCCGGCTGATAGATGCCGTTTTCTCTGCGCCAAGTGTCCCACTCATTCCATGCCTTGGTTGAGTTTTTTACTCTTTCCTTTACATCTGCGCTCATTTCTTCCGGTACATCCTGAGGCTGGGCAATTGATAGATGCCCGCCTTCTTCATTTCTGGTTGAGCATCTTTTGAAATCTCGGCCTATTTATGGTGGTGCCGGTAACACCGTCGTCCCTGTAAGTATCAAAAAATTGAACAGCATTGACCAAGAAATGACTTATATCTGATTTTATCTTATAATTATTATTATTATAAAATTAGCAAACTTAACATTTCCAACAAATAGGCTCCTGTATATAGGACGATTACAAAATGGAAAGCACTATATATAGGATGCCAGACAGGGTGTATTTGTGCAACCCTACAGTTATGCTTATTTATAGTATTATTATTGAAATTAGCGTAAAATGGTAGTAGAATTTGTAGAATAGAGGGACTAATATAGCGAGATAGTTTTTGCCCTATACCAAAAAATGGGAAAAATTGGGCGGGATTAAGTCTTTATCACACAAAATGAATTCAATTTCGCTAATTCTTCTCATTTGAC